>NZ_BAJQ01000027.1 GCF_000613785.1 Segatella oulorum JCM 14966 | reverse complement strand
TCGTTTTTGAGAAAAACGCTCGTTCGGGGGTTGACAATCGCATGTTTTTGAGAAAAACGCTCGTTCGGGGGTTGACAATCGCATGTTTTTGAGAAAAACAGCTGTTCGGGCAAGATGAGCTATTGCATCGTTGCAGCGGCCATTCGGCAGACAAAGAAAAGCGGCCAACAAACCTTTGCTTGTTGACCGCCTGCATACATATAACCATTTATCCAAAATTGTCGTACATAATGGCATCTTGCTCCACACCCAAACTGTCGAGATAGTCGGTGACCGTCTTAATGAGCATGGGAGGACCGCAAAGATAATATTCGCAGTCTTCGGGCGCTTCGTGATTCTTCAGATAGGTGTCGCGAATGCAATTCACGGCAAACCCTGCATAATACTTCACGCCGGCGGCATCGGCCTTCGGGTCGGGCTGATCTAACGAAAGGTGGAAATGGAAGTTGGGAAACGCTTTCTCCAATTCCCAAAAATCCTCCAAGAAGAATGCTTCGACCAGCGCACGCGCACCATAGAAGAAGTGCATTTCGCGGTCGGTGGTGTGGAGGGTCTTCGTCATGTGCATGATTTGTGCCCGCAACGGTGCCATACCTGCGCCGCCGCCAATCCATATCATCTCTTTGCCCGAGGTGAAATTGGGGTGGAAATCGCCATAAGGTCCGCTCATCAGCACTTTGTCACCCGGCTTGAGTGAGAAGATATAGGATGAGCCGATGCCCGTGGGCACATTCTGAAATCCCACTTGCGGACGGGGCAAGAAAGGTGTCGAGGCGATGCGCACGGTGAGCGTGATGATGTCGCCCTCGGCCGGATAGTTGGCCATAGAATAGGCGCGCACGGTGGGTTCGGGATTGTGTGCCTTGAGCGAAAAGAGGTTGAACTTTTGCCACGTGCCGATGTAATCGTCGCCGATGAGCGCCTTATCGAAGTCCTTGTCATAGTCGATGCAGTCGTAAGCAGGAATCTTAATCTGCGCATACGAACCCGGAATGAAGTCCATGTGCTCGCCTTCGGGCAAGGCCACCTTAAACTCTTTGATAAACGAGCTGACGTTCTTGTTGGAGATGACGGTGCATTCCCATTCTTTCACGCCCATGACACTCTCGGGCACTTTCAGCGAAAGGTTTCCTTTCACCTTGCACTGGCAGCCCAATCGCCAATGGTCTTTGATTTCCTTGCGCGAGAAGTGGGGCCGCTCCGAGTCGAGGATTTCGCCACCACCTTCTAACACCTGCACCTTGCATTGCCCGCAACTTGCTTTTCCGCCGCAGGCAGAGGGCAAAAAGATGCCGTTTTCATTGAGCGTCGTCATCACGCTACTGCCCTGGGGCACGTTGATTTTCTTATCGCCATTGATGACTATCTCCACATTGCCACTGGGGCTGAGATATTTCTTCGCAATGAGCAGGATGATGACCAATAGGAGTATGATGGTTAAAAATACTCCGATGCTATATAGTATAAATTCTCCCATAGTTCTGAATTAAATTTTTAAGCCACTGAATACCATCATCGCCATAGCCATCAGTCCCACGGTGATGAAGGTGATGCCGAGCCCTTGAAGTGGCTTGGGCACATCACTGTATTGCATCTTCTCGCGAATGGCACCCATGAGAACGATGGCTAAGGTCCAACCGAAACCCGAACCGATGGCGTAGACAATGGCATCGACAACATTGCCGATATACTGCGTGTTGCTTGGATCGAGGTTGATGCGTTGTTGCATAAACAGCGACGCTCCCATAATAGCACAGTTCACAGCTATCAGCGGAAGGAAAATACCCAAAGCCGAATAGAGCGAAGGGGAATATTTCTCGACACTCATTTCAACCAGCTGTGTGATGCCGGCAATCACGGCAATAAAGAGAATGAAGCTGAGATATGACAAATCAACACCCTCGATAAGACAATCGGGCCCTAAGACTTTGGTTTGCAATAAATAGTCAACAGGCACCGTGACCAACAGCACAAAGGTGACGGCCATGCCCAAACCGAAAGAGGTTTTCACGTTCTTACTCACGGCAAGGAACGAGCACATGCCGAGGAAGAAGGCAAAAATCATGTTGTCGACAAATATCGAACGGAGAAATAATGATATGATATGTTCCATCTTTTCGTCTTGTTTTATTTTTCTTTATAGATATAAGCACGATGCACCCAAATGACACATCCCAACAGAATGAGCGCCATGGCAGGCATCGTCATCATACCATTATTCATATATCCGGCATCGTAAACGGATTGCGGAATAAGCTGGAAACCCAACAGGCTGCCACGACCTAAGAGTTCGCGAACGGCACCCACGATGACCAAAATCATGGCATAGCCCAAGCCATTGCCCAAACCATCTAAGAAACTCGGCCAAGGCTTGTTCATCATGGCGAAAGCTTCCAAACGCCCCATCAGAATGCAGTTGGTGATAATCAAACCGACATAAACCGATAGTTGCACGCTCACATCATAGGCAAAAGCCTTTAAAATCTGACTCACGATAGTCACCAAGGCTGCCACAACCACCAACTGCACAATAATGCGGATGCGCAATGGAATGGTTTTGCGTATCAATGAGATGATAACGTTCGAAAAAGCAGTGATAATGGTAACGGCAAGCCCCATCACGATGGCGGGCTTTAGTTGTGACGTTACGGCTAAGGCGCTACAAATACCAAGCACCTGAACCATGATGGGATTATCCAAATTCAGGGGATTGATAAAGGCCTCTTTATTTTGTTTACTAAATAAGCTCATTTGTTTCACTATTGATTAGAGGAATGTTCATTCAAAAATACCAAATATTTGCTCAGCCCTTCGTGCAACATGTCGCGCACTCCATTGCTGGTGAGCGTTGCACCCGTGACTGCATCGACCTGTGTTGCGGGATCATCAACCTTCTTTTCAACACCTAAAGCAATGGCCTTGTCATTGCCTCCGGCAAACAATTTCTTGCCTTGGAACTTGGCTTGCCATGCCGCATTGTCTTTAATCTCTGCACCCAATCCAGCAGTCTCACTCTCATGGTTGAAATAAACACCATAAACAGTGGCCTTGTCTTCATTCAAAGCAATATAGCCACTAATAGGTCCCCAAAGTCCCATTCCATAAACAGGAATGACATATTTGCGCTGTCCATTCACCTTGCAAACATATAAAGCGAGTCGACCTGCCTTATAATCCTTGCTTTCCAGTTTAAAACCAGCCTGCTCGCCACCGGGCTTTCCTGCATTTAACACACGTCCTTGTGCGTCAATAATCTCATCGGCCTCAACCACCTCTTTATAGGTTTTATCGGCCACCTCATTGCTCAAATCACGAATATTGAGCGCATTGAGTATCTGCTTTTTCTTGTCCAACGCCACATTGGCATCCTGTTGTGGTTTCAACCCCTGAAAAACAAAGGCCAAAAGGAAAGCCACAATAACAACAATTACGGCAGAATAGATAATTGTATATGAATTAGAATTTGTTTTCATTGCCTTTATTTATTCATTAGTCGTTTTGCACGCTGTGAGATATTGCGTTGCACTACACAATAATCAATCAACGGAGCCACCATATTTCCAAAGAATATCGCTAACATCATGCCCTCGGGGAAACCGGGATTCATCACACGGACAATGATTGCCATCGCGCCAACAAGGAAACCATAGATGTATTTTCCCGTCTCGGTGCGTGCTGAAGTCACCGGGTCGGTGGCCATAAACACTGCACCAAAGCAGAAACCACCTAAGATGATATGCTCATACCACTGCACAGGTGTCATGCCCAACGCATGGAATAACAACGCCATCACAACGCCTCCACAGAACACAGCGCCCATAGTTTTCCAGCTTGCAATACCCGTCCACAAAAGAATAACTGCACCAATAGCAATCGCAATGACACTCGTCTCGCCGATAGAACCGGGGATGAAACCGATAATCATATCGGCAATAGAAGCGTGTGGAAGTGCTCCTACAGCCAACTCACCTAACGGTGTTGCAGCTGTCAGTGCATCAGGCAGGTCATTTCCTAAACCTAATAGGGAATGATTAGCAACCCAAACACGGTCACCCGTCATGGCATTAGAATAAGAGAAGAACAGGAACATACGTGCAGCAATCGCTACATTGAAAATATTCATACCCGTTCCGCCAAAAATTTCTTTTGCAAAAACAACTGCAAAAGCACAGGCCAATGCCAACATCCATAATGGACAACTCACGGGAACAATCAAAGGAATGATGATACCCGACACCAAATAGCCCTCTTGTATCTCTTCATGCTTCCATTGTGCCCAAGCAAATTCAATTCCAAGACCAACGACATAGCTCACGACAACTTTCGGAAGAACAGCCAATGCACCATAGAAAAAGACACTCCAAAACGATGCTTCCGCCAATTTTCCTGCGAGAAGATAATTCTGATAGCCCACATTATACATTCCGAAAAGCAACGCCGGAAGCAAAGCAATCACCACAAAACTCATGATTCGCTTTGAATCAATGGCGTCATGAATATTCGTTCCTGTCGTTGCAGTGGTGTTAGGAACAAACAAAAAGGTCTCAAGTCCTTCGAACACACTTTGGAAAGCGTGTAATTTTCCACCCGCTTCAAAGTTGGGTTTAATCTTATCGAGATATTTTCTTAAACTCATCATGATTTATATTCGTTTACGTTAAGCATTCTCTTTGCGCAACATGTCAAGTCCACGACGCACAATGGCCTGGAGTTCCAACTTCGAAGAATCAACAAATTCCGCTAAAGCAAAGTCTTCAGGGCTCACCTCATAAATGCCTAATTGTTCCATTTTATCAATATCTTCAGCAAGAATTGCTTTAATCAAATACTCACCATAGATATCCATCGGCAGCACTTTATCATACTCACCACTCATAATCATGTGGCGTTCACCGCCCTTTACACGTGCATCAAGATCGTATTCACGCTTACCTAACAGCCAAGAGAAGTAACTTCGCGAGGTAGAAAACTGCCGAAAGCGAGGCAAAATCCATCCCAACATCTCGTGCAAGTTATCTCCTTCCGGAATAACAGTAACCTCTGATGTATGCGCACCAACAGCACCTTCAAGTGTCGTTTTTGCACCCGTTAGCGGATTGCCATTGATGATACGCACATGCTCTGTATGCTTAAGTTGCCCATCTAAAACAACAGCCAAAGGGGTACCCACCAACGCTTCTACATAGATTGGATGATTAACCTCACTTCCTGCCACGGCTATCACACGGCGAAGGTCTACCTTCCCCGTCAAAAACAAGCGGCCAATCATAATGACCACCGCGGGATCAACCGTCCAAACGACCTCACCTTTATTCACTGGTGCAATATGATTAATCTGAACACCCACATTTCCTGCAGGGCATTTACCCTCTATCACATGCAACTCCACCTGTTTTGCCTGAAGCAAAGCAGGTGCAGTTTGACTCTTATGCACACTCAAATGAGTCGTTTGCATCTTCGACAAAGCCGTCAAACCAGCTTGAAACGCAGCTTCATTGCCCTGCAACTCCACTTCGAAATCGGCAGCCAAAGGCATATCACGGAAAGCCGAAACAAAAATATCACGCGGCAAGGTATCGGGGGTCGTTGCCACAGCATAAGGCAATTGCTGAATAAAGCCAAACAAACCCGCTTCCAACAGCGCATTTTCCACCTCATCTCCTGTGAGCGTCTCGACATCACGCCGACCGAAATCCACATAATCTTGTGTCTCATCTGCCTGAATGGTAATGGCTAAAACCTTACGCCGATCACCGCGAACGACAGCCGTAATCTCACCACTTACGGGAGAAGCAAACTTTTCTTCAGGATATTTCTTATTCACAAACAATGCGTCTCCAGCCTTAACACGATCGCCTTCGCGCACAAGAACCTTCGGAATAACACCGCCAAAACTATCAGGAACCACAGCATATTGCTTACTCTTGAGTGGCGTTACCTGAACACTTTTCGCTTTACCCGTTAGGTGAATGTCTAAGCCCTTACGCAACTTAATTACATTTGCCATAACAATTTTATATAATATTATTTTTCATTTCCTCAAATCAGTCGAAATAACCGGTGCAAAATTAAGGAAAAATAAGCATAAAGGAAAGAAAAAAGTCAAATTATTCCCGTATATTCCTTTTTTCATGTATTTTGCAACGTCACAAAATTAGGGGGAAAGCATCTGAAACGACTTAAACATATTGTCAATAGTGTAATATGGGCCATGGCGGGTCTATATTTCCTACTGGTTATATTGCTGCACATCCCTGCTGTAAAAACATGTATCGGCAACGTAACAAGCGATGCACTTGCAGAGAAATTAGGTACGAAAGTCGAAATTCAGGAGATTAATTTAGGCTTTCTCAATCGCATTATTCTTGACGGAATAACCATTTACGACCAGCAACAACAGAAGTTATTAACCTCATCACGCGCATCCATCAAGGTTAATATTTTATCGCTTCTACAAGGAAAGGTCTCCATTTCTTCTGCACAATTATTTGGTGCTACTGCCAACACCTATCGTCAAACAGCCCACAGCAAGCCCAATTATCAATTTGTTCTCGATTCACTTGCCTCGAAAGAGCCACAAAAAGAGTCGAGACTTGACGTTACCATTGGTTCATTAATCATTCGCAACGGCACGCTCATTTACCACCAAAAAGATGCACCAAAGACCATTGGACAACTCAATTTAAAGCATCTGCACATTACAAACCTCAGCGCACATATCTTGGTTAACACCCTAACCAACGATAGCTTAAACTTGCAAATCAAGCGTTTGGCACTTGATGAAGCCAGTGGTATGCACCTCAACGCGTTGACAACAAAGCTACAAGCCAACAAAAAAGAAGCCCGCCTGAGCTATCTCAACATCGATATGCCCGGCACATGTATCCGCATAAAAGACGGCATCGCACATTATCAGTTTGAAAACAAGCAATTAGCCCTGCCCACACTGACCTATAACCTCACCCTCTCACCCTCCTACATTCGCCCTTGCGACTTTGCGTTCTTATTGCCCGCACTACGCCCTTTCGTTAAAAAAATAGACGTATCAACAGGGATTAGTGGCACAAGCTCCTCGCTTCGTGTACACCATTTGCATCTTTCCGGCTCCAGCATTTACCTTTCTGCCAACGGAACAATGCGTAATTGGCAAAACAATCTGCAATGGAAGGGGCACATCAACACCCTCAGTTTGCGTGCCAATGGCATTCAGTTTATGGTGGACAATTTAGGACAACAATTCCATATTCCGCTTGAGATTACCCGATTGGGAAACATTTATTTTAAAGGCGATTTAGATGGACATCACGAAAACATCGCGCTAAAAGGCAACCTCCATACCGATGCAGGGAATGCCAAATTGGCGGTGAACCTACAAAGCAATCGTTTTAAAGGACACATCGAAACAACCGGAATAGCCTTAGGGAGAATTACAAACAATGCTCAGTTTGGCAATTTTAAAGCACAACTCGATGCCGATGGTTACTGGCAGGGCAACACACTGGGAGTGAAAGCGAAAGGTGTGATTGACCTGTTTGATTACAACCAATACACCTATCACAACATTTCACTGAATGCAGCCATAGAAAAAAAGAATCGTCAGATGAACTTTGATGGGAAGTTTGATATGAATGATCCCAATGGAGAAATACACCTTAATGGTTCATTCAGTAACATGGGCAAACTTTTTAATGCCAAATTACAAGCCAATGTGGCGCACTTTAACCCACAATCTCTGCAACTTTCGAAGCAAATCCCTACTGCTTTTTTCGGCATGCAAATAGATGCCAATATCAAAGGGCACAACCTTAACACCGCATTGGGTAGCATACGTGTCAAAGATTTTGACATGCAAGCCCCCAATAAGCATTATCATCTCAATGCCTTGACCTTGCAAGCGGGCACTGAAGAGGGCGTGCATACCATTCGTTTAGACAGCGATTTCGGACAGATGCGTTTAAAAGGCAACTATGACTATGCCACACTTTCCAACAGCATCACCAACATTATTGCTACAAAACTCCCCACTTCCCGGGCTGCCACATTACAAGAAAATAAAAACAAATGATTTTACATTTGAAGCCAATATTCAAAAAAGCGATTGGTTGCAACAAGTATTCGACATAGATTTAGACCTGCAACAGCCTCTTCGGCTCAATATGATGGTGAATGATAGACACCATTTAATGGACATCTTAGCGCAAATGCCCTCGTTTACCTATGCCGGACAACACTTTGAGCGAGGCTATCTGTACCTTTCTGCATTGCAAGACACACTGAAAGCCAATATCCAAACGCGGAAAGTTGACGAAACCGGGCATGGGGTTTATCTCAATGTGCAAGCCAATGCCGCCGACAACAAACTGAATTCTATCCTCACCTGGAGAAATCTTAAAGGAAAAAGTATATGGGGTTCGCTGCGCAGTGAAGCCACATTTTTCACTCATCAAAAGTTAGCTACAGCACATATCCGCATCCATCCTTCCGATATATGGGTTGACAAAACCGCATGGAAAGTGCAACCCAGCGACATCATCTATCAGGCAAAGCACCTTACTATCGACCATTTTGCAGTAGTGCACGACGACCAACATATTGTCATTGCAGGTGAGGCTACGCCCCATTCAAATGATTCTATCACGGCCGAATTAAAAAATATTGACGTGGCCTACATCCTTAATTTGGTAAACTTCCACGCAGTAGACTTTAGCGGAAAGGCAACAGGGCGTGCGCATGTCTCTAACGTTTTTACGAAGCCTCAGGCCGCAGGAACATTTAAAATTAGTGATTTTAAATTCCAAGAAGGGCGCATGGGTACACTCCTTGCAAATGCAACATGGAATGATAAGGCCGAACAAATTGATATTGATGCCATAGCACACGACACACTTACGCAGGACAATCGGGCCACGCCGATGCTTGCACTGACGAATATCCGAGGCTATGTGTCGCCTACTAAAAATTATATTGATCTCAATATTGCCGCCAACAACACCCGCATAGCGTTTTTAAAGAGCTTTTGTGACAGCTTCATTGACCGCATAGAGGGCTATGCTTCAGGCGATTTCAAAGTGGCAGGGCCGCTGAGTAACATTAATTTATCGGGCGATGCCATCGTCAATGGGAAGGCACATCTGAGCACACTCAACACAGAATATACGCTTAAAGATGCGCACATGCATGCCATTCCGGATGAGATTTATCTCATGAATGACACGCTCTACGACAAGGATGGCTATCATGGGGTGCTCTATGGGGTGCTCCATCACCAACATCTCACACAAATGAGTTACGACTGTACGATTGAAGCACACAACCTTTTGGTCTATGATACCCACGAATTTGGCAACAACACGTTTTATGGAACAGCCTATGCAACGGGACGATGCGACATCAAAGGTCGGCCTGGAAACGTGGATATCAACATAGATGCACGTCCGAATCAAGGTACACAGATTGTATATAATGTGGCCAGTCCAACGGCAATTGCGACCAAGAATTCATTCATTGGCGAGACAGAGGGCAGGAAGCATTGCAAATGGTAGAAAATAAGCCACAACAAAATGTAGATGAGGAGTCGGATATTCCATCGGACATGCACATTAATTTCCTCATTAACATGACACCTGATGCCACCATAAAACTGCTTATGGACAAAGCTACAGACGACAACATCACACTACACGGTTCAGGAGGTATTCGCGCCACCTATTATAATAAAGGTGGATTTGATATGTATGGCAATTATCTTGTCGACAATGGCATGTATAAGCTCACCATACAAAACGCCATTAAACGCGATTTCAGCTTTATACCCGGAGGAACAATCAGCTTCGGAGGTGACCCCTATCATGCTGCATTAAATCTCAAGGCGCAATATACGGTGCAAGGAGTTAGTCTGTCCGATTTAAATATTGGTCGTAGTTTTGCCAATAACAACATCCGCGTAAACTGCTTAATGAATATCACCGGGACGCCTGCTGCCCCAAAATTAGACTTTAATCTCGATTTGCCAACACTCAACAGCGATGCAAAACAAATGGTTTTAAGCCTCATCAATAGTGAAGAAGAAATGAATCAGCAGGTGCTCTATCTGTTGGCTATAGGCCGATTCTATACCCAAGCATCGAACAATGCAGCCACGGAAACCGGACAAAGCAAAACCAGTTTGGCCATGCAGAGCATTCTCAGCGGAACAGTAAGCCAACAAATTAACAATGTGTTGAGTAGTGTCATCAACAACACCAACTGGAATTTCGGAGCCAATATATCGACAGGTGACGAAGGATGGAACAATGCTGAATATGAAGGAATCCTAAGCGGTAGGCTTCTAAACAACCGCCTTTTGTTCAATGGTCAGTTTGGTTATCGTGACAATGCCAACGCAACAACCAGTTTCATTGGCGATTTTGATTTGCGCTACTTGCTGTTTCCGAACGGTAATTTCGCCATCAGAATGTACAATCAAACCAATGATCGCTATTTCACTCGCAATAGTTTGAACACGCAAGGCATTGGCTTTATTCTGAAAAAAGATTTCAATGGAATAGGCGAACTATTCAGAAAGAATAAGCACAGAATAGAAATAAAAAAAGTTAAATAACTGCTTTCGCCAAGAAAAATAAAGTGCAAAAGCATAGCATTCTTACGAATTCATGTACCTTTGCAGGCGTTTTCGAGCACACCTATTATAATATGGTGTGCCACAATTCACATAAAGTCTAACTTTATTAATTAAATTTTTTATTATTTTTATGTCAGATTTAAAGAACGTACAACCGTTGGCAGACTTTGATTGGGACGAATTTGAGCACGGTACCCAAGCAAATGTCAGCAAGCAAGACCTTGAAAAGGCCTATGATGAAACCCTGAATAAAATTCAGGAGCATCAAGTAGTAGAGGGCACCGTGATTGCACTCGACAAGAAAGAAGTTGTGGTAAACATCGGTTACAAGAGCGATGGTATTATTCCAGCTTCAGAATTCCGTTATAACCCCGATTTGAAAGTTGGTGACAAAGTTGAAGTCTTTGTTGAAAACCAAGAAGACAAGAAAGGTCAGTTGATGCTTTCTCACAGGAAAGCTCGTCTCAACAAGAGCTGGGATGAAGTGAATGCTGCCCTTGAGAATGAAGATATTGTTCAGGGTTATATCAAGTGCCGCACGAAGGGTGGTATGATTGTCGATGTATTTGGTATTGAAGCATTCTTGCCCGGAAGCCAGATTGACGTTCATCCTATACGCGACTACGATGTATTCGTGGGCAAAACCATGGAATTCAAGGTGGTTAAGATCAACCAAGAGTTCCGCAACGTTGTTGTTTCTCACAAGGCTTTGATTGAAGCTGAGTTGGAAGCACAGAAGAAAGAAATTATTTCTCACTTAGAGAAGGGTCAGGTGCTCGAAGGCACAGTGAAGAATATCACTTCGTATGGTGTATTCGTTGACCTCGGCGGTGTAGACGGATTGATTCACATTACCGACCTTTCTTGGGGCCGCGTAAGCGATCCTCATGAGGTTGTTGCACTCGACCAAAAGATTAATGTCGTTATCTTAGACTTCGATGAAGGCAAGAAGCGCATTGCACTTGGTTTGAAACAACTCACTCCTCACCCATGGGATGCCTTGAGTCCCGACCTCAAAGTGGGCGACCATGTGAAAGGTAAAGTTGTTGTAATTGCTGACTATGGTGCATTTGTTGAAATTCAACCCGGCGTTGAAGGCTTAATCCACGTGAGCGAAATGTCATGGAGTCAGCATCTCCGTTCAGCACAAGATTTCTTGCATGTTGGCGACGAAGTTGAGGCAGTTATCCTGACGCTCGATCGCGATGAGCGTAAGATGAGCTTGGGTATCAAGCAACTGAAGGAAGATCCTTGGGAGGCTATTGAGGTGAAATATCCTGTAGGTAGCAAGCACACTGCAAAGGTTCGCAACTTCACCAACTTTGGTATCTTCGTTGAACTCGAAGAAGGTGTTGATGGCTTAATTCACATCAGCGACTTGTCATGGACGAAAAAAGTTAAGCATCCTTCAGAATTCACCAATGTAGGGGATGAGATCGAAGTAGTTGTTTTAGACATCGATAAGGAAAATCGCCGTTTGAGCCTTGGCCATAAGCAGCTCGAAGACAATCCTTGGGATACTTATGAAACACTCTATACCCCAGGTTCTGTGCACGTAGGTAAGATTACACAGCTCATGGACAAGGGTGCAGTCATTACATTGAACGAAGGTGGTGAAGGTTTTGCAACACCCAAACACCTCGTGAAGGAAGATGGTTCGCAAGCACAACTTGGTGAAGAACTGCCCTTCAAGGTAATAGAGTTTGTGAAAGATACCAAGCGTATCATCCTCTCTCACAGCCGCACATTTGAAGAAGGCAAGGACGATGTCGTTGCAACGAAGCCCACACGCAAGCACAATGCACACAAGGGCGACGCAGCTGCTCAAATCAACAACGTAACAGCCGGAACCTCTTTAGGCGACTTAGACGTGCTGGCTGATTTGAAAGCTAAGATGGAAAAAGGCGAATAATCATTCTTTTTCACTTCATATTAGGGGGTCTGCTTTGAAAAAAGCAGGCTCTTTTTTTGCACATACAAATATTTTATTTACCTTTGCAGCAATTAAAAACAAGGCGTTTCCATCCGTGAAACGTTATTCCATCAACAAAATATTTTCACATACAATTAGATATGTATAGTAAAGATGAGCTATTACCTAAAAGCATTCCGGATTTAAAAGTAATCGCAGAAGGCTTAGGTGCAACAATTCATGCCAATGATAGCCAAGAGGATATCATTTATGCGATACTCGACAAGCAAGCGATTGAAGAGGGAAACAAAAACCCCTTGACAACGAAAAGAAAACGCACACGCATTGCTAAAAAGGAGTCTGACCACGTATATAGCGTGAAAGGAAAAGCTGGAGAAAATCTCGACACAAAGAAAAAGGCAACCAATTTGGAGCAGAAATCGCTCTTTAATGAAACTGATATGGAAGCAAAAACTGTTGAAGAAAACACAAAGGCCGAGAACCTCGAAGAGGTTTTGGCCACGATGCCCAAACACAGAGGACGGAAATCGAAAAAAGAACTTGAAATCATTGCTGCTGCAGAAGCTGCACAAAAGGCACCTGATGCGGAAGAAACAACCGAAAGTTCGGCCGCAGAAGAAAACGTTGCAGAAGCCAAAACCGCCGAGGCTGCCGGAAAAGAGGCTGCGAATGATGCGCCTGAAGCCACGGCTGCAACGCAAAAGCAGGCAGACATCCCCGAGTTTGCCATTCCCGAAGCACAATTCAACACGGCAGCCAACAGCGATAACGACAGCGAGAAAGAGGATCTGTTGGCGCAACTGCAAGCCAAAATTAAAGACCGCGGCAAGGAGCGGAAGACCGCACCTGAAGAAACGCGCGCCGGTGTTTGGGAGGGCGACCCCGGCGATGGCACAGACTTTATCATCGCTGTTGACATCCCTATCGAAGATCAAGGTGCGGTGCCCAACTACGACATGTTTGACAACCCCACCATCGGCATGGCCAACCAGCAGAGCTTTCAACGGCAGGCTCCCACCCGACCCACCGAGGAGAAATTTGATTTTACCAATCTCATCAGCGCCAACGGCGTGCTCGAAGTGATGTCCGACGGCTACGGTTTCCTGCGTTCCAGCGACTACAACTACCTCTCATCGCCCGACGATGTCTACATCACCGCCAACATCATCAAGAAACACGGTTTGAAAACGGGCGATGTCATTGAATGCCATGTGCGCCCACCCCATGAAGGTGAGAAATATTTTCCACTCACCAGCATCGACAAAATCAATGGCCGCGACCCTGCCGAAATGCGCGATCGCATGCCCTTTGAACACCTCACCCCACTCTTCCCCGAAGAGAAATTCACGCTCTGTGGCGACCGCCGCACCACCAATCTCTCCACACGCATCGTCGACCTGTTCTCGCCCATCGGCAAAGGTCAGCGCGCCCTCATCGTGGCACAACCCAAGACGGGTAAGACCATCTTGATGAAAGACATTGCCAACGCCATCGCAGCCAATCACCCCGAGGCCTACTTGATGATGTTGCTCATTGACGAACGCCCGGAGGAAGTGACCGACATGGCGCGCACGGTGAATGCCGAAGTCATTGCATCGACCTTCGATGAGCCGGCTGAACGCCACGTGAAAATCGCCGGCATCGTGCTCGAAAAGGCCAAACGCATGGTGGAATGTGGTCACGACGTGGTGATATTCCTCGACTCCATCACCCGCTTGGCCCGCGCCTACAACACGGTGAGCCCTGCCAGCGGCAAGGTGCTCACGGGTGGTGTGGATGCCAACGCCCTGCAAAAGCCCAAACGCTTCTTTGGTGCAGCGCGCAACATCGAAGGCGGCGGCTCGCTCACCATCATCGCAACGGCCCTCATCGACACGGGCAGCAAGATGGACGAAGTGATTTTCGAGGAATTCAAAGGCACGGGTAACATGGAGTTGCAGCTCGACCGCTCGCTCAGCAACAAGCGCATCTTCCCGGCTGTCAACCTCGTGGCTTCGAGCACCCGCCGCGACGATTTGCTGCAAGACAAGACCACGCTCGACCGCATGTGGATATTGCGCAAATTCATCAGCGACATGAATCCCATCGAAGCCATGAACGCTATTCACAGCCGAATGGCGCACACGCGCGACAACGACGAGTTCTTGCTCTCGATGAATTCGTAGGCCGTTGACCGCAAAACGAAACTAAAAATCCGCAGACACACGCTGTTTGCGGATTTTTCTTTTTGCAACAACGAAGGTGCTGCCACCGCGAAAATGTTTTTCCACTGTTGCCAAAAAGGTCAGTTGGCAGTAGCGCCTCGGGATTTTCTGCGCCGCAAGGTTGCAAGTCAAAAAAAACTGAGTTTTTTCTGCGCCGCAGGGTTGCAAGTCAAAAAAACCGAGTTTTTCTGCGCCGCAGGGTTGCAAGTCAAAAAAACCGAGTTTTTCTGCGCCGCAGGATTGCAAGTCAAAAAAACTGAGTTTTTTCTGCGCCGCAGGGTCGCGCGTCAAAAAACAACGAGTTTTTTCTGCGCCGCAGGATTGTTTGCGCGGAAAATAAAATTTCTCGTGGTGCATGACGGTTGCACATTCAAGAAAGCAATAGCGCATTGGCCGCGAGATCGGCCATCAAGCGCAATTCAATTTTTGAGATGCCATTTGCCTTCAACGTGCTCCAATCTTGTTTGAAAGCATCCATCAACATGCCTCTCAACTTGCCCGGCCTATCATGTTGCACGTTGTTCTCGGGAGTAGCCCCTCCGACAGGTTTTAGCTTGTGCTTCTGCCATTGCACGAGCAACTGGATGGCGGCATCCATCTTCCGCAAAAACCATTTGGCATAGGCCGCGTTGAGATAGTCGTCGGCCACGAGTTCGTGCTGCGCAAACAGCTCGTCGTAAAGGCGATCGGCGCGTTCGAGCTGCGTTTGATTGAGCAAAATCCAGGCAATGGCACGCGTCACCGGCAACGAGGGGGTGTCGAAATAAAGGGGATAGAGCAGTTTCAACGCCTCATCGAACAGCCGTTGCTGCGCCAAGGCCAAGCCCAAATAAATTTTATACTCCGTGCGCTCGTCGCGCCGCAACAGTTCGCGATAGGCCAACGCCGCCGCCTCCCACTCATGATTGCAATAATAGGCTGCGGCACAGCGGCGCAAATCCACGTCGGATGTGAAGCGCACGTTGCGTTCCACCTGCATAGATACGCTGGTCGGCGGGTTGGTGCGGTCAAACAAATCTTCATATCTGAGCCCACTTTCGGGATTGCTCAGCGCCGAGAGATAAATCAACTGGCTGGCGTGCGTTCCCAAGTCTTCCCAAAAACACGACAGCTCGCCGTGTACCTTTTCATATCTTTCAAAACGTATGCGCAAACGCAGATAGGTCAGCATGCTATCGAGTTTATCGGGGAGAATGCCATCCCACCTGTAGAAAGGAATTTTGTAATGTTCAAACAAGGCATAAGCCATCGGCCAATGGGCACGCCGCTCGGCCAGCGCAATGAGCGTAACAGCCTCTTGAAGCGCATTGCCGATGTGGAAATAGTCGGTCAAGAAAGCTAAATTATGATTGTCCTGGTCATCCAAATCGGGCATGGGGTTGCGAAAGTCTTTGCGCCAATCGTTGAGCGCAAAGAAACGGTAGAGGCTTTGCAGATATTGCCGACGCCGAAAGGCTGAGAGATCTTTGGGCAAATGCTCCTCGTCGATGGCCATCTTGGCATGGCGCATCATGTCGCGCAGCTGGGGCGGCATCTGGCTGTAAATGCGCTGCACGGCAAAGAGGAACGAATATTTGTCGGAGTCGCAAAAGGGGCCTGTCTGAAACAAGGAGGCGATGAAGCCCTGCTGCCCCAACGTTTCCAACGGCTCGTCTAAGGCGGCATTCGATGGCGAGAAAGGCACAAACCAGTTGCTCAACGTCGCAAAGAAAGGGAAGCGCTTCATTTGTGCAAAGCCGCCGAAATAAACATCCATGCCTTGCTGCTGCATGTCGGCCAACTCTTTCATGTGCTGCTCCATGCGCTCCATGTCCTTTTCGGCCTTGTCGGGATAAAGAATATCGTTGATATCGGCCTCGTCATGCGGGAAAATATTGTCGTGCAGCAAATCGGTTTTCGCCCGTTTGATCATGTCGGGCAGGATGTCGCGCTGAATGGTCTGCATGTCGTTGCGCGCATTGCTGCAATAAATGAGCTGCTCGTCAATCGACAGCAACAACGCTTTGAGCTTTTCGCCCTCGGCTCCTTTGAGCGCTGCCGTGAAGTGCGCATCGCAGCTTTCTATGCGGTGAAAATCTTTGTGGGTCAACATCAAGCGCCAGCCCACCAGCGCCCGCTGCCGCAACTCGTCGTCGTCGGCCTGCTGCCACACCTCCCAAAGCAAGATGAAGCGCGAGGGATCGATGCGGTTGAGTCCGCTCAGCATCACGGCCGAAACTAACGCCTGGGCATCGTAAACATCTATCAACGGACTTGAGAACAGGCGTTTCATCTGTGCGCAAATGCTTTCGTTCCAAAAGGGCGACACGATGATGGCATCGAAAATCTTGGCCAACTGTTGCTCGTGCGCATGGCGCAACTGCCGCGTGGCGGATGGTTTTTCTTTGCTCGTTTCCAACGAGAGCATGGCAACATCTTGCACATAGCGCTCTAAATCATCCACCCATGCGCCGTCGCCCAAATCAATGTGCTTTGCATGTTGCGCCGCCAGCTGATAATAGCTCGTTGCATAGATTTCCTCATCCAGCGCCACATCGAAATAAAGGCTGTAGAGTTGATGCAACATGTCGGTGTAGAGTTGATTGCGCATGGGGTCTTGAAAACCGCGCCGCATATAATCTTTCATCAAATCATAATTCGACGAAATGGTCTGCAACCGCGTTTCGAATTGGGGATAATCACCCGAAGCGAACTCCTCAGAAAATAAATTTAACGCCTCGGCCACATCCCGATCATAAAGGATAGCCGAATGCACCGCTCCCAAATAAGTATGTTCGAACTCCATCATTTAATCTTTAAATGCGTGCGCCGCCACGGCAATATCCTGTTGACGCGGTGGCGCGATGTGTGAATAATGCAATTTAGGCAATGCTTGGAGTGTGGCTTTATCAGCTTTGCACTGCCGCGCTATCACATCGGCATAGGCCTGCAAGCCGCGCTGATTCAGCGAATCACACGCTCGATTATATCCTTTTACGAAAGCTGCCAGTTGCGCTTTACGCCGAGCATCGCTCACACCGGCCGTGCGCAAGGCCAACACACCCAACGCCACTTTGAAGTCGCGGCTATCGCGTAACATGGGATTTCCCAAGATTCGCGCCTTTGTGGCTTGTGGTTCGGTCAGCCAAAGAGCATCAATCTCGTTGTTGAGCAACATATCCAACCGTATCAGCACATTATTGAATTGCACGCGAAACACCTGCGCACGCGTCTTCACCGTGTCGAGGGTGCGATTGGTTAAATAATCGGTTGCCGAGAAGCGCGTCATCGCCACCATCTTATCGCCCAACTGATTGAGCCGCCGCAAACGCGCCAACCGATTGGTGTAGAGTTGCCAATAAGCATTGGTGGCGGTGAGATAGTCTACGCCGATTCCCTGCTGTTTCAGGCGCTCTGTGCGCACAAGATCGCTCACCATGCCCTCCACACGCCGATTACGAAAGGCTGTGTCGCAATCCATCTGCGCCAAATAGGGTTTTAAGCGCAAATCCAACTGCGCCGTGTCATACAGCTGATGCGCCTTCATCACATACAACGGCAAACAGTCTAAGGTGGGCAACACGGCAATCTTCAGTGCCAACGAGTCTTCGCGTTGCAGACGCATGCGCTCGACTTGCGACAAACGTTGGCGTTCGTGTTCTGACAAGCCGCAAGCTGCCAGCAACAAAACAGCGCCCAACAAAGCGCTTATATTCCATCCAAAAAACAGGGATTGTTTCTTCATTTTGCTTCGTTTCGATATCGTGCAAAAGTAATAAATAATTTTGTAACATCGAATATTATGCTTACTTTTGTGTGGCTTTCAAAGGCCGTAAGAACAGCATTCGCGCTTCATGAGAATGCTGCTCGGACAAATTCGAAGTCAACTTCTTTAAAACTCAAAAAGCAATGGCAAAAGACAAAATAGCTACGTGTGCAGCAACTGCGGACAAGAGTCGGCCAAATGGATTGGCAAATGCCCCGCTTGCGGACAATGGAACACCTACAAGGAAATCAGAATTGCAGCCGACTCGGGGTCGATGGCGGCGAAATCGGCAGCCCACGCCGTGCGCAACAAGTTGGAACACCACAACAAACCGCAATTCCTACACGAGATTTCGGCACAAGACGAGCCACGCATCGACATGCAAGATGCCGAGCTCAACCGCGTGTTGGGCGGCGGATTGGTGCCGGGTAGCATAGTGCTTTTAGGCGGCGAGCCCGGCATTGGCAAAAGCACCCTCACGCTGCAAACCATTCTGCGCATGCAAAACCGCGACATCCTTTATGTGAGCGGCGAAGAGAGCGCCCATCAAATTAAGATGCGTGCCGAGCGCATCGGAGGCAACGGTGCCGTGCAAGTGCTGTGCGAAACGTCGTTAGAAAACATCTTCGACAGCATCAAAGAGGCCAAGCCCGAGCTCGTCATCATCGATTCCATCCAAACCATTTCCACCTCAGAGGTGGAGAGTTCGCCCGGCAGCATCACACAGGTGCGCGAATGTGCTTCGGCCTTGCTGCGCTTCGCCAAGACGAGCGGCATCCCCGTCATCCTCATTGGCCACATCAATAAGGAAGGAACGTTGGCCGGACCGAAGATTTTAGAACACATTGTCGACACCGTTATCCAATTCGAAGGCGACCAGCACTACATGTATCGCATTCTGCGCGCCATCAAAAATCGGTTCGGAAGCACGTCGGAACTCGGCATCTACGAAATGCGACAAGATGGCCTGCGCCCCGTTTCCAATCCCTCTGAATTGCTGCTCACGCAAGACCACGAAGGCCTTTCGGGCGTGGCCATCTCTGCCGCCATCGAAGGCGTGCGCCCCTTCTTGGTCGAAACACAAGCCTTGGTTTCGTCGGCCGCATACGGCACGCCACAGCGCACAGCCACTGGCTTCGACCAACGCCGCCTCAACATGTTGCTGGCCGTGCTCGAAAAGCGCGTGGGCTTTAAACTCATGCAGAAAGACGTGTTCATCAACATTGCCGGCGGACTGCGTGTAACCGACTTGGCCATGGACCTCAGCGTCATTGCGGCCGTGCTCTCGAGCAACGTCGACACGGCCATCGAAGCAGGTTGGTGCATGGCAGGCGAAGTGGGATTGAGCGGCGAAGTGCGACCCGTGAGCCGCATCGAACAGCGCATTGCCGAAGCCGAAAAGTTGGGCTTCACCCACATGATTATCCCCGCCTACAACCTCAAAGGCTTCGACAAACGAAAATATAACATTGCCCTCCACCCCGTGAAAAAGGTTGAAGAGGCACTACGAACTTTATTTGGATAAACATGGCAAAGAAAAATTCTGTGATTATTGTGAGCGGCGGCATGGACAGCATCACGCTGCTCTACGACCGGCAAGACGACATCGCCTTGGGCATCAGCTTCGATTATGGCAGCAACCACAACGCCCGCGAGATTCCCCTCGCCGCCATGCACTGCAAGCGTTTGGGCATTCCCCACATCGTCATCAACTTAGATTTCATGCAACGCCACTTCGAAAGCTCGTTGCTCCAAGGTGCCGACGCCATTCCCGAAGGCCATTATGCCGCCAACAACATGCAATCCACCGTGGTGCCCTTCCGCAACGGCATCATGCTCGCCATTGCCATTGGCGTGGCCGAAAGTCACGGCCTCACGCAGGTTTTCATCGCCAACCATGGCGGCGACCACACCCTCTATCCCGACTGCACGCCGCAATTCATCCGCGCCATCGACGCCGCAGCCACAGCCGGAACCTACGTAAAAGCGCATGTTGTGGCGCCCTATACCAACATTTCCAAAGCCGACATCGCGCGCATTGGCAAACGGCTCGGTCTCAACTATGCCGAAACATGGAGCTGCTACAAAGGCGGCGCGCACCATTGTGGCAAATGCGGCACCTGCATCGAGCGCAAAGAAGCCTTGCAAGCCGCCGGAATCGACGACCCAACCCTATACGACGCATAGTCCGTTCCCCACAAGGCAACGACAGATGCACCCTCATGGGACGACACGGTCGGGCACACAGGCACCGACCCTACCAGCCTCCATCAACCCCCTCTACCACGCAACCTTTCTTGATTTAGTCCGTCGGCGAGCAGTTCGCCGGCAATCATTTCTCGTTTTAGTCCGTCGGCGAGCACCTCGCCGGCAATCTTTTCTCGTTTTAGTCCGTCGGCGAGCACCTCGCCGGCAACCCTTTTCGATGGAGCACCATGCGCCTGAAATATTGCCAACTTGATGTGCCAAAACACGGCGATAGCATAGAAAAAGCAATGAAATCTCGGTAAAGGTTTCCCTGTTTCAACGAAAAAGCCGTATCTTTGCCGAGCATAAAACGAAAGATTTTTAACATCAAAAATAACTGTAAAATGACGATCGAACAATTTAATTTTGCTGGTAAGAAGGCAATCGTTCGCGTGGACTTCAATGTCCCCTTGGACGAAAATGGAAAAGTGACTGACGACACGCGCATTCGCGGTGCATTGCCAACGTTGAAGAAGGTGCTGGCCGATGGTGGCGCGCTCATCATGATGAGCCACATGGGCAAGCCCAAAGGTAAGGTGAAGGCAGAGCTCTCGCTCTCGCAAATCGTGAAAAATGTGTCGGACGCATTGGGCGTTGAGGTGAAATTCGCCAAAGATTGTGGCCATGCCGAAGCCGAAACGGCTGCACTGAAGCCGGGCGAAGCGCTGCTGTTGGAGAACCTCCGTTTCTATCCCGAAGAAGAGGGCAAACCCGTGGGCGTTGAGAAGGGCACGCCCGAATATGACGAGGCGAAGAAGGAGATGAAAGCGCGCCAGAAGGATTTCGCGAAGAAACTGGCTTCGTATGCCGATTGCTACGTGATGGACGCTTTCGGTACGGCTCACCGCAAACATGCTTCTACGGCAGTCATCGCCGATTATTTCGATGCCGACCACAAGATGTTGGGCTATCTCATGGAGAAAGAAGTGAAGGCCGTTGATGCCGTGCTCAACAACATCAAACGCCCCTTCACCGCTATCATGGGTGGCTCGAAGGTGTCGACCAAGATTGGTATCATCGAAAACTTGCTGGGCAAGGTCGACAACTTGATTCTCTGCGGTGGCATGACCTACACTTTCGCCAAAGCGCAAGGCGGAAAGATTGGCAAGAGCATCTGCGAAGAAGATAAATTGGACGTGGCGTTGGATGTGATGAAGAAGGCCAAGGAAAATCATGTGAACTTGGTGCTCGGCACCGATTCAATCATCGCCGACGATTTCAAGAACGATGCCAAACAGAGCGTCGCACCCTCGGACAATATTCCCGATGGCTGGGAAGGGATGGATGCCGGTCCCGAATCGCGTAAGGCTTTTGCCGAGGTGATTGAAAAGTCAAAGACCATCCTGTGGAACGGTCCTGCCGGCGTATTCGAGTTCGACAACTTCGCTGGTGGCTCAAAAGCCATTGCCGAAGCCATTGCCAAAGCCACAAAGAACGGTGCATTCTCGCTCATTGGCGGCGGCGACTCTGTGGCTTGCATCAACAAGTTTGGCTTGGCCGACCAGGTTTCTTATATCTCCACCGGTGGCGGCGCCTTGTTAGAAGCCATCGAAGGAAAGGAACTTCCCGGCATTGCAGCCATCAAAGGCTAATGGCCAATCGCCATTCCACCTTATTATACTTGCGGCATGCTCCATCTGAGTGTGCCGCAAGTTCTTATTTATACCTGCTCGCCAGCTGTGAATGAGGATTGCCGCAACGCTGTAAAAGACCATTTTGCCCTCCGAATGACCATTTTCTTCATCCACCTTATATCATAAAAAGGCAAGGAGATGATTTCGGACCTCATGCGCATACCGAAAGTTTAATTTTTTATAAAGAAAAGCCATGACAAACGGGCAATATTTGCATCTGTCGAAGAAATCATATAATTTTACGGCCAAATAACATATTTTAATCAGATATTTTATGAAGAAATCTTCAATTTACGCATTGGCTTCACTCTGCATCTTAGGTGGCGTGTTGCATGCTTGCAAGCCCAAAAAGGCTGGCCACATTGCCGTTGACGACGACGCTGCTAAGCAGGTCTATGTGGCTCCTGGGCACTACGACGAGTATTATGACTTTGTTTCTGGTGGCTTTAGCGGTCAGGTTTCCGTCTATGGTATTCCCTCCGGACGCCTTTTGAAAGTCATTCCTGTGTTCTCTCAAAATGGAGAAAACGGTTATGGCTATGATGAAAACACCAAACCTCTGCTGAACACGTCATTTGGTTTTGTGCCATGGGATGACTCACACCACACCCAACTATCTGAGACAAATGCCATGTACGATGGCCGTTGGCTCTTCATCAATGCCAACAACACGCCACGTATTGCGCGCATCGACTTAAAAACATTCCGCACAGCAGAAATCATTGAGTTGCCCAACACCAGCGGTAACCACGCTTCGCCTTTCATCACGAGCAACACCGAATATATTGTTTCAGGCTCTCGGTTCAGCGTTCCTGCCGACTATGAGAATGGCGACGTTTCGATTAAAGACTACAAGACCAAGTTCCGCGGTTGCGTTTCTTATATCAAGGTAGACCAAAAGACAGGACATCTGAATTTGGATTTCCAATTAAACCTGCCTCCGTTCAACTATGATTTGAGCCACAGCGGCAAGAATGAATCAGCCGATTGGTCGTTCTTCACGTGTTACAACACCGAGGAAGCTCACTCGCTCTTAGAGGTGAATGCTTCGCAAAACGATAAGGACTATATCCTCGCCATCAACTGGAAGAAAGCCGCTGAGCATGCCGCAAAAGGCGATTTCGATTGGAAGGCTTGCAAATATGCGCACAACGTGATGAACGAAAACACCGAGCAGGCAACGTCTGAGATTCTAAACAAGGTGAAAGTGATTGACACGCGCAAGGTCAACGACTTCCTTTATCTCATCCCATGCCCAAAGTCTCCCCACGGCGTGGATGTCGACCCGACGGGCGAATACATCGTGGGTAACGGTAAGTTGAGCGCCAACCTCCCTGTGTTCAGCTTCAAAAAGATTCAAGAAGCCATCAAGAACCACAAGTTCGATGGTAAGGTTGAAGGTATCAACGTCATTAAATACGAAGACGCTTTGCATGGCGAGGTGCAGGCTCCGGGCTTAGGCTCGCTCCACACCGAGTTTGATGCCGACGGCAATGCCTACACCAGTTTCTTCATTTCTTCGGAAATTGTGAAATGGCGTCTCAAAGATTGTCAGATTGAGGATCGCATCCCAACTTATTATTCGGTGGGTCACCTCTCTGTCCTCGGTGCCGATACCAAGAAGCCTTATGGCAAATATATGATTGCTTACAACAAGATTACAAAGGATTGCTTCCTCCAACAGGGCCAGAACTTTGCCAAGCTGCACAACTCTATGACATTAGTGGTAATAAGATGAAGTTGCTTCTTGAGTTCCCATTGATTGGTGAGCCCCACTATGCCAGTGCCATTGCAGCAGACATGTTAAAACCCAACATGGTGAACTTCACTTTATTGAAGAACAACCACAATCCTTACAAGATCAGCACCGCACAAGAAGCTCGTGTTGAGCGCCATGGAAACCGCGTTGATGTCTACATGGCAGCCATCCGTTCGCGTCTTGTTCCCGACAATATCGAAGGCATTAAGATGGGCGATGAGGTTTACTTCCATGTAACAAACATCGAACAAGAATGGGATATCCCACACGGTTTCGCTGTCAAAGGCAACAACAATGCAGAGTTGTTGGTTATGCCCGGAGAAACATGCACGTTGAAATGGATTCCCAATCGCGTAGGCATCTTGACATTCTACTGCACCGACTTCTGCAGTGCATTGCACCAAGAAATGCAAGGTTATGTTCGCGTGTCTCCCAAAGGAAGCAATACACCTCTGAGCTTTACGATTGACGATAAGTTGCCATCACAATTCACTGTGACGAAACCTACCACACAATCGGGTGCTGCTCCAACAACACACAAGCGATAATCAAAGAACAAAATAAAAAGGAAACAATCATGAACCTGTCGCGTGTTAAGATCAACATCAAAGACTTGCGCCGACGACAGGTTCATCATAGATGAAAGTATATGAAATTTAATTTTACAGGTAAGCTCTCAAAATCAAGTATGATATTGCTTATTGTTGCGGGCATATTCACAGCGATAAGCGCTTTTACATCTGTATGGCGAATTGATCTTACTGCACCGCAATATCCCGAGGGGATGGTTCTCTACATCGGTGGCCTCGATGGTGTTTCGGGTGGAGACGAAGGCAATGATCTTTACAAGATTAATGAATTGAATCACTATGTGGGAATGGCACAAATCCACCCTGGAGATTTCTGGGAGTTCACGGCTTTGCCCATCATCCTTGGTGCATTTGCTGTGCTCTTTTTAGTCACAGCATTCATTAAAAACAAAAAGTTAAGCATCGCCTCTTTAATATCGTTTGGTATCTTTGGCGTTCTTGGTTTTATTGATTTCTACCATTGGACCTACGTTTACGGGCACAATCTTTCGCCCGATGCACCAATCAAAGTCCCGGGCATGTCCTACCAACCCCCTATTCTTGGCGAGAAACAACTCCTAAGCTTCGACGCCCTTTCACAACCTAATGTCGGCGGATACTTGCTTATGCTTGCAGGTATCATCCTCTTGTATGTTGTTGTAAAAGAGGTTGTCGTCTTTGGGAACAAAGCAAAACAAGATTAATTCGTATGAAAGAAAACTTTCGTAAGAAACTGATAAAGGGGTCAGCAGCAGCCTTTGTGCTGTTGCTGACACTTCTTTGTGTCAGCGCTTGCACACACAACGATAAACCACAGCCCGTTGATTTGGGGAAAGATAATTGTGCAAAATGTGGCATGACTATTGAAGAACCTCAGTTTGCATGTGAAATCATTACCGACAAAGGGAAATGTTTCAAATTCGACGATCTATCATGTTTGTTTCATCACATCCATGACAAGAAACTTTCGGATAGCATCGTTGCAAAAATATATGTAGCAGATTATGAACACCCCGACACTTTAATCGACATCAAAACGGCCAATCTTGTGCTCGGTGAAGACATTAAAAGTCCGATGAATGGTGGCGTAGCAGCTTTTAAAAATAAAAACCATGCGCGCACATTTGCTATGAAAACTCGCTCTATCCTACTCGATTCATGGGAAAGATTAAAAATACAACATGCCGTAAACTAACGCTGTTTCTCGGCTTGTTGTGCACGCTTCCGAGTTTAGGCCGCACGATTGACGTAGGAAAGGGAAAAACCTTTCCTACGATTCATGATGCCCTGAAATCAGCAAAGCCCCACGATGAAATTGTGGTGCATGCAGGAAAGGTGTATAAAGAACATTTACTGATTGATAAACCTATCATCCTCAGAGGAGTAGGGTTGCCCATCATTGACGGCAGTCTGCAAGGAAATGTCATTCAAGTAAAAGCCAATGATGTGGTGATTGACGGACTTCAAATACAGCATTCGGCACGCTCTTCACGCATTGATTACAGTGGCCTGCACATCGAAAATGCAAGATCCGTCATTGTCCGTCACTGTGTGTTTCGAGCAAATCAATTCAGTATTATGTTCCAAAACAGTAGACATTGCACGGTAATTCACAACAATATTTCGAGCAATATAGTGCAAAATGCAATCATGGGAAACGCAATACATTGCTGGAAATGTGACGACATGCACATTGCCGAGAATGTGATTGGGCATAATCGTGATGGCATTTACCTTGAATTTGTAAATGCTTCGCGCATCGAACACAATAAAGTTAGCGGATGTGCACGCTATGGACTCCACTTCATGTTTTCGCATTTTAATGTCTACCGAGCAAATTTCTTTAGTCACAACCAAGCGGGTGTGGCAGTTATGTTTGCACACCATGTAACGATGTTGAATAATGTTTTTACATTCAATCGAGGCAGCTCGTCTTATGGCTTGCTCATCAAAGAACTGCAATACAGCACCATTAAAGGAAATCGTTTCCTTGACAACACAGTAGGACTTCTTGTTGATGGCGGATCGGATTTATTCATAAAACACAACGAAATAAAGGGCAATGGCTGGGGCATGCGGTTGATTTCGGCCAGCACAAATGATACCATTTGCGAGAATAACTTTCTCGGAAACACGTTCGATATGACGACCAACGTGAGCTATAATCGCAATATTGTGAATGGTAATTATTGGGATAAGTACGAAGGTTATGACTTAAATAAAGATGGAAGAGGCGATGTTCCCTTTCATCCTTTAAGTCTTTTTTCTATGCTGGCTGAACAAAATGAGAATGTATTATTCTTTTTCCACAGCTTCTTAATGGATTTACTTGACAGCACTGAGAAGCTGTTGCCCTCCATCACACCCGACAATTATGTTGACAACCACCCCTATATGAAACCCATTAGTATATGATAACAATAAGCAACCTCAATAAGTTTTATGGCAAATTACATGTGCTCCACGATGTTAATTTGCAATTAGAAAAAGGTCAGTGCATTGGCTTTGTTGGGCCCAATGGATGTGGAAAAACAACCCTCATGAAGTGTATCCTTGGTTTGGTAAGCCCACAGTCTGGACAGATTTTAGTAGATGGTGTGGACATCAACGTGCATCCTTCCTATCTTCAGCACATTGGGTTTATGCCTCAAAGTAGCTGTTTCCCAGAGAATATGAGTGTGGCTGAAACCTTCAAAACCATCCGAGAAATACGCGGAAACAACACCGAATGTGATGATGAATTGTATAAAGCATTCCGCATTGATGCCATTGCGAATAAAAAAACGAAAGCGTTATCGGGCGGAACGAGCCAAAAGGTAAATGCCGCATTAGCATTTCTTTTCAATCCCGACATTCTGATTCTTGATGAGCCGACTGCCAGTTTAGACCCCATTGCTGCTAATATTCTAAAAAATAAAATTGCGAAAGAGAAGCATAAATTGGTTTTCATCACCTCACATATCCTCAGCGAATTAGAAGGTATTGTCACCCACATCATCTTTATGGATGAAGGCAGAGTGCTGTTCTTTATGTCGGTTCAACAGCTTTTACAGGAGGCTGGGCAAGAGAATATTTCGCAAGCCGTCATGTCGTTATTAGAGAAGCGCCAAAAACAATAAAACAATATGGGAAAGATTACGAAGATTATTTTTACAGATAATATTAAGGATAAGGTCGTCGTTATATACCTTATTTTATTAGCGCTCCTCTCATGGACATCACTTCTGTTGCAAGATAACGCATCAAAAGGGGCACTCACAGAACTGAATATCATTCTGTTCATCACCCCACTCATGTCACTGCTCTACACAGTCACCTATCTTTACGATTCGCATGACTTTATTGTGCTGCTGTTAAGTCAGCCACTCAAACGGCAACAAATTTGGCGGAGCTCTACATTGGCGTATCTTTCAGTCTGCATCTTGCGTTCCTGATTGGAGCAGGCATTCCCATGTTGCTCTATACAGAAAGCGGAACTGCACTGATTTTAATCGTTATGGGCTGTGTAACCACGCAAATATTCGTGTCATTGGCCTTTTTAACAACAATGCTCACAAGCGAGAAAACACGGGGTATAGGCATATCCATTCTCATTTGGTTGCTGCTGACAATGATTTATGATGCCGTGCTTCTCTATCTTGTTTTCCTATTGAGTGAATGGCCTATAGAAACGCCTTTGCTTTCGCTTCTGATGCTTAACCCACTCGATTTAGCTCGCTTTCAGGTAATTCTTAAGATGGATGTCTCTGCCATGATGGGATATGGTGGTGCCGCATTCAAAGAGTTTTTAGGAGCCACTGGCGGAATCATCATCTCTTCCTTACTGCTCCTGCTATGGATTATACTTCCTTATGTGTTCTCATCACACATATTCAAGCGGAAAGATTTATAAGAAAATCTTTATCAACACACTCACTCCACCGTGCAACTCATTCTATTATTAAGGTGTCGTAATGATACTTATGAAAAAAGATGCTCACAAACTTTTTCCAAAAAAAATGAGCAAAAGTTTGTGGTGTCTTAAAAAAAGCCTTATCTTTGCAACCGCATTTAGCGAAATACACTTTGAAATAAAGGTTTTATGCGGAAATAGCTCAGTTGGTAGAGCACGACCTTGCCAAGGTCGGGGTCGCGGGTTCGAGTCCCGTTTTCCGCTCTAATGCTGAATAAGATGCGCAGAGAGATTTATCTCTTCTCATAAGCCCAGGTGGCGGAATGGTAGACGCGCACGTTTCAGGTGCGTGTGTTTAACGGCGTGCAGGTTCGAGTCCTGTTCTGGGCACATTTTATTTAGTATTACAAACATGTTGGAGAGGTGGCGGAATGGTAGACGCGCTACTTTGAGGGGGTAGTGTCAATTGTGACGTGGGAGTTCGAGTCTCCTCCTCTTCACATGCAAAATAGGTGAAGAAATTATTCTCTACGCGGAAATAGCTCAGTTGGTAGAGCACGACCTTGCCAAGGTCGGGGTCGCGGGTTCGAGTCCCGTTTTCCGCTCTTTTATCGAGAAACATACAAGTTCATGAATCTGTATTTAAGATATTTCAATCGTGAGGTTTTGGTTTCTTCAGTTGAAGAAGCACTCGATTTCCTAAGTTCTATTCCTGATATCGTACTGACCCATGCTTTAGAAGACGACATCCGAGCTTATGTGGCCAGCGGTGTTTCGTATCCTAAACGTTATAAAGTGCACCAACGTGCCTATTTCATCATCATCAAGACGACAGCAACAACAATGACAGATTTTAAAGAAAAGAAGGCTATGCAGCCCAATATTCCTTTGATGGAGAAACATGCTTTAGCGACTTCAGCCATGACGCGCCTCACCGAGATGCAGCCCGGATGGTATGAAGGTTCATTAAATTTCAAACGCGTAGTGCTCGTTCCTGCCACAGGTAAGCACGAATATCGCGACACACTGTTCGTGGTGCAGTGCAAAGCCAATTCGGGACAAGATTGTTACGACCGTATTGTTGAATATCTACGCACACGCGTTGACAATCGTTCGCAATTCCCATCGGCTAAAGGAAAGAATTTCCAATTCCGCTATTTAGGCATGTGGAAATAGTCTTTTCTTCATTCATTTCAACTTAAAGTTTTCACAATGAATAAAGTGATGTTGATTGGTAACGTGGGAAAAGATCCCGACGTGCGCTATTATGACGCCGATCAAGCTGTAGCACAATTTCCGCTTGCGACGACAGAGCGTGGCTACACCTTGCAGAATGGCACAAAGGTGCCCGACCACACCGATTGGCACAATCTCGTCGTGTGGCGCGGATTGGCCAAAGTGGTAGAGAAACATGTGCACAAAGGTGACAAGCTCTATGTCGAAGGGCGCATCCGCTACCGCAGCTATGACGACCCAAAAGGGCAGCGGCGCTATGTCACTGAAATTCTTGTTGAGAACATGGAACTGCTCAATCCCAAGCCTGCAGAGCGAGAGGAGAATGCACAACACACAGCTGCACAATCCACAACTACGCAGCCTTCCACCCCACAACCTGAGAATGAGAAGCAGAAGCCATCGGCGACCACAGCAACAACTGCCGATGATGAAATTCTGCCATTCTAAGTTTTAAAACGAGGAACCCCTTGGACATATCATCGTTTACAGAAGCTTTTTCCGACATCACCCTTCAGACGCCCACCCTTGGCGTAGTGATTTCCATCTTTTTAGTGGTGTTTTTGCTGCTACTCTCGGGGTTTGCCAGCGCATCAGAAATCTCTTTCTTTAGTCTTTCGCCCGCCGACATCGCCGACTTAGATGTCGAACACAGCGCAAAAGACCGCAAAATAGAAATGCTCCGCCAAGACAGCGAACGCACGTTGGCCACCATTCTCATCACCAACAATTTTGTGAATGTCACCGTCATCATGCTTTGCAACTTCATCTTCGGCTCGCTCATCCACTTTGGGCCAAGAGCGGAATGGCTCGAGTTTTTGGTGCTCACGGTGCTGCTCACCTTTCTTTTGCTGCTCTTTGGCGAAATCATGCCCAAGGTTTATAGCCGTCAAAATCCACTCATCTTCTGCCGTTTCGCCGTGAACGGCATCCTTTTCTTCCGCAAATTTTTCTGGCTTTTAGAAACCATCCTCACCAAAAGTGGCGTCATCGCCGAGAAAGTGTGGCAAAAGAAAAATCGCCAACTCAGCGTCGACGATTTAGAGCAAGCCTTGGAGCTCACCGACAAAGAAGACATTAAAGACGAGCAAAGCATGCTGCAAGGCATCATTCGCTTTGGCGATGAAACCGCAAAAGAAGTGATGACCACCCGCCAGGACATCGTTAACTTAGACATTCACAGCAATTTCACCGAAGTGCTGCAATGCATCGTCGAGAACAACTATAGCCGCATTCCCGTCTATCAAGACAATACCGACCACATCCGCGGCATTCTCTACATCAAAGATTTGCTGCCCCACCTCTCGAAGTCGGCAACTTTCCGCTGGCAGAGCCTCATTCGCCCACCCTATTTTGTGCCCGAAACGAAGAAAATCGACGATTTGCTGCGCGAATTCCAAGAAAACAAAATCCACATCGCCATCGTCGTCGACGAGTTTGGCGGCACCAGTGGGCTCATCACTTTGGAAGATATTTTAGAAGAAATTGTCGGCGAAATCAACGACGAATACGACGACGACGTCAAAAGCTACACCAAGATTGACGACAACACCTATATTTTCGAAGGCAAAGTGCTTTTGAGCGATTTCTGCAAAATCCTTGCACTCGACGACGATATTTTTGACGATGTCGAGGGCGATGCCGACTCTTTGGCCGGCCTGTTGTTGGAGCTCAAAGGCGATTTTCCCGCGATGCACGAGAAAATCGACTATCAGCAATTCACCTTTGAAATCCTCAGCATCGAGGCCCGCCGCATCAGCAAAATCAAAGTATCCATTCATCCTAAAGAGGGTTAACATGCCACTGCTCTCCCTCGAAAACGTCAATCCCGACACTTTATTGGGCGTTTGGGAAATAGAAGAGACGGCCGCCGACTTCTGCGCATCATCCCCCTTTCTGCAAACCATTTTCCAAAGCGAACTGACGGCGTGCCACAGCAGTAGCCGACAAGTGGAACGCTTGGCCGTTTATGCGCTTGTTGAACGGCTCACGCAGCAGCCCCTCCGCATCACGCACAATGCAGCCGGAAAGCCTTTCATCGCCGGCTATCACATCAGCATCAGCCACACGAAAGGCTATGCCGCGGTCATCCTGTCGAAAACACACGAGGTTGCCGTTGACATCGAATACGTCAGCCCACGCGTCGACCGCATTGCCGGCCGATTTATACGGCCCGACGAGCAGGCTCCGACAACCGAAGAGCGTCTGTTGATATGGTGTGCCAAAGAGACGCTCTACAAATATTGCTCGGCAGAAGCTTTGCAATTTTTCGACATGCGCGTGGCCCCTCGTGACGAAAAGCCCGGCATCCGAGCCATCGAAAACCTGCGCCAAGGCCGTTGCTTCACCATCGTTCACCGCGCCAACGAGGCCTTTGTGCTCACCTACATCGCATAAAGTGCCCATTTGGGGACAAACAACCCCTTGGCGGTAAAAATTCCACATGAAATTCTTACCAACTGACCTCGGGCGTAAAAATTCCACATGAAATTCTTACCAACTGACCTCAGGGGTAAAAATTCCACATGAAATTCTTACCAAACGCTCTCGAGCGGTAAAAATTCCACATGGAATTCTTACCAACTGACCTCAAGCGTCAAGAATTCCACATGGAATTCTTACCAAATGACCTCGGGCGTCAAGATTTCCACATGAAATTCTTACCAACTGACCTCGAGCGTCAAGATTTCCACATGGAATTCTTGACAATCGACCTCGGGCGTCAAAATTTCCACATGGAATTCTTGACAAACGCCTCTCTGCCGTAAAAAACATTTTTCGGTTGCTTTCCTTCCTTTGCCGGGAATGCGAACTACTTCGCGCGCAACGGCGCTCCATCCATCTGATAGTTCATCAACCGATGCTCGGCCAGTTGCGCATATTTCGTTCCGGGTTGGCCGAAATTGGCAAACGGATAGATGCTGATGCCGCCACGAGGCGTGAAATAGCCCACCACTTCGATGTATTTGGGCTGCATCAGACGCACCAAATCCTTCATGATGATGTTGATGCAATCTTCGTGAAAATCGCCGTGATTGCGAAAGCTGAAGAGATAGAGTTTGAGGCTTTTGCTCTCCACCATCTTCGCTCCGGGAATGTAGCGGATGCAGATTTCGGCAAAATCGGGCTGCCCGGTGATGGGGCAAAGCGACGTGAACTCGGGGCAGTTGAATTGCACCCAATAATCGTTGCCGGGATGCTTGTTGTCAAATGTCTCCAGCACCTCGGGCGCATAGTCGGCGGCATAGCGTGTGGTGCGCCCCAAAGCCTGCAGGCCTTCATCTTTTCTATCCATTATTTTTCAGATTAAATATTTTCCAAACGTTGTAACTGATGCCTTCGTCATAGGTGTCTTCGCCCTCGTGCTGTTTGAGATAGCCCACAACGCGAATGGTGAGCGGCAGCGCAATGATTTCGTAAACGGTTTTCAGCACCACTTGCCACAGCATGAGTTTGGGCAATTCGGTCCAAGGCACTACGCCACCTAACGCCAAGGGGAAGAAGATGATGGAGTCGATGCTCTCGCCAAAGACGGTGCTCCAGATGGCACGTGCGGAGAAATGGCGGCCGCGGTCGCGCAACTTCATGCGGCTCATGACATAGGCATTGACGAAACTTCCCGACAGGAAGGCGATGAACGAGGCAGCTGCAATGCGCGGAGCCAGGCCGAAGATGGCATGAAATCCGGCGTCGTTGGTCCAGTAGGGCGCGCCGGGAATGGCATCACAAATCGCACCCATCGTCACAAAGAAGAAGTTCATCAAAAAGCCTGTCCAAATGAGCAGTCGCGCTTTTTGATAGCCCCACACTTCGCACACGCAGTCGTTGATGATGTAGGAGACGGGGAAGACGATTAAGCCGCCCGTGAGACTGATGTTAAATACTGAGATTTGCTTTGTTTCGAGCACGTTGGCCGCAATGAGGCAAACGCAAAAGAGGATGCTGAAAAGCATGAACAGCACACTCACCATGTTCTTTTCTTGTTTCATTTCTTGTTTTTTACGAGGTTTGTCAAGCACTCGGTTCTGTTTAAACGTGGGCGCAAAGTTACAAATAATTTGGCAAAACGCCCACGTTGTGCGAGATTAATCCATGCGGCTGCGATAATCTTCGTAGCCAAACTCGCGCAACATCTGCAATGTTCCGTCGGCCTTAACCAAGGCGATGGCGGGATGCGAAATGCCGTTAAACATGTTGGTTTTTACGGTGGTGTAATGCAACATATCTTCGAAAATGATGTTCTCGCCCACTTGCAACGCGTGGTCAAACAGCCAATCGCCCATGAAATCGCCGCTCAAGCAGGAGTTACCGCCCAGCCGATAGGCACGCTGGGGCTGCTCAGCTGCCGGTCGATATGCTCGGCATGGCGCACGGTGGGGAAATAAGGCATTTCCAAACAATCGGGCATGTGGCATGTGAAGCTCACATTGAGGATGGCCGTCTTAATACCTCTGTCCTCCACCACATCGACCACTTGGCTCACCAACGGCCCCGTCTGCCAGGCAAAGGCACTGCCCGGCTCAAGAATAACGTGCAACCAGGGATAGCGCTGGCGGAAGCGTTGCAGCAGGTCGACAAGCAACATCACGTCGTAATCGGCACGTGTCATCAGATGTCCGCCACCGAAGTTTATCCATTTCAGCTGCGGGAACCACTTCGCAAACTTCGCCTCAATGTGCTGCAAGGTGCGCGCAAACGTGTCGGCGCCGCTCTCGCAATGGCAATGACAATGAAAACCTTCGATGTCTTTAGGCAACTGCTGGGGCAACTTGTCGGCCGTGATGCCAAAGCGTGTGCCGGGCGCGCAGGGATTATAAAGCGCGGTGCCCACCTCAGAATATTCGGGATTGATGCGCAGCCCAAAACTGATGGCCGGATTGGCTTGCTTCGCCCGCTCGTGGAAACGCGCATATTGCGTGAGCGAATTGAATTGCAGATGGCTCGAACAACGGACTATCGCGTCGATTTCATCATCGGTATAAGCGGGAGAGAACGTGTGGGCTGCACTGCCAAACTCCTCAAAGGCCAAACGAGCCTCGTTCAAGGAACTGGCGGTTGTAGCGCGGATATACTCCTTGAAAATGGGAAAGGTTTTCCACAGCGCAAAGGCCTTAAAAGCCAAAATCACCTCTACACCCGCCTCACGAGCCACCTGCGCAACAAGACTTAGATTGCGACGCAGGCGCACCTCCTCAAGCACATACATCGGGCGTGCGATGCCTTGAAATGTTTCGATATCCACTTTCATTTGTCTGCTCCTCCTCTTTTTTTGTCGTGCAAAGGTAACTTTTTGCAATGAGATAATTGCGGGTTTAATAGAAATTTCCTACATTTGCAACGTTTTTCAACGCTAACATAATGAAGAGGCAACCCCACATCCGTTCCTATGCCCGCGCGCCGAAGGCCAACCGCTTTCTGCACGTTGAAGAAAAGTTAGCGCCCCACGCAATCAACTTCATCAACATAAACACGAATAAGAATGAGTGAAAATAACTCTTTTTTGGTTTTTTCGGGTACGAGCACACGCTACCTCGCTGAAAAGATTTGTGCAAGTTTAAATTGTCCTTTAGGAAACTTAGTGGTGACGCGCTTCTCCGATGGCGAGTTTGCTGTTTCTTATGAAGAGTCTATTCGTGGCCGCGACGTGTTCTTGGTTCAGAGCACGTTCCCCAATTCGGACAACCTCATGGAACTGCTGCTCATGATCGATGCCGCTAAGCGCGCCTCAGCACGCAACATCATTGCCGTGGTCCCCTATTTTGGCTGGGCACGGCAAGACCGCAAAGATAAGCCGCGCGTGAGCATCGGGGCAAAGTTAGTGGCCGACCTGTTGAGCGTTGCAGGCATCGACCGTCTCATCACGATGGACCTGCATGCCGACCAAATTCAAGGTTTCTTCGATGTTCCCGTCGACCACCTCTATGCTTCGGGCGTGATTTTGCCCTATCTGCAAGGTCTCCACCTCAAAGACATGGTGATTGCGTCGCCCGATGTCGGCGGTTCAAAACGTGCCAATACCTATGCCAAATATTTGGGTTGCCCACTGGTGCTGTGCAACAAAACGCGCGCACGTGCCAACGTTGTCTCCAGCATGCAAATCATTGGCGACGTGAAAGACAAAAACGTAGTGATTATTGATGATATGGTCGACACGGCAGGCACCATCACCATGGCGGCAGACATCATGAAAGAGGCCGGCGCACTGTCGGTTCGTGCTTGCGCTTCGCATTGCGTGATGAGCGGTCCGGCATCAGAACGGGTGCAAAACTCGGCCCTCGAAGAGATGATTTTCACCGACTCTATCCCCTACGCCAACCGCAGCGCAAAGGTGAAACAGCTCTCCGTAGCCGACATGTTTGCCGAAACCATCCGCCGCGTGGTCGACAACGAGAGCATCTCGTCGCAATATTTAGTTTAACGGCCTGCGCGCATTTTGCGCTGAACACAAAAATTAACAAATAGCACATCCATTTGGAATTCCCAAGTGAATGTGCTATTTTGCTATGCACACGCCGCGCAATAATGAAACGGGCAATTGCCTACAATGCGCATCACTTGAAATAGCACAAGAAATGCCTTTATTGTTTTTCCTTTAACAAAGTTTTTTTATTTGTCGAAAAACAGCTAACTTTGCACCCGATAAAAAGAAATAAGCATGGTAGATGGTCAAATGAAACAGGATAACATTGTGGCGCAAAAGAATTTTACTTTTGCTGCTTTTTTTATGCCTTTTTGTTTGGTCAATCCAACAAATTAGTTGATAATCAACACACACACACACACACACACACACACACACACACACACACACAGGAGCGAGACCAATATAAAGGTACGCGCG
>NZ_BAJQ01000028.1 GCF_000613785.1 Segatella oulorum JCM 14966 | reverse complement strand
GGGGACTGACGTGTTTCAGTTTGAGAATCGAAAAATCCCCCGAGGACTATGCCGTTTTTGAGAAGGTGGGAGCGAACGCCCTTAAATTTTGTTGATGTCCACATAACCGTGCATGACGGCGTAGATGGTGAGGGCACTGACGCTTTTCATGCCGAGTTTCTCTGTGATATTTTTTCGGTGGCTGATGACCGTTGTAAGGCCAATGTTAAGTTGGCGGCCAATTTCTTTGTTGATGAAGCCTTGTGCAATGAGTGCAAGTACTTCGATTTCGCGGTCGGTGAGCAGTTTCGTTTTGAGCGCTTTGGGCATTTCGGGCAGGTTCCTTCCGCCGGGATGTCCATATTGCTCTAATTGCAGAATGGCCTTCACAAGTTGCTCTTCGCTGGTGCTGATGCAAAGCGTTTTAAACTCCATCACCTTGTGCTCGTGAGTTTGTTCTGTGGTAAGGACAATCGTTTTTTGGTGCTGTGCCAAGAAGAAGGGGCGATTTTCGAGCATGATTTTCAGGGCCACAAAATAATGTATGAACTGTTGGGCACCGGCGGTTTCGAGCTCATTGAGTGTCGAAAAGGTTTCGATGTCGGCAATGGGCATCACGTTTTGTAGCAGACTTTTCAGCCCGATTGTTGCCAGGACATTGTTGTCGATGATGGCGATTTTGGGTCGCATTGCCGCATGAGGTGGCATGTGGTCTGTGGGGTGAGGATTGGTTTCGCTCATTTTTTCATCAGATTGATTTTATAAAAAGGGAGCAATCACATGGCCTATGAATCCGCGGAAGCGCTGCCATGGTGTTCGCCATTGTTTCCATTTTTCTTCGGTGAGGTAGAAACTATCTTTCTTTTCGCGATTGAACAGGTCGTCCAACTGCTTTGTGGTGCAGGGATCGAGGATTACGGCATTCTCTTCATAATCCCAACTGAGGCTCCGTGCATTGAGGTTGGCACTGCCAACGGTGCAAAGTTGTCCGTCGACGGTGATGATTTTGGTGTGATGAAACCCAGGTTCGTAGAGCCAAATGTGGCAACCTCGCTTCATGAGTTTGTGGGCATTGTAGAAACCGCAGTCGGGAGTGAGGGGAATATCGCTGCGCACGCTCAGCATGATGTCGACTTTCACGCCTCGGGCAGCAGCGCGCTTGAGCGCTTGTTTCAGCTTGTGGTTGAGGGTGAAGTAGGGGTTGATGATTTTAATACTGTCGCGGGCGTGATTGATGGCCGAGAGATAGAACTGGCGGATAATCTTATTGCTGGTGTGGGGCTCACGATTGATGATGCCCACCTGCTTGTGCCCTTTGCTTGCGCACACGTCAGGTTTGAGTCCTTGAAACGCGTTGGGCTGCAACTTTCCACCGCGGAAATATGGTGCCCCACCAACGTGCTGCCCTGTGGTTTTGTTCCAAATGTTGAGGAAAATCTGTTGTAGGGTGTTCACAGCGCTACCTTCTATGCGGCAATGCATGTCGTGCCATTCGCCCACAGCTTCTGTGCCTTTGATGTAGTAGTCGGCCACATTCATGCCGCCCGTATAAGCCACGGAGCCATCGATGACCACAATTTTGCGGTGGTCGCGTGCAAAGACGTGATTGATCCAGGGGAAAGTGATGGGGTCGAATTCGTAGATTTCGATTCCTTTCGCGCGTATGGTGTCAAGATGCTGCCGCTTTAGCGGACGATTGTTGGAGGAATTTCCAAAGGCATCGAACAGGGCGCGCACTTCTACGCCTGCTTGTGCTCGTTCTTCTAAGAGGCTAAAGAGCAGGCTGGCGATGGAATCGTTGCGAAAGTTGAAATACTCTAAATGGATGCTCTTTTTGGCTTGACGAATGGCGCGAAACATATCGTCGAACTTCTCTTGTCCCGAGGGCAGCAATACCACGGTGTTGTCGTGGGTGAAACTAACGCCATGGCTCATTAAGTCGCGCTTAACAAGGGTGTCGGCCGATTGTGCCACGCTTTGTAAGGCGCAACTCAAGAGCAAACTGATGATGAACAGTGTAGATTTCAAATCGTGGAAATAGGTTTTATTACAACATGCAAGCGTAATGATCGACTACGCCAAGCAAGTGTTTTTGTTCGTCAGTTACGAGCACGGTATGGATTTTGTGCCGGTGCATGATGGCTTGGATTTCGGTGATTTTAGTAGTGGGCAACACATGTTTTGGCGTGCGTGTCATGATGTCGCTCACGGTGTGGTTGAAGAATTCGGCTTGCCAGCGCTCCATGGCACGACGAATGTCGCCGTCGGTGATGAGGCCAATCACTTTATTGTCTTCTAAAGCAACGCCCAAACCTAATTGGCCTTTGCTCACGCAGATGATAGCTTCGCCCAAGTGCATATCTTGTGGGATGATGGGCAGGTCCTCTGTGCGCATCACGTCACCCGCTGTCATGAGCAAACGTTTGCCCAGCTCACCACCAGGATGGAATTGGGCGAAGTCCTGTGGGCGGAAGTTGCGCACTTGCATCAGCGCTATAGCTAAAGCATCGCCCATGGCCAAAGCTGCCGTGGTGCTGCTGGTTGGTGCAAGATTAAGTGGACACGCTTCCTTTTTCACCCACACTTGAATGTGCGCATTGCTATATTTCGCCAACAGCGATTGCGGGTTGGCCGTCATCGAAATGATGGGAATGTTCATGTGGAGCACCATCGGAATGAACCGCAACAGTTCGTCGGTCTGCCCCGAATTACTCAATGCCAGCACTACATCGTCGGCAGTCATTACGCCCAAATCGCCATGGTACACATCCAAAGGGTTGATGAAAAAGGCGGGTGTCCCTGTAGAAGCCAGTGTAGCTGCAATCTTTGCACCGATATTCCCACTCTTTCCAACACCTGTCACGATGATTTTTCCGTGACAGTTATACATCATCTCCACCGCCTTAGTGAAGTTCTCGTCTACTTGTGGAATGAGTTCGTGAATGGCTTCAGCTTCTTCTTTAAGCGCTTGAATGCCCCATTGGCAGGCTTGTTTGATGCGTGTCTGTATATCGTTATCTTGCTCCATTTTACAATAGTTTTTCAATGAGTCCTTGCAAGTTGTCGAGTTGCAGCATGTTGGGGCCGTCGCTTAGTCCATGGTCGGGGTCGGGGTGCACTTCAAAGAAATAGCCGGTTGCCCCAAAGGCCTTTGCTGCAAGCGCCATGGCAGGCACAAATTTGCGGTCGCCACTCGTCGAACCATTCCCGGCTCCAGGACGTTGTACGCTATGTGTGCAGTCCATTATCACAGTGGGGACGAAAGCCTTCATGTCGGGAATGTTACGGAAATCAACTACCAAATTATTGTAGCCAAAACAATTACCACGTTCGGTGAGCCACACCTCCTTGGCGCCACTCTCCATGGCTTTCTCCACAGGATAGCGCATATCTTGGCCGCTTAGGAATTGCGCTTTCTTGATGTTCACCGTTTTCCCAGTTCGGGCTGCAGCGACAAGTAAATCGGTTTGGCGACAAAGGAATGCCGGAATTTGCAGCACATCGCACACTTCGCCAGCGGCTTCTACTTGATAACTCTCGTGAATGTCGGTGAGCAGTTTCAGCCCATATTTTGCTTTGATGTCGGCCAACATTTGCAAACCGCGTGTCAATCCCGGACCTCGGAACGAGCGGAGCGATGTGCGGTTAGCTTTGTCGAAAGAGGATTTAAAGATGATATCAGTGCCCAATTTGTTGTTGATTTCAACCAATTTGCGGGCAACGATATCTAAAATTTCTGCGGATTCAATCACGCAGGGGCCAGCAATAAAGATGGGTTGCATAAGCATAAACGTTTTTACTTGGTGTGCAAAATTACATAAAAAGGAAGAAAAGCGCAAACTTTTCCTCCTTATTCTATTGCTTTTGCAAGACGTTTTCCTATTCTTTAGGCACTAATTCCTATTCTTTTTTGAAAGCATTCCAAACGGCTTGTCGTTTGTTTTAATGTTGACTCGTTTCGTTGTGCACAATGTGCACATCTTGTTGTGGGAACGGAATCTCGATGTTGTTGGCGTTGAGTGTGTCGTATGCACATTCCAGAATGCGACTGCAATCAATGGCCTGAGTCAGCACGGGCACCCACGCTACAATCTTGAGCGTCACGGCACTGTCGGCCAGTTCTTTCACCATCACCGTCACACCGCGAGTGACGTCAACGCAAGGCAACTTGAGAATGTTCTTCTGCAAGAGTTCTCTCACTTGTTTGAGGTTGTTGCCATAGGCCACACCCACTTCTAAAACAGCGACCTCGTAGCCATGGTTTTTCGTCATGTTCTTATAGTTCTTGGTGAGTAGCTGGCTGTTTTGGAAAGAAATAACCGAGCCATCATTGGCCTCGATGGTTGTAGAGATGTAGCTGATGGAGCTCACACGACCGCGGATGCCATCGCAAATGATATAGTCGCCCACCTTTACACGACCCGCCATGAGCGAAATGCCGTAGTAGATGTTTTCGAGAATATCTTTCATGGCAAAACCAACACCTGTTGAAAAACCGCCCGAAACAACCACAAGCCATGTGTTGTCGATGTGGAAGACGGCTAAAGAGCAAATAGTCCAGAAGCCCCATACGGCCACCTGAACTACATTCTTGGCCATGGTGAAACGGCTTGCGGCCGTGCTGAGGTCGGAGCGTTCGAAGTGGAGTTTCAGAAACGCTTTTATGCTATGGTTGAGATATTTGAATAAGAAGTAGATCGACACCACCTCGGCCACCGAAAGGATGCTGGCCGAGAACCATTTGGTGTTGATATAGGCATGGCGATAGATGTCCCAGATTTTATCGCTGAGATTAAACACATCAGCCGCCCAATAAATAGCCAAGAGGAATGAGGCGATGGCGAGCACGGGCAGCACCACTTGATAAACAAGGCTAAAGCTCCATGTTTTAGTGATTTTTTGCTCTCTCATGCGATGCTTAATGCCCCAGGCTTTGAGCCAACCACGCAGACAAGTGATGGTGAGGATGCACGTGAGTTGCATCATCCACCAAATGAGCACTTGCACGCTGAGCAGCGTGTAGCCCATCCACGAAGCCAGCAAGGACAGTCCAAACACCAGCAGCGACGCATAGGAAAGCAGCGTGTCGCTCTGGGGAACATGGCGCGTGTGACGGCGAATGACCAACCATTGCCACAAGGTGAAGACGAACAGCATGGGGGGTAGCAGTAAATTCACCAGGTTGTCGGGGATGAGCACGATGCGGAAGATGATCACGCTAAGGCTCATGCCCATGAGAGGCGCATAGAGATAGAACGCGCTTTTAATTTGTCGCCCGCCTAAACGCAGCAGTAGCGAGACTAAAATCACGGCCACCAACCAAGTGTAGCCCACGAGCAAACTGCTCGCCATGACAATAAAATGTTGTGAGGCGAAGAAGAAACGGATGACTCCTAAGATTACGGCCAACGTGATAGCCGACGAGGCCATGACAATATATTTCCGCCGGGCGATGATGGCGGGGCGGCGCAAGCGTTTGGGCATGAGATAGCGTGCGATGAGAAAATTGGCAGCAGCGGCGATGAGCCATAGAACACAATGAGACTGAAAAGCGTGACGATGTAACGCCCGTCCCATTGCGAGCGCACCTTGGTCTTCTCAAAATATTTGCTTTGCACGGCCAGTTTCGACTCTTTCAGGTTCTCGGGCAGCTGTTTGAGCAAGCTGAAATAGTTCTGTCCTGCATTGTTGAAAATCGAGAATTGAATTTCGCGGTAACATTGGTTGGCGTAATTGTTGATTGCTTGTAATTGCTGCTCGATCGAGTCATAATAACGAATGTAATCGGTGAACTGCTTGCTGTTGTCGCTCAAGGTGTGGCGGATGTTGATGGCCAGCGTCAGACACACCCCCTTGTCAAGGCGCGCCTTGGGACCGAGATTGGCCACGTTCATGGAGCTGAGCGTGTTGATGAGATTATCGTAGCGTGCAATCTCCGACTTGTTTTGGTCGATGAGTTGTCGAACAGGCAGCAGGTTTTGCTTAAAGTCCTCATATTGCTTGGTGGCCTCGTGGCATGCATAAGCCAAGTCGAACACATATTCGGGCTTTTGTGAATAGAGCATCAGCGCATTTTGATTGCTCCGCGCCATCACGTTGAACAACATGTCTTGAACCGCATTTTGCTGGTCTTTCATGTCGCCCGATTGCCGGTCTAAGTCATTGCGATAGTTGGTAAGTTCGGTGCGAAGAATAGAGAGCGTGCTTTCAATGTTACCCTCTTTGAGCACGGCGCGAGCCGGCAACAGCAACAGCAGTGACAGCAGCAGCAAGGACAGTTTTTTCGTCATATTTTGAATGTTAAATGCGTCTTGTTTCGTGCAAAAGTAATAAAAAGTGGAGTAGGAGCAGGTGTTCGCCCCTGATTTTTGCAGTTTTTTATGGATGATGAGCCGTCCCACGCAATCCAAATAGGGTAGATGCCCCAAAGGTTGTCGGCGAGGTGCTCGCCGACGACTATCCGTATGGTTTATCGCAGGAAAGGGGTTCGTCTAGCGAGATGACAGCAAGGTATGGTGGCAGATAGGCCTTTGCCGGTGAGATGATGGTGCTGCAAAACGATGTTCGGCTGCCCGTTAGTAGGCCGTTAAGAAAAAAATGATTACCTTTGGGGCGAAATCGTAAATTTTAAAAAAAGAATATGGCGGATAAGAATAATCATTTAGTCATCATGGCTGGTGGCGTGGGCAGCAGGTTTTGGCCCATGAGCACAGCCGATTGTCCGAAACAATTTATTGACGTGTTGGGGGTTGGCAAATCGCTGCTGCAACTCACTTTTGAGCGCTTCCAAGGCATTTGCGTGCCCGAGAATGTGTGGGTGGTCACCAACAAGAGCTATTATGATTTGTGCAAAGAGCAGCTGCCCGAAATCCCCGCAGAAAACATCCTGACGGAGCCATGCCGACGCAACACCGCGCCTTGCATTGCCTATGTCAGTTGGCGCATCAAAACGCTCAACCCCAAAGCCAATGTGGTGGTGACGCCGAGCGACCACGTGGTGACCAACACCATAGAGTTTCAGCGCGTGGTGGCGTCGTGCTTGAAATTTGCGGGCGAGACCGATGCTATCGTCACCTTGGGCATGCGGCCCACACGCCCCGAAACAGGCTATGGCTACATTCAGGCCGACCTTTCGGCTTCCTCGCCACGCAACCATGAAATCTATCGCGTTGACTCGTTTAGAGAGAAGCCCGATGCCGAAACGGCCTTGAAATATATCCGCGAAAACAATTATTTTTGGAACGCAGGCATCTTCATTTGGAATGTGAGCACCATTGTCAACGCATTCCGCGTTTATCAGCCGGCATTATCGCGCATTTTCGAAGGCATGGAAAAGCTCTACGGCACGCCCGCCGAGCAAGAAATGATTGATGCGCGCTATCCTGAGTGCGAGAGCATTTCGGTTGACTACGCCATCATGGAAAAAGCCGAGGAAATCTTTGTTTGCCCCGCCGATTTCGGCTGGAGCGACTTAGGCACATGGGGCAGTTTGCTGGCACAAAGCAGAAAGGACCTCTATAACAATGCGCTGATAGGACCGGACATCGCCGTTTTCGACACTCACAACTGCATCATCCACACCCTGCACGAGAAACAGGTCATTGTGCAAGGACTCGACGACTATATCGTGGCCGAGAACGCCGGCAAGTTGCTCATTTGCAAGCTATCTGAAGAACAACGCATCAAACAATTCTCCGAACAACAATAAATTTGACGATATGAAAGAAAAAATAGCGCTCATCACGGGCATCACGGGGCAAGATGGCTCCTATCTTGCCGAGTTCCTATTAGAAAAAGGTTATGAGGTGCATGGCACCATCCGACGCTCGTCGGTAGACTTTCGCGAGCGCATAGCCCACCTCGAGGGGTTGCCCCATTTTCATCTGCATTATGCCGATTTGGGCGACTCGATGAGCATCTTAGGGGTTATCGGGCGCATACGTCCCACAGAAATTTATAATTTAGCTGCCCAAAGCCATGTGCAAGTGAGTTTCGATTCGCCCGAATTTACGGCCGATGTCGATGCCGTTGGCGTATTGCGCATTTTGGAAGCCGTGCGCCAATTAGGACTCACCGAGCAATGCCGCATCTATCAAGCCAGCACCTCGGAGCTGTATGGAAAAGTAGAGGAAGTGCCGCAAAACGAAAACACACCCTTCCACCCCTACAGCCCCTATGCCGTGGCCAAGCAATATGGCTTTTGGATTGTGAAAGAATATCGCGAGGCCTACAACATGTATTGCTGCTCGGGCATCCTGTTCAACCACGAGAGTGAGCGCCGCGGCGAAACTTTCGTCACACGCAAAATTACACTGGCTGCAGCACGCATCAAGCAAGGAAAGCAGGATAAGCTCTTCTTGGGCAACCTCAGCTCGCTGCGCGATTGGGGCTATGCCAAAGATTATGTTGAGTGTATGTGGCTCATTCTGCAACATCCCACGCCCGAGGATTTTGTCATTGCCACCGGCGTGCAGCATAGTGTGCGTGACTTCTGTTATCAAGCATTTAAACACGTTGGCATTGAACTCGAATTTCAAGGCGAAGGACTCGACGAGAAGGGCATTGACAAAGCCACAGGGAAAGTGCTCATTGAAGTGAGCCCCGACTTCTATCGCCCCACCGATGTGGTCAACCTTTGGGGCGACCCAACAAAAGCGAAAGCAAAATTGGGTTGGAATCCTGCCAAGACATCGTTTGAAGAGTTAGTACGCCTCATGGTCGACAGCGACATGGCCAAAGTGGCTTCCGAAGGAGCGGCCGAAAAAGTGAGAACCAATTTGGCCGAATATTTAGAGAAAGGTATCGTGAAGTAGCACCTGCGTTTGAGGGCTGCCCACCGCATCTGTACAAATACAAATGCCCACCGAAGAGAAATTTCAATCAGGCTCTTCGGTGGGCATTTCCTATGGCTTGCAAAGTTTTGTCTTCTTTATGCGCACCATGCAGAACCATTTGTTAACCGCTTCCATTATCCATCACAAAAAACAGGGGACGGCTTGCATCACTGCAATCCAGTCCCCTTCAAAAATTAGAGAGTTATAAAAAAAATCGTTTATGCAATATCGTTATTTATAATATTCATTTTTACTTGCGGCCAACGTGTTCTTCATTAGAGAACATATCGTCATGGGGCCAACCCCACCCGGAACGGGCGTGATGTAAGAACATTTGGGGGCTACAGCATCGAAACAGATATCGCCCGAGAGACGGAAACCACTTTTACGCGTAGCATCAGCTACACGCGTGGTGCCTACATCAATCACCACAGCACCCTCCTTCACCATGTCGCCCGTTACAAAACCCGGCTGACCAATGGCAGCAATAATCACATCGGCCTGACGACACTCGGCTGCAATGTCTTGCGTGTGGCTGTGACAAATGGTAACCGTAGCATCGCCATAAGCCTTCTGAGCCATCAGTTGTGCCATCGGTTTACCCACAATGTTGCTACGTCCCAGCACCACACATTTCTTTCCGCTTGTTTTGATTTGATAACGACGCAGCAACGTCATGATGCCCAATGGCGTTGCAGAAACGAAGCAAGGCAGACCAATCGCCATCCGACCAACATTAATGGGGTGGAAACCATCTACATCTTTACGGTAGTCAATGGCCATGATAATCTTTTGTTCATCAATATGCGTCGGCAATGGCAACTGCACAATAAAGCCGTCGACAGTAGCATCATGATTGAGTTTTTCAATACAACGAAGCAACTCGGCTTCGGTCACATCAGACTCGTAGCGAATGAGGGTCGACAGGAAACCGCATTGCTCGCAAGCCTGGACTTTGTTGCGCACATACGTTTCGGAGCCGCCATCGTGACCAACAAGGATGGCAGCCAAATGGGGGCGCTTACCACCTTGCGCAACAATGTTTTGGACTTCAGCTGCTATCTCAGCTTTGATTTCGGCTGCCGTTGCCTTTCCATCAATAATCTGCATCCGCTTTCTCTATTACTTGATTATTACTCTGCTTTAGAAACCTTGTGACACGATCATTTAGGCATTCCCGGAAGCTTCATTCCTTTCATGCGGCTCATCATCCCTGCCATTTGGTTTCCCGTCACCATCTTCATCATTTTTCGTGTCTGATCGAATTGCTTGATAAGCTTATTCACCTCTTGGATGTTGGTTCCCGATCCCTTAGCTATGCGCTGGCGACGACTGGTATTAAGGATTTCGGGATTGGTGCGCTCCTTGGGCGTCATGCTTCGGATGATGGCTTCAATGCTCACAAAAGCGTTGTCATCAATATCCACATCCTTGATAGCCTTGCCAACGCCGGGAATCATGCTGGCCAAATCTTTCAAATTGCCCATCTTCTTGATTTGCTCGATCTGCCCCAAGAAGTCATTAAAATCAAACTTGTTTTTCTGTATCTTGCGTTGCAGCCGTTTAGCTTCCTCCTCGTCGAATTGCTCTTGCGCACGTTCTACAAGCGAGACAATGTCACCCATGCCCAAGATGCGGTCGGCCATACGGTTGGGATGGAACACATCCAAAGCTTCCATCTTCTCACCTGTTCCGACAAACTTGATAGGTTTGGTAACGATTGTGCGGATAGAAAGAGCCGCACCACCACGTGTGTCGCCATCTAATTTCGTTAGAATCACGCCATCGAAATCTAAGCGGTCGTTAAATTCTTTTGCGGTGTTGACAGCATCTTGTCCTGTCATAGCATCCACCACGAATAGCGTTTCCGAAGGATGCAGCGCTTCTTTCAAGGAAGCAATCTCGTTCATCATCTCTTCATCAACAGCCAAACGACCCGCCGTGTCAACAATCACCACATCGTTTCCTTTTGCTTTTGCCTCTTGAATGGCATGCTGGGCGATGGCTACAACATCTTTATTTTCGGGTTCGGCGTAGACCGGAACTTGAATCTGCTCACCAACAACCTTCAACTGCTCAATGGCCGCCGGACGATAAACATCACAAGCCACCAACAAAGGTTTTTTATTTCGTTTTGACTTAAGCAAGTTTGCCAGTTTTCCGCTGAAGGTTGTTTTACCAGAACCTTGCAAACCACTCATGAGAATAATGGCAGGATGGCCTTCTAAGTTAATATCAACAGCCTCACCTCCCATCAAGTCGGCCAGCTCATCATGGACTATCTTCACCATCAGCTGTCCAGGCTTCACGGCCGTGAGCACATTCATACCCAACGCCTTTTCTTTCACTTTGTCGGTGAAGTTCTTAGCTACTTTAAAGTTTACGTCGGCATCGAGCAGGGCTCTCCGCACATCCTTCAACGTAGAGGCAACATTAATCTCGGTAATTTGCCCCTCACCTTTCAATATTTTGAATGAGCGCTCTAATCTATCGCTTAAATTCTCAAACATATCTTTTAATCTTTTTTATAATTCTCTTTGTACTGAATTCGCTCTATCACGCATCAAAAAGCTAATTCGGCTATAGTTGTTGCAAAAATACATAATAAGGTGGAGATTAGCGAAGGTGCATTTTGTTATTTAAAAAAAATTAAGGTTACTTGAATTACCCCAAATAAGATGGCTTTAATCGGGAAGCCAAAAGCGTGCGACTAAGGCAGATGGTCGCTAAACCCTGCGGAATAACGCCGTCCATAATAGGTGCGGAAAGGTCGTACGCCTCCATAAATATCATCGGCAGTCAACAGGAAAGGGGCATCCATCACTTGACATTGACGGAAATAAGGTTTCAAGGTTTCGCTGCACAAGATATGATCTAAGCTGTCCCAAACACCTTTATACTTATAGGTGCCTTTCGCACCATGCGTTCCTTTTGCATCGGCAGAGACATCAACCAACTGGTGACGCAAAAGATACTGAAGATTTTCATCCTGCGCATAATCGTTGAAATCGCCTAACACGAGAATTTTATTCGTGGCGGAATGAAGACGAATAGAGTCGACCACCGCAACGATCTGCTGTGCCACTGCCCGGCGATTGGGACGCGTGATACGTTCGCCCCCACTGCGACTCGGGGCATGAACAACCAAGAGATGCAGCGTGTCGCCCGACAACAATTCACCGGCGGCATAAAGCAAATCGCGCGTGGGACGCATGCCCCGGATGGGGTTCACACGCACCGCATGCCACCTCAACAAGCGAAACGAATAGGGCGAATAGAGCAGTGCCACATTGATGCCTCGCTCATCGGGCGATTGTGTGATGAGATAGTTGTAATGCGCCTGACGGAAGGGCGAACGCTTCGTTAAATCACGCATCACCGAATCGTTTTCAACTTCGCACAACGCAATGACATCGGGCAACTGCCACGCCTTTTCCTCGCCACCACAAGCCATTAGGGTTTGCCCCACATGCCGCAGCTTTTTCCAATAGCGTGCCGTGGTCCAATGGTACGCGCCGTCAGGCAAAAACTCGGTATCGCGCTTGGGCGGCTGATGCTGCGTGTCGAAAAGGTTTTCACAGTTCCATTCCACCACCGTGAAAAGACTTAAAAGGATGGAAATAAAGTTGAGCATACCCATTGCTGTTGGCCTTAAGATTTCACTTCGCCATTGATGACTTGCAGTTGTTGACGCACACTCTCTTCATGAATATGCTCAAACACTTCAGCCGCGAATTGTGCGCTCATGCCACACAAACGAGCCTGCTCGCCGCGTTTTTCCAAGATTTCGTTATAGCGATTGGTTTGCAACACGGCCAAATTCCGCACCTTTTTATACATGCCAATCTGCCGGCAAACCTGCATGCGCTGTGCCAAGAGCATCATGAGCTGATTATCGATATCGTCAATCTGCGCACGCAGCGGTCGCAAACCCTCATCCACAGCCCGCGTGCTGCGCACTACCAAAGTTTGCAAAATCTGGTTCAGCATGGCGGGCGTCACCTGCTGTTGTGCATCGCTCCATGCCTCCTGCGGATGGCAATGGCTCTCAACAATCAAGCCGTCGAAGCCCAAATCCAAAGCCTGCTGGCTCAACGGCGCAATGAAGTCACGGCGCCCACCAATGTGGCTGGGATCGCAAATGAGGGGCAACTGGGGAATGCGGCGGCGCAACTCGATTGCGATTTGCCACATGGGCAGATTGCGATATGCTTTCTTTCCATAGCTCGAGAAACCACGCAGGATGGCACCCAGGCGCGTGATGCCCGCACGATTGAGCCGTTGCAAGGCACCAATCCACAATTCTAAGTCGGGATTAACAGGATTTTTCACCAACACAGGCACATCCACGCCACGCAAACTGTCGGCCAAGGCCTGCATGGCAAAGGGATTGGCCACGGTGCGTGCACCCACCCACAACACATCGATGCCATGCTCCAGGCACAATGCCACATGCTCGGGCGTTGCCACTTCGGTGGCCGTGAGCATGCCCGTCTGCGTTTTCACCTGCTGCAACCACGGCAGCGCCATCTCACCCACGCCTTCAAAGCCCCCAGGTTTGGTGCGCGGTTTCCAAATGCCTGCCCTAAAAATGCGGCAGCCACAAGCTGCCAAATCACGGGCTGTGGTGAGCACTTGCTGCTCGGTTTCGGCCGAACAGGGGCCTGCTATCACGCACGCCGGACGCTGGGGCGCGCTGGGCAAATGAAGGGAAGTCAAATGTAGTTCTGTCATCATTTCATTGATTAAAAAACGCTCTTTGCATCTCGAAACTAAAACCGAATGGCAAAACCCTGCCTATTACGGCTACACTTCGCAACCTTCTGTGGCCATTGCAAGCGTTTTACTGTTGCAAAATTAGACATTTTCTGGGGTTCAACCAAACCTGCGGACACTTTCCCCACCCGCTTCACCCTTATTCCATTCTATCATCCTCGATGCACATGCAAAAGCGTCGATTCCCGACACCCTACCACACTTTTGTCCATCGGCAGAGGCTCTTCCGGCAATTATTTCTTGTTTTTGTCCATCGGCGGAGCCTGCTGGCTATAACTGAAATCGGTTTTTGTGTTTCGCACGCGTGGGTCGCATGTTGTCCAATCCGCTACCAAAGCCTTCAAAGCCCGCGTTGCCCATAGAGAAGCCGCCGCCTTTGGCAAAACCGCGGTATTGCGCCCAGCGGTCCATGATGCGGTTGACGTAGGTGGTGGTTTCGGTGCCGCGCATGTAGCCATATTTCACTACGGGGTCGCGATAGTAGGCGGGCGTGGTGAGATGCAAGATAAACTCTTGCACGTCGGTCCAGCGATGGGCATCTTTCCCATATTTTCGTGCTAAAGCCATGGCATCGCGGATGTGGAAGAAGCCGCCGTTGTAGCTGGCCAGAACAAAGCAGGCGCGGTCGAGCGGATTGGGAACGTCGCGAAACTTGGCCGTGAGCTCGCGAATGTATTTTGCAGCCCCTGCAATATTTTGCTCGGGGTCGAAGAGCATGTTGCGGGGAATGCCCAAATGGTCGGCCGTGGAAGGAATGATTTGCATGAGCCCGCAAGCACCGGCCCAAGAACGTGCGTTAGGGTCGAAGGTGGACTCCTGATAGCATTGTGCTGCCAGCAGGCGCCAATCCCAGCCCGCCCACATGGCATAGTGCTTGAAATGGGCATCCCATTGCGAAATGACGCCGCCCGAGCGATTGAGCATGGGCGAATAGACGTGGCGTGTGATGCTGCGCGAAGACAGCGCAAATTGCTCCTCGCGTGTTGCGGCAGTGAGCAGAGCCGGCTTAAACCAACTGTTGAGCGAATCGGCTAATGAGGTGTTTCCCTGTTGCACGGCCCACTGTGCTTTGCCCGTTTTAACACCGCAGTAAAGGATGTTGCGGTAAGCGTGGGGCAGAGGAAAGGCGATGAGGTCGCCATCGCCCTTTTGCAAACGGTTCACCATCTCAGTGGTGTCCTTACAAACTTCGACACGCAGCTGCACGCCCAACTGCTGTGCAAAGCGTTCGGCCAACAGGTATTGTAACCCCATGCCACGCCCCTGATAATCATAATAGGTCGTTGGTCCCGACATCGTGAGCACAATCAGTTCGCCATTGTCCTGGATATCGGCCAGCGAGAACTGTTGTTGAGCGGTGCTATCCATGTTGTCAAATGCTGTTCCCCAGGGGGTATATTGCGTTTCCTTCCGCTCTTTACAGGCGAATAATGAGACGGACACTATACTCATCAGAACGGCGATGAACTTTAATTTAGATGGATGCATATTGCGATGATTAAACCTTCGTTGGCTTGCAAAATTACAATTTTATTTGATAATATTTTGGATACGCCTTGTTTTTGCATGAAATCTTCAAGATGAAGCGCTAAAACCTGTTCCATATTTTTGCTTTTTTGCACAGAGAACGCTCAGCCTTCCTATTTTTTTCACTACCTTTGCAGCGAAATTGCACGTTACAATGGTGCAGGATACAACAGAAGGATAAAAAATTAATAATAGTTTTATGACGAAGCAAGTAGAAAAAATCAAACAACTGATTGCTAAGCGCGAGCAAGCTCGCCTTGGCGGTGGAGAGAAAGCGATTGAGAAGCAGCATGCTCGTGGCAAATATACGGCTCGCGAGCGCATAGAAATGCTGGTCGATGCTGGTAGCTTTGAAGAGTATGATATGTTTAAACTGCACCGCTGCCACAACTTTGGCATGGAAAAGAAACAATATCTTGGCGACGGCGTTGTAGCTGGTTCTGCAACCATCGGCGGCCGTTTGGTATATGTTTATGCGCAGGACTTCACAGTGAATGGAGGTTCGCTTTCCGAGACAATGGCACAGAAAATCTGCAAGGTGATGGACATGGCCATGAAGATGGGAGCTCCTGTTATCTGTATGAATGACTCTGGCGGCGCACGTATTCAGGAAGGCATATCAGCGCTTGCCGGCTATGGTGAAATCTTCGAACGCAACATCTTAGCCAGTGGCGTTATCCCACAAATCAGCGCTATCATGGGGCCATGTGCCGGTGGTGCGGTATATTCGCCTGCGTTGACCGACTTCACGATTATGACCGAAGGCACTTCTTACATGTTCCTGACGGGGCCGAAAGTTGTGAAAACCGTTACGGGTGAGGATATTGATGCCGAGCATTTGGGCGGTGCCAGTGTGCATGCCAGCAAGAGTGGCGTGACCCACTTCACTGCGAAGACCGAAGAGGAATGTATGGAGCTCATCAAATGCTTGCTCTCTTATATCCCGTCTAACAACACAGAGACGGCAACACGTGTAGAATGCACAGACCTCATCGACCGCAAGGATGACTTGTTGAACGAGATTATTCCTGAAGATCCCAACCAGGCTTACGACATGTATAAGGTGATTGCTTCGGTTGTCGACAATGGCGAGTTCTTGGAAGTGCAGCCAAAGTTTGCAAAGAACATCATCACGGGTTTTGCTCGTTTCAATGGTCAAAGCGTGGGTGTGGTAGCCAATCAGCCCGCAGCCTATGCAGGTGTGTTGGATGTGAATGCCAGCCGCAAAGGTGCGCGATTCGTGCGTTTCTGTGATGCGTTCAACATCCCAATCGTCAGCTTGGTCGACGTGCCCGGTTTCTTGCCCGGAACAGGTCAGGAGTATAATGCCGTTATCTTGCATGGTGCCCAGTTGCTCTATGCCTACGGTGAAGCTACTGTGCCCAAGATTACCATCAATTTGCGCAAGAGTTATGGTGGCTCGCACATCGTGATGGGTTGCAAACAATTGCGCTCTGACCTCAATTTTGCATGGCCATCAGCAGAGATTGCTGTGATGGGTGCCAGCGGTGCCGTTGCCGTGCTTTATGGAAAAGAGGCTAAGGCCGTGAAGGATGAAGGCGGCGATGTGAAAGCATTCCTCGTAGAGAAGGAAGATGAATACAGTGAAATGTTTGCCAATCCCTATCAGGCTGCGCAATTTGGCTATATTGACGATGTGATTGAACCACGCAATACGCGTTTCCGCATCTGCCGTGGATTGGCACAATTGGCTACTAAACGCCAAAACTTGCCGGCCAAGAAGCATGGTTGTATGCCGATGTAAGCAGGTTTTTCCGAAACATTTTAAATAAGCAGATGTATAATGGATAAAAATGTTTTTGCTGCCATAGCAATGGCACTCTACGAATTTGAAGGAAACAATGTACACGATGAAGAAGCTGGCATTATCACAATCCAACCTCGCGAGACGATGTGGAATGCAAAATTCTTATCGCTAACTCCAAAACCATAAGCAAACAATATGAAAGAATTTAAATATACGATTGATGGCAAGGAATATCAAGTTGCCATCCAAGAAATCGATGAGAACAATGTGGCTTCTATCTGCGTGAATGGCGACGAATACAAAGTGCAATTAGAGCAGAAAGAAAAAGAAGAAAAGAAGAAGTTGTGTTGGGTAAGCCTGCTGAAAGTTCTGATGATGCAGAGGCACCTGTTGCTGCAGCCAATATCAATGCCAACAACGCAGTGAAAGCACCACTGCCTGGAACAATCACTGCGATTAGCGTTGAAGTGGGACAGGAAGTGAAAGCAGGTGACACCGTAGTTGTGTTGGAGGCTATGAAAATGGCTAATAACATTGAGGCCGAAAAGGCCGGAAAGGTTACGGCTGTCTGCGTGAAAGTGGGACAGAGTGTACTTGAAGAAGATCCCTTGGTCGTGATAGAATAAATCGACTTATATAATATAAAAGGTGTGGCTGAATGCAGTCGCACCTTTTTGTTGTACCATTTCCGCTCAGAAGTGAAAGGTGGAGGAAATAGGGAATATAGGATGTCACCTTGTCGCTATTATATTAATGAGAGAAATATTTGCCATTCCCAAAAAATAAACTTAATTTTGCAACACGATAAGTTTTAAGAGTTACGTATGAAAAAAGTCTTGTCCCTATTTTATATTTGTGTGGGAATTTTATTGTTAAGCGCTTGTGCAGGAGTGAAGAAAGTTGCTTATTTCAAGAATATTGATGAAGTGAGTTTGGCTGCATCGAAAGGTCTTTATGATGCGCACATCATGCCCAAAGACTTAATTTTGGTAACGGTGAACACTACCGATCCACAAGTCTCTGCTCCTTTTAATAATGGAACTGGCGGGAGCAGAGGAGGACAAGCCGTAGGGACAACGACAACCACCGATGGTTATTTGGTTGACAATCAGGGTAACATCAATTTTCCGGTAGTGGGCAAGTTACATGTGGCAGGATTAACCAAAAATCAGTGTGAGGATATGATTAAAAATAAGATTGCTCCTTATCTGGCTGCAAATGAAAATCCTGTGGTAACGGTGCGTATGGCGAGTTATCGTGTCACCATTACAGGCGAGGTGAAATCACCAGGCGTGATACCCGTCTCAACCGAGAAGATTAGCATCATAGAAGCTCTGGCACAAGCAGGGGACTTAACCATATATGGAAAACGTGATAACATCATTCTTATTCGTGAGAAGGCGGATGGAGAAAAAGAATATCATCGTTTGAATTTGAATGATGCAAATATCATCAATTCTCCTTATTACTATTTGCAGCAAAACGATATTATCTATGTGCAACCCAATACGGTGCAAGCGCAGAACTCGATGATTAGTAGCTCCACTTCGTTGTGGTTCTCGTTGATAGGGATTGTCGTGAGCTTAGCTTCTTTCACGGTAGGTTTGTTGCGGTGATGAGAAATAAAAGAATGGAAAAGCGTTGTCGTTTTCATTCTTTTTTTTGTTTAACAATATTAAGTAAAGGCGTTTTCGGCATGGAAGAATTAAAAGAAGATTGTGGTGTAGCATTAATACGGCTGCTAAAGCCTCTATCTTATTATCAAGAGAAGTATGGCACATGGATGTATGGACTAAACAAACTTTATTTGATGATGGAGAAGCAGCACAATCGTGGACAGGAAGGAGCTGGGATGGCATGCGTCAAACTTGATTCTGAAGCAGGTTCTGAATATATGTTTCGGGAGCGTGCTGAAGGGTCGAATGCTATCACAGAGATTTTCGGTAAGGTACACAACAGCTATGCATGTGTTGAAGCTCAAAATCTGACCGATGTAGAATATGCAAAGGAAAATCTTCCTTTCGCCGGCGAGCTTTATATGGGACATCTTCGCTACAGCACAACGGGTAAGAGTGGCATAACCTATGTGCATCCTTTTTTGCGCCGAAACAATTGGAAAGCAAAATCTTTGCTTCTGTGGTAATTTCAACATGACCAATGTGGATGAAGTCTTTCATCAACTCACGCAACAAGGTCAATTTCCACGTATTTATAGCGACACCTATATTATGTTGGAATTGATGGGGCATCGGTTGGATCGCGAAGTGGAGCGTAATTTCGATGCAGCAAAGAAACGAGGATTAGAAAATATAGCCATTACATCTTATATAGAGCAGCATGTGGATATGAAAAATGTGTTGCAAACAACGATGCCACGTTTTGATGGAGGTTATGTTGTTTGTGGGGTTACGGGCAGTGGTGAGATGTTTTCCATGCGCGATCCTTGGGGCATTCGTCCGGCATTCTATTATAAGGATGACGAGATTGTTGTCTTGGCCAGTGAACGCCCTGTGTTGCAAACCACATTTGACTTAGAGTGTGATGATGTATTGGAGTTACAGCCAGGACAAGCCTTGATGGTGAAAAAGAATGGTGAATGTCTGGTTGAGCAAATCATTGCACCAAAGGAGGCGGCACCCTGCTCTTTTGAACGAATTTATTTTAGCCGAGGTTCTGACCGTGATATTTATGCTGAGCGCGAACGTTTGGGCGAATTGTTAGTTCCTTCAGTGTTGAAAGCCGTTGATGGTGATTTGCAACATACGGTGTTCTCGTATATTCCCAACACGGCAGAAGTTGCATATTACGGGTTGCAGAATGGGTTAACAAAGTATCTTGACGCACAAAAAATAAAGCAAATAGAATGCTTAGGGCACATCCCGACTCATGAGGAGTTGGAAGCAATCCTGAGTGTACGTGTGCGTTCAGAGAAAGTAGCATGGAAAGATATAAAACTGCGTACATTTATTGCAGAGGGAAACAGTCGCAATGATTTGGCAAGCCACGTCTATGATATTACTTACGGGAGCATTGTACCCCATGTTGACAACTTGGTTGTTATAGATGATAGTATTGTTCGTGGCACAACTTTAAAAAAGAGTATCCTGCGTATACTGAATCGTCTTCATCCTAAGAAGATTGTCGTTGTAAGTAGTGCCCCACAAATACGCTACCCGGACTATTATGGTATTGATATGCCGCGTTTAGAGGAGTTCTGTGTGTTCCGTGCTACGATTGCTTTATTGAAGGAGCGAGGCATGGGGCATATCATTCATAATACATACGAATCATGTTTGCAAGAGTTGAAGAAGACGGAGAATATTCCCATGCAAAATGGTGTTCGCATGCTGTATGAGCCATTTTCTGTTGATGAGATAAATCAGCAGATTGTTAAGATGCTTAGGCCTTCGGGTGTCACAACACCTATAGAGCTTGTATTCCAGAGTATAGAAGGACTTCATCATGCTATACCGAAGCATCAAGGCGATTGGTATTTTACAGGGCATTATCCCACTTTTGGGGGGACGAGATTGTGCAACCAATCTTTTATTAATTATTATGAGCAAAAAGAATTAGGGAAGTAGTTCTCTAATTCTTCTTGTATATACGCGTATAGTAACAACTTATAAAAACAACATAGAGAAATGAAGAACGTGACATTAGTCTTGAGTGATGGCACAACTTTCCGTGGAAAGAGCTTTGGTTATGAAGCCCCTGTTGCAGGAGAAGTTGTGTTTAATACTGCAATGGTGGGCTATCCTGAAAGTCTTACAGACCCATCTTATGCAGGACAATTGTTAGTGCTAACCTATCCTTTAGTGGGTAATTACGGTGTGCCAGCTTTTACAATGGATGCGCAAGGGCTTCCTCTTTTTATGGAGAGCGACCGAATTTATATCTCTGGACTTATCGTGAATGATTATAGCTCATTTTATAATCATTGGAATGCTGTGGAGAGTTTGTCTGATTGGTTGAAGCGTGAGAAGATTCCTGGTGTAACAGGAATTGATACGCGTGAACTAACAAAGGTCTTGCGTTCGCATGGTGTGATGATGGGAAGGCTGGTCTTTGATGATGATGAAAGAGAAGTCCAAGAGGTAGATTATGCCAGCATAAACTTTGTTAATCAGGTATCCTGCAAAGAGATTATCCGCTATAATGAGGGTGCAGGAAAAAAGGTTGTTTTGCTTGATTGTGGTGCAAAAGCAAATATTATTCGTTGCCTGATACAGCGTGGGGTGGAAGTAATCCGCGTCCCCTGGGATTATGACTATACGAAATTGAGCTTTGATGGTCTGTTTTTATCCAATGGTCCGGGTGATCCTAACTTATGTTCAGCGGCTGTAAACATCTTACGCAAGCAGATGAGCGAGAGCAATAAGCCTATCTGTGGTATTTGCATGGGAAATCAATTACTTTCAAAGGCTGCCGGAGCTACTATCTATAAGTTGAAATATGGTCATAGAGGGCATAACCAACCTGTTCGTATGAAGGATACAAATCGCTGTTTTGTAACAAGCCAAAACCATGGTTATGCAGTAGACGCAAAGACCTTGGGGCAAGATTGGGAAGAACTATTTGTGAATATGAATGATGGCTCGAACGAAGGTATTCGGCATAAAGAGAAACCTTGGTTTAGTTGTCAGTTCCATCCTGAGGCTTGTTCAGGTCCTGTTGATACAGAGTTTATTTTTGATAAGTTTATAGAGACATTAAAATAGTTAGTATAATGAAGCACAATGATATTAAAAAGGTATTGCTGTTGGGTTCCGGTGCACTGAAAATCGGTGAAGCGGGTGAGTTCGACTATTCTGGTTCTCAAGCATTAAAAGCACTTCGTGAAGAAGGTATTGAAACCATATTGATTAATCCTAATATTGCGACCGTGCAAACTTCAGAGGGGGTTGCCGACCATATTTATTTTCTTCCTGTCCAACCTTATTTCGTTGAGCGGGTCATTCAGAAAGAGCGTCCCGATGGGGTTCTTTTGTCTTTTGGTGGGCAGACGGCATTAAATTGTGGTGTGGCATTAGAGCAATCAGGTGTATTTGCTAAATATGGAGTACAAGTATTAGGTACACCTGTTACAGCCATCATGAAGACAGAGGATAGAGAACGCTTTGTTGAAGAATTAGATAAGATTAATGTTAATACGATTAAGAGTGAAGCTTGTGAAGATATTGCAGGAGCGAGAAGAGCTGCATCTGATTTAGGTTATCCCGTCATAATTCGTGCAGCCTATGCTTTAGGAGGCTTAGGATCAGGCTTTGCTGATAATGAGGACGAACTAAATAAACTTTGTGAAAAAGCTTTTTCTTTTTCACCACAAGTATTGGTTGAGAAAAGTTTAAAGGGCTGGAAGGAAATAGAATACGAAGTCGTCCGCGACCAATATGATAATTGTATCACTGTTTGTAACATGGAGAATTTTGATCCATTAGGCATTCACACAGGTGAGAGTATTGTTGTCGCCCCTTCACAAACGCTGACCAATCATGAGTATCATAAGTTACGTGCATTATCAATAAAAATCATTCGGCATATAGGTATCATTGGTGAGTGTAATGTGCAATATGCCTTTGACCCTGTGAGTGAAGACTATCGTGTAATCGAAGTAAATGCTCGTCTCTCACGTTCATCTGCTTTAGCTTCAAAAGCAACAGGTTACCCATTAGCTTTTATTGCTGCAAAGTTAGGACTCGGCTATGGACTTTTTGAATTAAAAAATTCTGTAACAAAAACCACGAGTGCTTTCTTCGAGCCCGCTCTTGATTATGTCGTTTGTAAGATTCCACGCTGGGATTTATCGAAATTTCATGGTGTAGATAAGGAATTGGGGTCGAGCATGAAGTCTGTGGGTGAGGTTATGGCCATAGGGCGGAATTTTGAAGAAGCTATTCAGAAAGGACTCCGAATGATAGGGCAAGGCATGCATGGCTTTGTTGATAATAAAGAGCTTGCAATAGCAGATATAGATGCAGCCTTGCGTGAACCGACTGACAAACGTATTTTTGTGTTGTCTAAGGCACTACAACATGGCTATACTATAGACCAGATACATGAACTAACTAAAATTGATAAGTGGTTCCTGCAAAAGTTGCAGCATTTGGTCGATATTAATAAAGAGTTATGTCGTTTTAATATTAATACCTTAGACAAAGAACTTCTATTGGAAGCAAAAATCTATGGATTTACTGATTTCCAGATTGCGCGTGCTATAGGCTTAGAAGATGAAGTTGAGAATATGCATAAAGCTTCGCTGTTGGTGCGCAATCTGCGTAAGCATTATGGTATTCTCCCTGTAGTTAAGCAAATTGATACTTTAGCAGCCGAGTATCCTGCACAAACCAATTATCTTTATGTTACTTATGGCGGTACGACTCATGATGTCACCTTCTCTAATGATAAACGTTCCATCGTAGTTTTAGGTTCGGGTGCCTATCGCATTGGAAGTTCTGTCGAGTTTGATTGGTGTGGTGTGCAAGCACTGAATACAATTCGTAAAGAAGGTTGGCGTTCTGTGATGATTAACTATAATCCTGAAACGGTATCAACCGATTATGACATGTGTGATCGTCTGTATTTTGATGAGCTTACTTTTGAGCGTGTCATGGATATCATTGATTTAGAGTGTCCACATGGTGTGATTGTTAGCACTGGAGGCCAGATACCTAATAATTTAGCATTGAAATTAGATGAACAGCATGTTACCATTTTAGGTACACAAGCACAAGATATAGATGGAGCAGAAGATCGCGCAAAGTTCTCTGCAATGCTTACCGAGCATGGTATTAATCAACCTGAATGGCAAGCCTTGAGCAATATGGAAGATATCGAGTCCTTTGTCAATCGCGTTGGCTATCCCGTTTTGGTGCGCCCATCTTATGTGTTGTCAGGTGCTGCAATGAATGTTTGTTCAAATGAAGATGAATTAAAACGTTTCTTACTTTTGGCAGCTAATGTCAGTGAAGACCATCCTGTCGTAGTTTCTAAGTTCATAGAAAATGCGAAAGAGATAGAGATGGATGCTGTTGCAAAGAATGGAGAAATCATAGTCTATGCTATCAGTGAACATGTGGAGTTTGCCGGAGTCCATTCTGGTGATGCGACAATTCAGTTTCCACCACAGAAGATTTATGTTGAGACGGTAAGACGTATTAAGCGTATTAGTCGACAAATCGCAAAAAATCTGCATATCAATGGTCCGTTTAATATTCAGTTCATGGCACGCGATAATGACATCTTAGTCATTGAATGTAACCTCCGTGCCAGCCGATCTTTCCCGTTTGTAAGCAAAGTTCTTAAGCTCAATTTTATAGATTTAGCAACGAAAGTGATGTTGGGGCTCCCTGTTGAAAAGCCGAATAAAAATCTTTTTGATCTTGATTATGTGGGCATAAAGGCAAGCCAATTCTCATTCAATCGTCTTCAAAAGGCCGATCCGGTGCTCGGTGTAGATATGAGTTCTACGGGCGAAGTAGGGTGTTTGGGTGATGATACCAATGCCGCTTTGTTAAAAAGCATGCTTTCTGTAGGTTATCGTATTCCTCAAAAATCAGTGTTGTTGTCGACAGGTGGTGCCAAACAAAAGGCCGAAATGTTAGAAACAGCGAGATTATTGATTGCCAATCACTACGAGCTTTATGCTACAGGGGGGACAAGTGCCTATCTCTCTGAGAATGGTGTCCCTAATACACGTGTTTATTGGCCATCAGAAACGGGGCAGCAACCACAAGCTTTAGCGTTGCTGAAAGAGCGGAAAATAGATATGGTTGTGAATATTCCAAAGAATTTAACGGTACATGAGTTAACGAATGGTTACCATATACGGCGTGCTGCCATAGACTTGAATATACCTTTATTAACGAACAGTCGCTTGGCATGTGCGTTTATTCAAGCGTTTTGTTCAACGAAATTAGAGAATATAGACATCAAGTCTTGGGATGAATATTAATGATAGTGTGCTGTGGGATGGAATTGTCATCAACGAACCGTTTCTCCGTAGACTTTTAGAGATGGCAATCCATCCCGGCAAAGTTTCTGTCTGAAAATCGCTTTTAAATTGATGTTATAAGTGATTGCAAATTAGTGCTTTATAAAAAAGTTACACAAAATATAAAAAAAAAGTAGTTAAAAAATTAGGTTGTATATCAAAAAAATACTTACCTTTGCAGTGTTTTAATAACAAATGATTGTTTTACAGATTTAAAAAGCAAAGAAAATGAAGAAATTAGTAGCATTTATGTTTGTAGCTGTTGCAGCTATCTCTCTCGCATCTTGTCATGACAAAACTGCTAACAACGCAGGTAACAATGACTCAGATTCAATCCAACAGGTTGACACTGCAAATGCAGCACCTGCTGATTCTGCAGCTGCAGATTCTGCAAAGTAATTTGTACAAACGTAATGAAATGAGAGATTGGGGATGTGCTTATCGGCACATCCTCTTTTTTTGTGTTGTAGAAGGGGGACTAATCTATATTGCATTCTGTTGAAAAATGCGTGCGATTTGCACACGATTGAGGCCATAATGATGCTAAAAAACGGCTATTTTTCTGAGATTTTAGCAACTTGTGCTGCTTCAGCATTGGTAATGTAATGGACTAAGGGCATAAAAGGATAAGTGGAATCATGGATATATTAATCATCGGATTGGGAGTTATCGGTAGTACTTATGGCTTTCTTTTTAAGCAGGCAGGGCACCATGTGGAGCACTATTTACGCAATGAAAGTCATAAGAAAGGCATCAAGCAGTTGAGTGTGTCACTATTGGATGGGCGAATGTCGGCTGAAGGAATTCAGACGGAGGGGCAATATGACATTGCGCTTTGTTCAAAGAAACGATACGATTTAATCTTCGTGAGCGTAGCACAGGGAAAAATCTTATCCGTGATGCAGGAAATTCGTAAGGAGCAATTCGAGGGAACGCTCTTGATATGCTGTAATTTGTGGCTTGACAGGGCCACTCTTGACCGAATGATGCAGGGCTATCATTACATTTTGGGCTTTCCGGTAGCCGGAGGTCGCTTGGAAAGTGGGGGCGATTCTATCCCTTCGCAGGCAAAATTAGATGCTTGCGTGTTTGACCATTTCATGCTGGAAAATGTATGTAGCGCGAAAATTGCGAATGGAACAGATGTGTGTCAGCTATTCGCCTCTTGCCACATTCAATTAGAGCAGCCCCACGATATGATAGAGTGGATAGCCCTGCACATGGCTATCAACGCCGCAGTGATTACTGTTGCCGGGGCATCTACCGGCATCAACGATAGTGCACAGGCGGCACACCGGCTGATGAATTCCACCACATTGCTCACAATCGTGATTAAAACTGTCCGAGAAACGACGAAAATCGTGGCTTCACGGGGTATAAACTTGAAACCCTATCGAAATGAATTATGGATGTTCCGCTTGCCGGCGCGGCTCTCTGCTTATTTTATGAAACGTATGTTTGCGCGCAATCATCTAACCCGTAGGATTATGGAGTTGCACAGCAATCTTGAGGATCTGCGGTATATCTGTGAGAGTGTTTACCGCGAAGGAAAGGAAAATCATGTGTCGGCACCAATATTCTATTGTCATGTGGAGCAACTTACGGCGAAGTTATAGGTCTGTATCAAAATAATTTGTGACTTGCCCATGGTTGGGCAAACGCCAAAAAATAAATTTCTGACTTGCCCGAAGCTGGGCAAACGTTAAAAAATAAATTTGCGACTTGCCCATGGTTGGGCAAACGTCAAAAAATAAATTTGTGACTTGCCCACGGTTGGGCAAACGTCAAAAAATAAATTCGCGACTTGCCCATGGTTGGGCAAACGCTAAAAAATAAATTTGCGACTTGCCCACGGTTGGGCAAACGTCAAAAAATAAATTTGAGACTTGCCCATGGTTGGGCAAACACCAAAAAATAAATTCGAGATTTGCCCAGAGTTGGGCAAGCCTCAAAGAAATAATTTGGGCACTTGCTCCACTTGAATATACTCCAAGAAAAAAATCGGCGTTTGCTCAAGCTTGAGCAAGCGCCGAAAAGTTTTATGATATAGCTTCTTTGTTTCATTTCTGTTGCAGTGGGTTCCATCCTTGTGCCTGTAATTGGAACTCATTGTTATCGCGCGTAACCAACATACAGCCTAAATTGGGCTTGGTGATGTATCCTATTTGCCGCACACCTTCCATATTTTTAATCTTCTCGTGATCGCCTATGGGAACAGTGAAGAGTAACTCATAGTCTTCGCCACCATTGAGCGCACAGGTTGTGAGGTTGAGATTGAATTCCTCTGCTGTGACGGCAGTCTGGTAGTCAATGGGAATTTCTTTTTCGTAGATGCGGCAACCACAATTGCTTTGCTCGCAGATGTGCATCAATTCACTGCTCAGCCCGTCAGAGATATCCATCATGGCAGTGGGGTGGATGTTAAGTGCGCGCAAACGGTCAATCATGTCGCCGCGTGCTTCGGGCTTGAGTTGGCGATTTAAAAGATATTCTTTTCCAGCAAAGTCGGGTTGGAAATCTTCGAAAGCTTGGCGCTGCTGTTGCAAGGCCTTCAATTTGGCTTCATCATGTAGCTCCTTCGCTTGGTTCACCTTTTTGTTGTAGTCTTCAATCTGCGAATAATACACCGCCTTTTCGCGTTCTAAGATTTGCAATCCCATGTAGGCCGCACCCAAATCGCCCGTGACGCAGATGAGGTCGGTTTCTTTTGCTCCGTTGCGATAAACGATATCTTCTTTCGCAGCCTCGCCAATGCATGTGATGCTGATGGCCAATCCTGTGCGCGAGGAAGTGGTGTCACCGCCCACAATATCTACCTGCCATTTATCACAAGCAGCTTGCATGCCTTGATAAAAGCTATCCATATCCTCGATGGTGAAACGCTTACTTAATGCGATGCTGACAATGATTTGCCGTGGAGAACCATTCATGGCAAAAACATCGCTGAAATTAACCATCGCCGATTTGTAGCCTAAGGTGAAAAAATCCATGTAGGTGAGGTCGAAGTGAACGCCCTCCATAAGCATATCTGTGGTGACGAGTGTTTCGGTCTTGGGATAATGAAGCACGGCACAATCGTCCCCCACACCATACTTTGTGCTGGGGTTTTTGATCTGAATATCCTTTGTGAGTCGTTTAATGAGCCCAAACTCACCCAGTGTAGCAATATCTGTCATAACGTAGGGTGATAGGATTTATGCACGGCGAATCATTTCGCGCATGATGGTTGTCATCTTCGGTTGTGCACCATTAGCTGCCTTTTGCACCTCTTCGTGACTCACTTCAACAGGCGTGTCGAACCCTCCTAAATCGGTGATGATGCTCATGCCAAATACTTTGATGCCACAATGGCGTGCCACGATAACTTCTGGAACAGTGCTCATGCCCACAGCATCAGCACCCATGAGATGGTACATGTGATATTCAGCAGGTGTTTCGAACGTGGGGCCTTGCACACCCAAATAGACACCATGTTGTAGGGTGATATTGAACTCTTTTGCAATATCGTCAGCCAAGGCGATAAGTCGCTTGTCATAGGCCTCGTGCATATCTGGAAAACGTGGACCAGTGGGGAAGTTCTTACCATGCAAAGGATGCTCGGGGAAGAAGTTAATATGGTCGGTGATAACCATGAGGTCTCCAATTTTGAATAGCGGATTCATCCCGCCGGATGCGTTACTGACAAAGAGCGTTTTAATGCCTAATTCATACATGACACGCTCGGGGAAGGTAACTTCTTTCATGTTGTAGCCTTCATAAAAATGAAATCTTCCCTCCATGGCCATGATATCTTTTCCGCCCAACTTTCCAAAGATGAGCTTTCCCGCATGGCCTTCAACTGTCGACACGGGAAAATTGGGTATTTCGCTATAGGGGAACTCGCAGCTGTCGGTTATTTCTGAAGCTAATTGTCCGAGGCCTGTCCCCAAAATGATGGCTGTTTTGGGATTAGTTGTCATCCTTTCTTTTAGCCAAGATGCTGTCTTTTGAATTTCTTCGTACATAATTTATAATTTTTTGATTGAATTCTTCCTCTTGATGGAGCATGAATTGGATGCGAATAGGTAGCACATAAAGATTGCGTTTTACCTCCTCACTGAGTTCGGTACAATGCTCTAAGCGCGAAGCATCCTTTTCTGTTGTTATAATAATTTTCTTGCCTTTGATAGCTTGGAACGTGTTGTTAATCCGCTCAATATCCTTCTTCTTAAAAGCATGATGATCAGGGAATGCAAGCGATTGTATTTGTTTTACTTTCGGGGTGAGATCGAGAATCATTTGTTTGGGTGAGGCAATTCCCGTCAATAGCAAGACCGATGTATCAGAGAGTTGATGGAGTGATGGCGCAGGTTGTTCGCTATCAAAGAGTGTTGTTAGGTCTTGATAGTCGATGGTAGTGAAGAAAAGATTTTGATAAGGATAGAGATTTATTGCTTTTGTGAGCACACGAAATTCCATAGGTTTTAAATCTTTTGGACATTTAGTGATAATCACAATGTCAGCTCTATCTTTACCTGATTGTGGTTCGCGCAATCTTCCAGCAGGCAATAACTTGTCGTAGATAATGAGGCGATGGTAATCAATTAAGAGTATGTTAATACCAGGTTTCACATAGCGATGTTGAAAGGCATCATCTAACAAAATGACATCGGTATCGTGTGTCGCTTCGTCGTTGATGATATGTTTGATACCATTCTCCCGTTTTTTATCTACTGCGATGTGAATGTGTGGATACTTTTTCTTCATTTGGTAAGGCTCATCTCCAATCTCTCGTGCCGTACTTTCTGATTGTGCTAACTGGTAACCACGACTCTTACGTTTGTATCCGCGTGAGAGTACACTCAATTGCAACTTATCTTTTAGTAGATTGATGAGATATTCCACATGTGGTGTTTTCCCTGAGCCACCCACTGTGATATTACCTACGGCAATAATAGGCGTGTTGAAACTGTGTTGTTTGAGTAGTCCCAACTCAAACATTTGGTTCCGTATACCTACACCAAGTCTATAAATCCAGCTTATGGGTAGTAGCCATTCATTGATATGTATAAAATCGCCTTCAGTCCTCATACTTATTCTTATTGAATTTTTATGATATAGGGGATGCGCGCTTGTATCTTGTCCATGTGTCGGTAGTCATTTGCCATCTTGAAAGGCTCATAATATTCACCAAGCAAAGTGCGTAATTGGCCATTGAGCAAATCAGATGAAGCATTGTAGCCGCTAAAGAGTTGTTCCCATGCGCTAATAGGGGTGGGATAGGAACGTGTAGCCTTTGAATTGGTTTTTGCTAATTCGGCTGCTTTTGTGATGGCTTTGTCTAATCCGCCTAATTCATCAACGAGACCTATGTGGATGGCATCCTCACCCAGCCATACACGGCCTTGAGCCACTTGTTCAACACGTTCCATAGAAAGATGCCTACCTTCGGCCACACGTTTCTTAAACAATCTGTAGCCACGATTAATTTGGCGTTGCAAAAGTCCTAATTGTTCTGCTGTGAAAGGATGTCCATTTGCACCGAACACAGCGTTGCGATTGGTTTTCACCTCGTCATAATGTAGTCCTAACTTTTTTGTCATTAACTCACTGGTATCAGGAAACAGACCAAAGATGCCAATACTTCCTGTGATGGTAGAAGGGTTGGCAACAATCCAGTTGGCATTGCTGCTGAGATAATAACCACCTGAAGCTGCCGCACCACTCATTGATACAACAACGGGTTTCATCTTTTTAAGCTCAGCAATTTGGTGCCAAATTTGTTCTGAAGCATAAGCAGAACCGCCTCCTGAATTGATGCGAATTACCACGGCCTCAACATCGTCATCGTTGGCTAAGTCCTCTAAATCCTGACACACGTTATCTGCAGCTATCTGATGATTGTCTTGGAATAGTCCTTGTGGGGAAGCCTGGTCTACGATGTCGCCGTAAGCATAATATACGGCGATATGTTGTCCTGTAGAAGCATTATTATCCGTAGCAAGTCTATCTACACTTACTTTGTTGATTTCTTTGTCGTTATCAATCTGTAGTTTCCACTTGATTATTTTTTTCACTTGGTCATTGTAAAGCAGTCCATCTATCATGTGGCACTTTACCAATGTTTCAGGAGCATCCATGCCAATCACGTTGTCTGCATATCGATTGAGCAAAGAAGAACTTATTCTTCGATTGTTGGCCACAGTGTTGAGAATGATTTTCCACCAACCATCGAGATAGCGTTGTGTTTGTTCGCGATCGGCATCACTCATTTTGTCGGCTGTCGTTTGTTCTACGGCACTTTTATATTTGCCTTCTTTCGTGGCAATGACACGGATACCTAATTTAGCTAATAGATTTTTGTAATAGATACGTTCGCCACCAATACCAGCCCAATCAAGCATACCTTCTTTGTTCATATAAACCTTGTCGGCTGCTGAGGCTACGTAATAGCCTAATGTGCTATAGGTTTCAGCATAGGCTATAATCCATTTTCCGGATTTCTTAAACTCTTGTAAAGCTTGTTCAATTTCTTGTACTTGTGCTAAGTCTGCCGAGAAAGCGCCAGCTTCAAGATAGATCCCTACAATCTTATCGTTATTCTTAGCGTGCTGGATAGCCTTCATCACCTCTTCGAAACTCAAAGTCGGTTCATCGCTCAGGCTACTGAAGAAATCGCTTTCTTGCTGTTCTGTCATTTGTCCCTTTAACTGAATAACCAATACAGAATTATTGCTGATGCTGGTTGAAGAGGAATCTCCAGCTGTAATCAGTAATCCTACAATGCTAAAAAGCCAAATGCTATTGTAATACCGGTGAAAAGAAGCAGTCCTACAATTGTTGCCAGAACATGCTTAAAGAAATCTTTCATACGTTTTATGAATAGGTTGTTTGTTATCAAAGTCTATTGCCAAAACACAATTATGAGTTCCGCAGTCAACTTTCTCCTTATTTATATATGATTGCAAAGTTATGAAAAAATATTTATAAGGGGTCACCCATAGTCCGTTTATTTCATTGCTGAGTGATACATAGGGTCTGTAATGCTGACAAGAATGGATAGGTTACTGACAACTCTGTCAGCCCTAACTGACAAAATTGTCATATATTTGTGAACTGGCACAATGTTCGCATACGGCAAAGCGTAAAATTAAATATTAAACAACTAAATCATAAGAATAATGAATATTAAACCATTAGCAGACAGAGTTTTGGTGCTTCCTGCACCAGCAGAAGAAAAAGTTGGCGGAATTATTATTCCTGATACAGCAAAAGAGAAGCCTCAGCGTGGCCGTGTAATTGCTATAGGGCAAGGTACAAAGGATGAAGCCATGGTGCTTAAAGAGAACGACACTGTGCTCTATGGAAAGTATGCCGGAACAGAATTAGAATATGAGGGCGAGAAGTATTTGATTATGAGGCAGAGTGATGTCTTAGCTGTATTGGGTTAAGCGCTTTCATGTTGAATAGATTATTAGACGAATTAATTTAAAACGAAAAGATTATGGCAAAAGATATTAAATATAATGTTGATGCGCGCGAATTACTTAAAAAGGGCGTTGATCAATTGGCTGATGCAGTAAAGGTGACGTTAGGACCTAAAGGTCGTAATGTTGTGATTGAAAAGAAATTCGGCGCACCACAGATAACGAAAGATGGTGTGACCGTAGCAAAAGAGATAGAACTTGAAGACCGCTTTGAGAATACGGGCGCACAACTGGTAAAGAGTGTTGCCAGTAAGACAGGTGATGATGCCGGAGACGGTACGACGACTGCAACGATTCTGACACAAGCAATTGTGAATGAAGGGTTGAAGAATGTTACTGCTGGCGCAAACCCCATGGATTTGAAACGCGGTATTGATAAAGCTGTGAAAGCTGTTGTCGACTATATCCAGGCGCATGCAGAGCAAGTAGGCGATAACTATGACAAGATAGAACAGGTAGCTACAGTTTCTGCCAATAACGATCCTGAAATTGGTAAGCTTTTGGCTGATGCAATGCGGCGCGTTTCTAAAGATGGTGTTATCACCATTGAAGAAAGTAAAACACGTGACACCAGCATTGGCGTAGTTGAAGGGATGCAGTTTGACCGTGGCTATTTGAGCGGTTATTTTGTAACCGATGCTGATAAGATGGAATGTGTGATGGAAAATCCTTATATTCTCATCTATGATAAGAAGATTAGCAATTTGAAAGATTTCTTACCCATTCTTCAACCTGCAGCTGAAAGTGGACGCCCCTTGATGGTGATTGCCGAGGACGTTGATTCTGAAGCATTGACGACGCTTGTTGTAAATCGCTTGCGTGGTGGTTTAAAGATTTGTGCAGTGAAAGCTCCTGGCTTTGGTGATCGCCGCAAGGCTATGCTTGAAGACATTGCTGTGCTCACGGGTGGTGTTGTCATCAGTGAGGAAAAGGGTTTGAAGTTAGAACAAGCAACACTCGAGATGTGTGGCACAGCTAAAAAGGTGGTTGTTTCGAAAGATAATACTACCATTGTTGATGGTGCAGGTAAGAAAGAAAGTATTGCCGACCGAGTTGCACAAATTAAGAATGAGATTGCAAACACTACCAGCTCGTATGACAAGGAAAAGTTACAAGAACGTTTGGCTAAATTGGCTGGTGGCGTAGCTGTACTCTATGTAGGTGCAAACTCCGAGGTAGAGATGAAAGAGAAGAAGGATCGGGTTGACGATGCACTTTGCGCAACACGTGCAGCTATGGAAGAAGGAGTGGTTGCTGGTGGTGGCACAACTTATATTCGTGCACTCGAAGCTTTGAAAGATCTTAAGGGCGATAATGCCGATGAAACGACTGGTATCAAGATTGTTGAGCGTGCTATTGAAGAGCCACTTCGCCAAATCGTTTCTAATGCAGGTGGTGAAGGTTCTGTCGTTGTGAATAAAGTAGCTGAGGGCAGTGGTGATTTTGGTTACAATGCGCGCACTGATGTTTACGAGGATATGCGTAAAGCAGGTATCATTGATCCTGCGAAGGTCGCTCGTGTAGCACTCGAAAATGCGTCTTCTATCGCAGGCTTATTCTTAACAACAGAGTGTTTGATTACCGATAAACCTGAGGAGAATGCACCTGCCATGCCTGCTGGACAACCGGGAATGGGTGGCATGATGTAATCAAGATTTATTTGTAAGAATAAGAAATAGGGGATGTACTCCATGGTGAGTGCATCCCTTTTTCGCTTGTAAATTAGGTATAGGCGTATGTGCCATTCGTCTAAAACCTTTAGCTTTTGCGAGATATATGGATGTGTTTTCATTTGAAATTGTGCGTGATAACACGATAAACTCATGCATAAATGAAATAAAATGTGTGCAGATTTGCTACTGCAAGTAGAATGCCTCAATTCCGCAGCATTATTCCTTGTGAGGTACTTTTATATATTGAAGTGACATTTTTGGGATTTATCCATTGATATGAGGTGCTTCGGTGTTTCTTGGGTCTTTTCTAAGCATGAGATCCCCCACCCAAACCAATGGGGAAGTATGAAAAACCAGGTGTAAT
>NZ_BAJQ01000029.1 GCF_000613785.1 Segatella oulorum JCM 14966 | reverse complement strand
CCTACAATGTCCGTGTCTCATTGCAAATGGCATTGGCGATCATGAACATTTGTTGTTCGTTTTATCCCCACAGCGAAAAGTATCTGAAGTGATTAAAGAAGTAAAACGAATGTCAACACATTATTTAAAATATCATGACAAAGAATATTATAAACATTTTAATTGGCAAGCGGGATATGGTGCATTTGGAGTTTCAGTAAAGTTGAGAGAGGTTGTGTTTGATTACATCGCCCACCAACAAGAACACCATAAACGAATGGATATACGTGTTGAATTGGAAGCGCTATTACAATCAGCACAAATAAAAAATTATGAAGAAACATTATATTGGGAGAAAGAATAATGAAAGAGTACAACCCCCAAGGGGGTAGCTTTCCGCATACCTCGTTACCCGGGGTAGCCTCCTATCGTCGGCAACCCCGGGCTATCGAGAGTACAACCCCGGTGGGGTTGCCGTATTATTATCCATTGATTATCATGCAACCACGTGTGACATCATCACACCACCCAGTGGGGTTGCCGTATTATTATCCATTGATTATCATGCCACCACATGTGACATCATCACACCCCCCGATGGGGTTGCTGTATTATTATCCATTGATTATCATGCCACCACGTGTGACATCATCACACCACCCGATGGGGTTGCCGTATTATTATCCATTCATCACCACACCATCACACGGGACATTATCATACCACTCGATGGGATTGCCGTATCACTATCCATTCATCACCACACCATCACACGGGACATCATCATACCACCCGATGGGGTTGCACATATCATTGCCCATTTATCACAACCACAACCACGGGGATGAGGATAACATTGCGGTGGAATTCGCCCATCATTGTCCATTGATCATCACGCCACGGCATAGGGATGGTGCGCGACATGGGCATTTATTATAATTCCACAACATGGGGTGCGACCATGCCACAACGTTTGTCGTGTGCCACATGCCCATTAATTACCAAATCATAGCATAGGAATGGCGCACGGCAAAATGATGTATAGGCAACGCTACCACAGGGATTGCCTCACAAATGGCAGGGAAATGTGCATGGGAATGGTACGGAGGAGATTACCCCGAAGGGGTTATACTTTCGATAGGGCAGGGTTGATGAGCGCAGCGAAAGCTACCCTGTCTTGATGAAACCCACACGAAACCCTACCCCCTTTGGGGTTGTACTTTTTTTTAATCCTTCGCAAAATTCCCCATCATCCCCATTTTTTGTGACCGTGTAAATCATGATGGTGCATGTGATCCCCATTTGGCATCGTACCATAACGCGAGGTGTAATTATGCCATGATGTAGGATTGTGCGTAGCAAGGCCATTCCTTATAAACAATATGAATAGGCTATCATGGGCGAGCGAGTTGCTTTTATCTGCTTGTGGCATCACGAAGGTATGTTTGGACCATGCTCTTTGTGTTTCATAAAAAAGCCAAAAACACAGGCTGTTTCACTTTTTTATGCTAAATTTGCAACACGGGAAAGGGCGCTTGCGTTGCTTTTCGCAGAGGAATGTTTTCATGATTCGGATTAAAAAATTAGATATATTCATAGCCAAGCAGTTTGGTTTGCTCTTTTTGGGCACTTTCTTCATCTGCCAGTTTGTGCTGATGATGCAATTCCTTTGGCGTTATATCGACGATTTAATCGGCAAAGGGCTGTCCATGGAGATTATGGCACAGTTCTTTTGGTATATGGGTTTGATGTTGGTTCCGCAAGCGTTGCCGTTGGCCATCTTGCTTTCTTCGCTTATCACCTTTGGTAATTTGGGCGAGAGCAGTGAGCTTACAGCCATCAAAGCTGCCGGCATTTCCTTAATGCAGTCGTTTCGATCGCTCATCGTTATCTCGATAGTTATCAGTGGCATATCATTTGTTTTTCAAAACAATATCGGTCCGGAGGCCAACAACAAGCTGGCACAATTACTGATTTCGATGAAGCAAAAAAGTCCTGAATTGGAAATTCCTGAAGGCGTTTTCTATGATGGTATTCCCAACAGTAATCTGTATGTGCAGCATAAGGACTTGGAGACGGGTAAACTTTATGGCATCATGATTTATCGCATGACGGGCAGTTACGAAGACCAAGCGATTATCTTAGCGACTCGGGTATGTTGCAATCAACGGCCGACAAGAAGCATTTGCAGTTGAGTTTGTGGAGTGGCGAATGGTTTGAGAACATGCAAAATGATGCCTTTGGCAATAATACGGCGGTGCCTTATCGGCGTGAAACGTTTACGGCAAAGCGTATACTATTGGATTTTGATGGTGATTTCAACATGACCGATGCCGCAGGATTGGCCAATAATGCGCGTGGAAAGGGACTTGCACAGTTGTCACATGACATGGATTCGCTGAAGCTTACGTATGACAGCATAGGGCAACAATATTACAAAGATGCGCAACGCTCGCTGTACTATGCGCCGCCCATTGATAGGAAAGACTCGCTGCGGGCGGTGAAAGCGGCCTACAATGCACGGTTTAATATCGACTCAACCTTTGCGCATTTGCCGTTGGCGCAGCAGCAACAGGTGGTGAGTATGGCGCAATCGAGGGTGCAAAGTGCCATCTCTGACTTAGATTTTAAGAGCATGCTCACGAGTGATGGTGATTTGTTGATACGCCAACATGAGATTGAAATGATAAGCAAATTCTCCGTAGCGCTGTCGTGTTTGATCTTCTTTTTCATCGGAGCGCCGTTGGGAGCTATTATTAGAAAGGGCGGATTGGGCATTCCTGTGATTGTCTCGGTGTTGGTGTTTATCGTGTATTACGTGCTCGAAAATACGGGCTATCGCATGGCACGTGGTGGCATTTGGACCGTGTGGTTTGGCAAATCTTTAGCGCCTGCCGTGCTCACTCCGTTGGCAGTCTTTGTGACTTACAAGGCTTCGAACGACTCAATGGTGTTTAATTTTGACGCCTATCGGGAGTTCTTCCAAAAACTTTTAGGCTTGCGTGTGAAACGACACGTGTTTGCCAAGGAGGTGATTATTGATGAACCACATTACGAAGAAGATGTGAAGTTGCTGCAAACGATGAATGAAGATGTCCGCACTTATGTGGCGGTGCACCATTTGCAGCACTTGCCCAATCCGGTGAAAGTGTTCTTTAAGTATCGTGCAGACCATGCCGTGGAGCAGCTAAATGAGCGGTTGGAGCAGGTGATTGCCGATTTGTCGAACACGCGTAACACCTATATCATCAAGGCGTTGAACAACTATCCTGTGTTAGCAACAAAGGCACATACGCGGCCTTTTGAACGTAGATGGCTCAATATGGTTTCGGGAATTGTTTTGCCCTTAGGCGTGTTTTTTTATTTGAGAATGTGGATGTTTAGAATGCGCTTGTGGCGAGATTTGCGAACGATAGAGCAGACCAACCATGGTATTGTGACGCTGATTAAAAAGAATTTTCCGGCATAGCGTGCAAGGCTCCTATATATAATAAGGTGTAAAAGGAGAATGTGTGGCTGTGGCGAATAGATAAATTGCAACAAAAGAAAAATTATATGGAGGATTTTAAATTAAGTAATATTGAAGCCGCACTTGACGATTTCCGCCAAGGAAAGTTTGTTATTGTGGTGGATGATGAAGATCGTGAGAACGAAGGAGATTTGATTATTGCGGCCGAAAAGATAACGCCCGACGACGTGAACTTCATGTTGAAGCATGCAAGAGGTGTGCTTTGTGCGCCGGTAACGCTCTCAAGAGCTGAAGAGTTGGACTTGCCCCATCAGGTGGCCGATAACACTTCGATGTTGGGAACGCCCTTCACCATCACGGTAGATAAGTTGGAAGGGTGCACAACGGGGGTGTCAACCCATGACAGAGCGGCGACGATTCGCGCTTTAGCTGATCCTGCTTCTACCCCTCAAACCTTTGGACGGCCAGGGCATATCAATCCCTTGTATGCGCAGGATAACGGTGTATTGCGTCGTAGTGGGCACACAGAAGCCGCCGTTGACTTGTGTAAATTAGCGGGACTTTATCCCGTTGGTGCCTTGATGGAGATTATGAACGAGGACGGAACGATGGCGCGCATGCCGCAGTTGATAGAGAAGGCGAAGGCATGGGGGCTGAAAATCATCACAATTAAGGACCTTATTGCCTATCGTTTAAAGAAAGAATCGACGATTGAGGTGGGCGAGGAGGTGGATCTTCCCACCATTTACGGGCATTTCCGTTTGGTTCCTTTCCGTCAGAAAAGCAATGGTGCCGAGCACATGGCTGTTATAAAAGGTGAATGGAAGCCGGGAGATGCTGTGTTGGTGCGCGTGCATTCGTCGTGTGCAACGGGCGACATCTTGGGCAGCAAGCGTTGCGATTGCGGCGAACAGTTGCACAAATCATTAGAAATGATTGAGCAAGAAGGGCAAGGTGTGGTTATCTATATGCAGCAAGAAGGGCGTGGAATAGGACTCATGAATAAGATGGCAGCTTATAAGTTGCAGGAACAAGGCTACGATACGGTGGATGCTAATGTGCATTTAGGCTTTAAACCCGATGAACGTGACTATGGTTGTGGGGCACAGATGCTGCGGCATTTGGGTGTGAGTAAAATGCGCTTGCTGACCAATAATCCCACGAAACGTGTGGGGTTGGAGGCTTATGGCTTGGAAATTGTAGAAAATGTGCCGATTGAAATCACGCCCAATCCTTATGATCGCAAGTATTTAGAGACCAAACGTGATCGCATGGGGCATGAGCTTCATATCAAGATTTGACGTGTAGGAATTGAATGTGGAAAGCTAAAAGATTTCCACATTCAATATTTTTGGAAGGTTGTCTGTGTCTGAAAACCTGAAGAATTGAAAAAAAGTGATGTATATTCTTCGCAGGCATGGAGAAAATCATTACTTTTGTGCGCAGATATATAACCTAACGGATAAAGCTATGGCACATTTATCGGATCGTTTAAATCGTCTTGCACCCTCAGCAACGCTTGCGATGTCGCAGAAAAGCAGTGAAATGAAGGCGCAAGGGATTGATGTTATCAATATGAGTGTGGGGGAACCCGATTTTAATACACCTGAGCATATCAAGGCGGCTGCCGCACAAGCTATTGCCGAAAATTATTCAAAGTATTCTCCGGTGCCAGGCTATCTTTCGCTTCGGCAGGCTATCGTTGATAAGTTGAAGCGTGAAAACGGCTTGGATTATCATGTAGAGGAGGTGCTGGTGAGCAATGGTGCAAAGCAGAGTGTGTGCAATGTGGTAATGGCTTTGGTGAATGCGGGCGATGAAGTGATTATCCCTTCGCCTTATTGGGTGAGCTATCCACAAATAGTGAAGCTCGCAGATGGTGTGCCTGTGTTGGTTGAGACCGAGTTTGAACATGGTTTTAAGATGACCCCTGAGCAGTTGGAGGCTGCGATTACGCCGAAAACACGCATGTTGATTTTGTGCTCACCTTGCAATCCTACGGGGAGTGTGTATGCTCAGGAAGAGTTGGAAGCCTTGGCGGAAGTGGTGCTTCGGCACGAAGATTTGTATGTGGTCTCTGACGAAATCTATGAACACATTAATTATATAGGGCATCATGCCAGCATCGCTACAGTGAAAGGAATGCGTGAACGCACGATTGTGGTGAATGGTGTTTCGAAGGCCTATGCCATGACCGGTTGGCGCATTGGCTATATTGCAGCGCCCGAATGGATTGTGAAAGGGTGTAATAAATTGCAAGGACAATATACCAGTGGGGCTTGTTCGGTGAGCCAAAAGGCTGCCGAAGCGGCTTATACTATGGGGCAGAAATGTGTGGAAGAGATGCGTAAGGCCTTTGAAAAGCGCCGTGATTTAATCGTTGATCTGTTGCGGAAAATTCCAGGATTGGAAGTGAATAAGCCCGATGGAGCTTTTTATGTGTTCCCGAAGTGCAGCGCTTTCTTTGGAAAAAGTGATGGGAAACAGGTGATTAAGAATGCCACAGATTTTGCATTATATTTGTTGGAACAGGCCCATGTGGCGACCGTTTCGGGCGATGCATTTGGCCATCCGGCTTGCTTCAGATTGAGTTATGCTATGAGTGAAACGCAGATTACAGAAGCGATTCGACGGATAGCAGCTGCATTAATGAAATTGCATTAAGAACGATACGCTGCTAAGAATTTGTTACAGAAAGGGCTGTTTTTGAATAGAATGCTCGTTAAAACTTCTTAATTAGCGTAGTAGTTATGCATAAATTGCTATCTTTGCGAGGTAAAAAGGGGCTGTTATATTCCCTTGTCAGACACAACTAAAAAATTAAATGTGGAAAAATTATTAATATTATTATACTAACAAAAGATTAAATTTTTCAAATTATGGCAACTACACAACAAGCAGCCAACCCTAAGAAGGGGCAAGGCTTTCAGGGAGTTAGAGGCGCATTCTGGATTATCGTCGTTTGCGCTGCAATCGCTTTTACATTGTTCTACACTTGGTTTGCTAACCCCATGCACTTCCAAGGCGGTAACCTTGATGGTCATCCTGCAGACGTTTGGGGAACTATCTTTAAAGGTGGTTTCATCGTTCCAGTGATCCACTCTTTGTTGTTAACCGTGTTGGCAATGACTATTGAGCGTGTTTTGGCTATGAAGACCGCTTTCGGTACGGGTTCTTTGCCAAAGTTCGTTCTGAACATCAAAGCTGCATTGAATGCAAACGACTTTGATAAGGCACGTCAGTTGTGCGACAAGCAGAAGGGTTCTGTAGCAAACGTAGTATATGCTTCTTTGAATGCATATAAGAGTATGGAGTCTGGTGCAAACGCAAACTTGAAGAAGTCTCAAAAAGTTTCAAAGATTCAGCAGGCACACGAAGAGGCTACTCAGCTTGAAATGCCTACATTGACCATGAACCTTCCTATTATTGCAACCATCGTAACGTTGGGTACATTGACAGGTCTTCTTGGTACTGTAACGGGTATGATCAAGTCGTTCTCAGCTTTGTCTTCGGGTAACGTAGACTCAACTGCACTTTCTGCAGGTATTTCTGAGGCTTTGATCAATACAGCATTCGGTATTTTAACATCATGGTGCGCCGTTATTTCTTACAACTATTTCACCAATAAGGTTGATAAGTTGACATACGCACTCGACGAAGTAGGTTACTCAATCGCTCAGACATACGAAGCTAACCACGCAGACGAGGCTTAATTTTTTGCTAACCCTTTAAAATTTTATCGCTATGGGTAAAGTAAAAATTAAGAAAAGTGATGTATGGATTGATATGACGCCTATGTCAGACGTGATGACCTTGCTGCTCACTTTCTTCATGCTCACCTCTACTTTTGTAAAGAATGAGCCTGTGAAAGTAAACACGCCGGGGTCGGTTTCCGAGATTAAAGTTCCGGAAAAGGGCGTTCTGACGATTTTTGTCAATCCTGAAAAAGATGCATCAGGAAAGCCAACTGGCGAGGGACAGGTATTCATGAGTATGGATAATCCAGAAGAAATGGTACAGGTTCTCGACAAGATGACTGAAAGTTTCGGAGTGAGTTTGAATCCTGCACAAACCAAAGCATTCAAGGCTGAAGATCAATTTGGTGTTCCAATGAGTGATTTAAGCAGCTATCTGTCTGCACCTCTTAATATTCGTATGAAGACACTTCCGTTGAAGGGTATTCCTTTGGATAGTATTAAAGGGGGTATGAGCGAGTTCCAGCAATGGGTAAATGCTGCTCGTACAGTAGACGATGATATTAAGATTGCTTTGAAGGCAGATGCAAGTACACCGTATAAGACAGTGAAACGTGTAATGAGTGAGCTCCAGGATATGGACGAAAGCCATTACTATATGATCACTCAGCTTAAAAAACAGGAGGACTAATCAATGGCAGAAATAGTAGAACAAGGCGGAAGCAAACAGAAGAAGTCTAACGCTCGCGTGGACTTTACGCCGATGGTAGATATGCTCATGTTGTTGATTACGTTCTTCATGTTGGCAACATCTCTCAGTAAACCTCAGACGATGGAGCTTACCATGCCGAGTAATGATAATGTTCAAAAAGATCAACAAACAGAGGCAAAAGCTTCAGAAGCTATCACAATCTATGTTGCAGCCGACAACAAGATTTATTATGGTGAGGGTGAACCTCAATATAATAATCCTGCATGGTTGAAGGAAACAACATGGGGTAATGATGGTATTCGCAAGGTGCTGAGAAATCATGCCACAGCAACGGGTATTAAACCTGTGACACGTATTGAACTTGCAGTGAAAGAGTTGAATGCAAAGAAGGCTGAGAACCCTCAGATGTATCCCGACTCAATCTACCAGAAAGAGTTAAGTAAGTTGAAGGCCGGTGATCTGAAAGATGGAAAGATTCCAACTTTGACCATCATTATTAAGCCCACAGACAACGCTTCTTATAAGAATATGGTGGATGCACTTGACGAAATGCAGATTTTAAGTATTGGTACTTACGTTATTGACAAGCTCAACAGCAACGACTTACATTTGTTGAAGCTGCGTGCTGTTAAGCAGTAGTCGATGAAGTAAAGAAACAATTTAAAAAGAAAGAAACAAATGGCAAAAATAGATTTATACGATCCCAAATGGGTCGATTTGGTGTTTGCCGGTAAGAACCAAGGCTACGGTGCATATAAGCTTCGTAAGGGAACTTCTGGTCGTAACATCAAGGCACTTGTTATCTTGATTATTGCTGCAGCACTCGTTGGTGGTTTTCTTGCATGGAAAGTGATTCAACAGAAGAATGCCGAACAGCAGCAAGCCTACATGGAAGCGATGCAGTTGGCACAACTTCAGCAGGAGGCTAAGAAGCAAGAGAAGAAGAAACAGGAACAGGTGAAGCCAAAGGTTGAGCCAAAGAAAGAGATTCCTGTTGCGCGCGAAACGCAGAAATTCGTTGCACCTGTCATCAAGAAGGATGAGCTCGTAAAAGAGACCAACCAAATGAAGCAGATGGATCAATTGGATGCGAAGATTGCAGTAGGTACTGAAACCCATGAGGGTGCAAAGGATCGTACGATTGAAGCTGTGCGTAATGACATCGCTGTTGCTACACCTCCTCCAGCACCAAAAGAAGAGGTTACACAGAAAGTATTCGACGTCGTAGAAGTGATGCCTTCGTTCCCTGGTGGACAAGGAGCATTGATTCAGTACTTGAATTCTCATGTAAAGTATCCTGTTGTAGCACAAGAAAATGGTATTCAAGGTCGTGTAACCATTTCATTCGTTGTAGAGCGTGATGGCTCTATCACCGATGTTAAGGTAGCACGTTCCGTCGATCCATCTTTGGATAAGGAAGCTGCTCGTGTTGTAAGCAGCATGCCTCGCTGGACACCGGGAAAGCAGAATGGTTCTGCTGTTCGCGTGAAGTTTAATGTTCCCGTGGTGTTCAAATTGCAACAATAATTAAATGAATAAGAAACATTCTTATATTCTACTCGGACTATTGTCATCTTTTGTGCTCTTAACTTCCTGTTGGAACAAGGGCACAAGGAACAATAGGACGGATACTCCAACGTCAGGGACGATTACATTCGTCTCTGACGAAAGTTTTAGTCCTTTCATTGAGGAAGAACGTCAGCAGTTTGAGTTTCAATTTCCTGAAGCACATCTGAAAGCGATTTATGCGGATGATATTACGGGCTTCAAGATGTTGCAAGACCTCAAGACTTGTTTGTTTTTCACTTCGCGAGGACTTACTCCAAGCGAGATAGCCTATTTCAAGGCGAAGAATCTTGTTCCCGAAGTTTTTATGATTGGGTATGACGGTTTGGCTTTTATCGTTAATCGCAATAATTCCGACACGTGTATTACAGTGAATGATGTGAAACGAGTGCTATCCGGGCAGGCAAAGCATTGGAGTGATGTTTATCCTCACTCGAAACGTGGGGACATTGAGGTTGTTTTCGACAATAAAGCTTCAGCCACCCTGCATTATGTTATCGACTCGATTATGGGTGGAAAGCCACTCACGGCCAGCAATATCGTTGCGGCAAAGAACAGTAAGGCGGTGATAGATTATGTGGATAAGAACGTCAATGCAATCGGTATTATTGGTTCGAATTGGTTGAACGATCGGCGCGATACCACCAATACCACATTTAAAAAGAATATTCATGTCATGTCTGTATCCATAAAGGATAAGGCTACACCCGAGAATAGTTGGAAACCCTATCAGGCTTATCTGTTAGATGGTCGTTATCCATTTGTGCGCACGTTATATGCCAATGTGGTCGACCCGATGCGTGCTTTGCCGTGGACGTTTGCAACATTCATCACCAGTCCCAAGGGGCAGTTGATTCTTTTCAAAACGGGTTTGTTGCCTTACAGAGGTGATATCACAATAAAGTCAGTCAATATCAAGAAATAATCGGTTAGGAGCCTCTCCCTTTTTAGCCACTTTTCTATATAGCGTTTGATTGGAGAGTTTTGTTGAACAAAAAAGAATTATGACTATGAAGATAACAAGGTATATGGCCGTGGGCTTATTATCGATGAGTTTGTCGATGCCCGCAATGGCACAGACGAGTAGTTATTCAGTGATGTTGCAGCCCATTGAGCAGGCATTGAAAAGCAATGCGAACATGGATGCTAAGGCATTGAAGAACTTAACGAAAGACTATCAGAAGACTTTCAAGAAAGATCCAAAGGCATTGGTTGCTTTGGGCGAGTTGTTATTGCTCAACAAGCAGTTTGACGAAGCAACCAATATTGCGAATGACGTGTTGGCCAAGAACAAGAACTATGGCGATGCCTACATCCTTTTAGGCGACGTGGCTGCGATGAAAGACGATGGTGGAAATGCCGCCATGTGGTATGAGCAGTCTATGACGATGGATCCTAAGAATCCACAAGGTTACATGCGTTACGCCAATGTTTATCGCAAGCGCAGCCCCGAAGAGAGCGAGCGCGCGTTGAATATGTTGAAGCAAAACTGTCCCGATTTCCCCATTGATGCCGAGGCCGGCAACAATTTCTATCTGGCCGGCAATTACGAAAAGGCCTATGAGTATTTCGCAAAGACCGACAAGGCCAACCTCGCCGAGTTCTATCTCGTGGGCTATGCCGTTTCGGCCTATATGAGCAATCACAAGGAAAGCGCCTTGGAGGTGTCGAAATTGGGTGTTCAGAAGTTTCCCAAGGACATCACTTTCGACCGTGTTGCCTTGTGGAGCGCCGTTGATTTGCAGAAATTTGACGAGGCCGATGGCTATGCCAAGGTGGTGTTGAGCACCGATTCTGTGGAGAAGAGTTCGCGCGACTACATTTATTATGGTTTGGCTTTAAAGGGGCAAAAACAATATGAAGCCGCTATCGCACAGTATGAGAAGGCGTTTGAGCTGAACAAAACCGATTTCAAACCCTATCAGTATATTGCCGACACCTACACCGAAATGGGGCAGGAGGACAAGGCTTTGGAATATACCGAGAAGTATATGGCCAACAATCAGAACTCCACACCTTCCGACTATGCGCGTTTGGCCAACATCTATGCGCAGAAGGCCGAGAAGGGTGGTGCCACGAAGCAGGCCAGCTTAGACAAGGCTTACGGCATTTATGAGCAGATGGCTGCCAAGTGGCCGAGCATTGCTGCGTGGGTTTATAACATGGCCGGCATGCAGGCTTCCAAGGCGGCTGACGACGAAAGGGGTGCCGAGTTCTTCAAAAAGGCAGTCGAGTTGCTCTCTGCCAAGACCGATCGTCAGGCCGATGATGACGCCACTTTCAAATCGGCTTTGGCCAATTTGGGCTATTATTATTGGGTGACGAAGAACGATCTCGAGACGGCTAAGCCCTATTACGAGCAGCTCATCAAGCTCGATCCCAACGATAAAAATGCGCGTGCTGCGCTCGGATTAGATACTCCTGCTGCCAGTGAGCAGCAGCAATAAAGGTAAAGAGGTACTGTAAAATTTGTGATTATTTTTTACACGATGTGTGTGTAATTTTAAATGAGTCCCGTGGGGTGCGCGAAGCATCTCACGGTTTTTTATGCCTCAATCGTCTGACTTCCCTGGCGTGCTGCCTTTCTGATTGCCCGCATTGCTTTCTTCATTGGTGGCTTTGGCCTTGTGGTGCGGAATGACTTCGCGCTTGTAGCGGCGCACCATTTCGTTGATAAAGTCGGCGATGGGCACCAGGCTTTCATCGTCGTTGAGAAACATGCGTGCGTTGATGGCCTTCACCACAAGGCGGAATTGCTCATCCATCTTGAGCCGCGTGGCACGCAATGCCCCCTTCACAATCCCTGTTTGTTCATCCAAACGCAAGTTGAGCAGTTGGCTCACCTTGTCGTTAGAGGCAGCAAGTTGCGTCACATACTGCGTCAGGTGCAGCAGCTCGATTTCTTCGGCGTGCTGTGTCAGGCATTTTTTCGTCAGAATGTAGAGCACTCCCGTCTGCTGTTCGAGCTGCATCCTGTTGTTTATTCTGTAGCCGGCGATGTCCAGCCAAATCGTCTTTGCCGCCGCTTTGGTCTCCGGGTTTGTGCCCTTTGTAAAAGCCCTCACGACGGCTTTAAACCCCGTGAAGAGCATGTCGCGTTCGTGGTCGGCTTCGGCTATCTGCGCTGTGCGCAAGCTCGTGCGGCTCAATCCCATGCAGGCTTTCTCTTGTTGCAACAGCTTTCCAAACTCCGCCGTGAGCATTTTTGTTTTCGGATGCGCCGCTATGGCCTGTTCATATTCGGCCAAAATCTTGGCGACGCTCTCCATAAACATTCGATGTGCGCCGTTGTTCACTTTTGTGGGGTCGATGTTTCTTATTTCTTTCATATCAGATAGCATTTAAAGCGTTTATATGCTGATGAATTGATTTTGTTTCGGTTTGTGAGCGTTTGCCCTCTGCAAAGATACGTTTTTTTTCTGCATCTTGCTTGCGGAAGTTCCGCAAATATGTTACATTTTTGTTTGATGTCTGCGGAATTTCCGCAAATAACATTCCGTTCCGCACGTTATTTGCGGAACTTCTGCAAGAATTATGCTTGTTTGTAAGGCATTTGCGGAACTTCCGCAAGTAATATGCGCGTTTGTTCTATGTTTGCGGAGTTTCCGCAAGCATCATTCATTTTTGTTTGTTATTTGCGGAATTTCCGCAAATATTGCTCGTTTTTGTATTTTGCTTGCGGAACTTCCGCAAATGCAATGCAATTTGCTTTCAGGTTCATTCCGTCTTATTCCGGCGTGTTTTTGATGGGGGCTAATGGTTTTTCGGGTGGTGATAGCTGCGGCGGAAAGGGGAAGACGCAATGTAGGCTTTCTGCTTCTCTCGCCCTTTTCCGGATGGTTCTCAGCGGGCCGAAATCTGTTTCGAGCACTTTTGCTGAGATGGAAATGTGGTGTGGAGCTTGCAAAAAGCCTACATGCGGGTTGCCGTCGGGCGTGCTATTCCTTTTTGGCGTCGATGGCTTGCGTGATGAGCGCTTCTAATTCTTCGCAAAGTTCGGGGTTGTCGTGCAACAACGTCTTCGTTGCATCGCGCCCCTGTGCCAATTTAGAGTCTTTGTAGCTGTACCAGCTTCCGCTCTTTTTGATGATGTCGTATTCGACACCGAGGTCGATGATTTCGCCCGTTTTGCTGATGCCTTCGCCGAAAGTCATCTCGAATTCAGCGCGGCGGAAAGGGGGCGCCAGCTTGTTTTTGGCCACTTTCACCTTCGTGATGTAGCCCGTCACGGTGTCGCCATCTTTGATGGCCGAGCCCTTTCGGATGTCGAGGCGCACGCTGCTGTAGAACTTCAGTGCGTTACCGCCCGTTGTGGTTTCCGGATTGCCAAAGCTGACTCCGATTTTCTCACGCAGCTGGTTGAGGAAGATGCAGCAGGTGTTGGTTTTGCTCACCGTCGACGTGAGCTTTCTCAGCGCTTGGCTCATGAGCCTTGCCTGCAATCCCACCACGTTTTCGCCCATGTCACCCTCGATTTCTTTCTTGGGGGTGAGGGCTGCCACCGAGTCGATGACGAGGATGTCGACGGCGCTCGAGCGTGTCAGCTCGTCGACAATCTGCAAGGCTTGTTCGCCGTTGTCGGGCTGGCTCACCCACAGGTTGTCGACGTCCACGCCCAGTTTTGCGGCATAGGTGCTGTCGAAAGCGTGCTCGGCATCGATAAATGCGGCGATACCACCTTTCTTTTGCACCTCTGCGATGGCGTGGAGCGCGAGGGTTGTTTTACCCGATGACTCGGGACCATAGATTTCTATAATTCGCCCGCGCGGATAGCCTCCGATGCCGAGGGCCACGTTGAGCGCGATGCTTCCGGTGGAAATCACCTCGACATCTTCAATCTGCTTGTCGCCCATGCGCATGATGGCTCCTTTTCCAAAGTCTTTTTCTATCTTCGACATGGCCGCCTGCAAGGCTTTCAGTTTGTCGTTCTGCGGGTTGCTTTCTGTTTCTTTTGCCATAAAAATGTTTGATTTAATTGGTGATAAAATGGGTAGGCGTGGGGTGCTGTCGGCCTACACTTCTAAGTCGATGTCGAACTCCTCGTTCCAGGGCAAGCCGTGGATGTTGAGTTGTTCCATGAAGGGGTCGGGGTCGAATTCCTCTACGTTCCACACGCCGGGGCGCTTCCAAATGCCTTGCACAAACATCATGGCGCCAATCATGGCGGGCACCCCCGTGGTGTAGCTGACGCCCTGCATGCCCGTTTCTTGGTAGGCATCTTGGTGTTTGCAGTTGTTGTAGACGTAGTAGGTGCGCTCCTTGCCGTCTTTCACGCCGCGAATGCGACAGCCGATGGAGGTTTCGCCGTCGTAGTTCTCGCCCAGATCTTGCGGGTTGGGCAGCACGGCTTTGAGGAATTGCAGCGGCACGATGTTCACCTTGGCCGTCTTCGTTGGGTCTTCGGTCAGTGGTGCTTCGTAGCTGATGGCGTCAATGCGTGCCATGCCAATCTGCTGAATGACGTCCAAATAGTTGAGATATTGCTTTCCGAAGGTCATCCAGAAGCGCGCCTGTTTGATGGTGGGATAGTTTTTCACCAACGACTCCAACTCCTCGTGGTGCATGAGATAGCTGTCGCGTGGGCCGATGTTGGGGTAGGTGATGTCGCGGTGGACGGCCAGCGGCTCGGTTTCAATCCATTGCCCATCCTTGTAATAAAGTCCTTTTTGTGTGATTTCGCGAATGTTGATTTCGGGATTGAAGTTTGTTGCAAAGGCCTTGTGGTGGTTGCCTGCATTGCAATCGACGATATCTAATTGATGGATTTCATCGAAGTAGTGCTTTGCGGCATAGGCCGTGTAGATGCCCGAAACGCCGGGGTCGAAGCCGCATCCTAAGATGGCGGTGAGGCCAGCCTGTCCGAACTTTTCTTTGTAGGCCCATTGCCAGGAATATTCAAAGTGGGCTTCGTCTTTGGGTTCGTAGTTGGCCGTGTCCAAGTAGCTGCATCCGCATGCCAAGCAAGCCTCCATGATGGTGAGGTCTTGATAGGGCAAAGCCAGGTTGACAACCAAGTCTGGCAGGTAGCTTCTGAACAAGGTTTTCAGCTGTTCCACGTCGTCGGCATCCACCTCGGCCGTTTTCATCGGCAGGGTGTATCCCTTGTCGTGGATGGCTTCCACGAGTCGGTCGCATTTCTCTTTGTGATGGCTGGCAATCATCAGTTCCGAGAACACATCCGTGTTTTGTGCCATTTTAAATGCTGCAACGGTAGCCACTCCGCCAGCACCAATCATCAAAATTCTACTCATATCTTTTGGTTTATTTCTTCCGATTTTATCCCCAATGCGCTCATCAGCGAATAGCCCAACAGCTCTTGGCGAAAGTTTCCGCCCGGCATGGGCTCCATGGCAAACAGGGTGATGCGCTTTGTGTCGTCGTCGGTATGGCGCAACAACTGGCGCAAGCGGTCATAAGCCGTTCCCGTTTCGCTGTCAGGAATAAGCATCACGCGTTTCACCTCGTCGTGGTGCAACAGCGTTTCCATCACCTCTTCGAAATATGTTTCTTTGCTGATGGTGTTGCCTGTGGCCACACTCGTCACTGTGAATTCGCCCAAGTGAGCGTCGTTGAAAGCCTTTGCGTTGAGGGTGTGGCTGAAGTTTCCCGGTTCGAAATGCGCCATTTCCTCCCGTTGCCTGTCGTGAACCAGCACCACTTGCACATCGTTTTTCCCTTCGCGCACGCCGCCATCCAAGGCCACGCAAACGGCCCATTGTGCAAAGTCGGCTTTGGGAAGGGCGCGATTGAGCATGCGTTCAAAATTAACAATGAGATTAAAAGCTACAGAATCAACATAATCAGCATCGGCGATAATGATGTTTTCGCTCATAGCGATGTTGCCATTTTCCTGTGAATTCATGCCACAAAGTTAGTGTTTTAATTTGAGATTATCATGGGTGGTAATATTTTTTTTACTACCTTTGCCCCGCTACAAATAGTAAACAATGTTAAACAAAAGATTTTAATAAAAGATGACATCTTTAACTATTGCGATTATCGTGGTCTTTGTCGTGGGCTATCTGTTTATAGCCCTTGAGAGTGTCACGAAAGTAAACAAGGCGGCCGTTGCTTTATTGATGTTTGTGGGCTGTTGGACGCTCTTCATGTGCAGTCCCGAGAGCTATCTTTCGGGCTTCAATGGCCACGACTTAGCCAATCAAGTGAGCACCATCATCGAGCATCATCTCGGCGGCACCAGCACCACGTTGTTCTTCCTTATGGGAGCCATGACGATTGTCGAGATTGTCGATCAGAACGGAGGTTTCAACTGGGTGCAGTCGCGTATCAGCACCAAGAGCAAGCGTTCGTTGTTGTGGAAAATAGCCTTTATGACCTTTTTCCTATCGGCCATCCTCGACAACCTCACCACTTCCATCGTGATGGTTATGATTTTGCGCAAGTTGGTGTTCGACAAAAAAGACCGACTCATCTATGCTTCGTTGGTGATTATCGCTGCCAATTCGGGCGGTGCTTTCTCACCCATCGGCGATGTCACCACCATCATGCTGTGGAACAAAGGCTCCATCACAGCCTTAGGGGTTATCAGCGAGATTTTTGTTCCATCGCTCATCTCGCTCATTGTCCCCACGCTCATCTTGCAATATCAGCTAAAGGGCGAGCTGGGGAGCGAGGAAGCTGCTGTTTATGATGTGCGTGCCGGCGAGATGCTCGAGTTTAACAGCTTGCAAAGAAAAGTTATTTTTGCCATCGGTGTGGGCGGATTAATGTTCGTTCCCGTGTTTAAATCCATCACCCATCTGCCACCGTTTGTCGGTATTTTGTTCGTCTTAGGAATGCTTTGGACCATCACCGAAGTGTTCTATCGCCAGTTGCATCGCTATCATGCGGGCATGACTTTCCAAAAAAGAGTGACCAATTTGCTGAGCCGTATCGACATGAGCACCATCTTGTTCTTCCTCGGAATTCTCATGGCTGTGGCTTGTTTAGAGGAGATTGGCGTGCTCACTTCGCTTGGCGGAACACTCAACACCGCTTTCGATAACAACCATTATATGGTGACGGGCATCATCGGTGTGCTCTCAAGCATCGTCGACAACGTGCCTTTAGTAGCCGGATGTATGGGCATGTATCCCATCGCTCCTTCAGGCGACATGGCTGTTGATGGCATCTTTTGGCAACTCCTTGCCTACTGTGCCGGTGTGGGCGGCAGCATCTTAATCATCGGAAGTGCGGCCGGAGTGGTTGTCATGGGCTTGGAGAAAATCACCTTTGGTTGGTATATGAAGCGCATCACCTGGATTGCTTTCGTGGGCTATTTGTCCGGAATCGTGAGCTATTGGGTTATCCGCACCTTCATTATCACCACGCCCATTTAAACTTTTTGTTGAACAAAGGTAAGCCTTTGTGCCTTTCTCATCCTTATAAAAGGAGCAAATCCATGTCAGATTTGCTCCTTTTATAGTCTTTATATGCTTTGAAATCGATTTCGTCTGATTGCAAATACAGTTTACTTCGTTTGATATTTCACCTTAATTCCGCAGCATAAAATCTTTTAAGAACTCCAAGTGCCTGGGAAATAATATCCTCAAAATACTTGGATATGTCAGAATTTTCACCTATCTTGGTGCTGCAAACATAACAAGTAAGCAAAAATCTGACATGACAAAGGTAGCAATTAAAAATCGAGAATATCACTTCTTTCGGAGGAATTTATCATATTATACGCGAGCGCGGGATAAGCTTAGTATGCAAATAGTTCTAACTGCTTTGATTTTTCGACATAAACAGGGAGTGCTTCAGGTTTATTATCAAAAAAGCAATAGGTTGTTAGGGCAGAACATAGGTTCATGATGAAGTTGTGTATTAAGCTATGTCGCGAGTGTACGAGGTTAGCTTTATTCTTCAAGAGTTCATTGATGCTCTCGATGATATAGCGTTTTCTTAACATTATCTTATCCCACATGGGCATCAGCTTGTTCTTCATCTTAGCCTTTAGGCCATGAACGAGTTGGATACTCAAGAATACACGAGGCATGAGCTCTACAAAGTTTTATCCCGAACTCGCGTATTATTTCTGTCCCTCTGAATTAGAAAAGGCTATTGATGGGTGGGTGAAATACTATAATGAGAGGAGGTTTCATGAATCGTTGGACAATCTTACACCTAGAGATGTATATTTAGGCCAAGGGGAGAAAATTAAAAGAATAAGAGAAACAATAAAGCAAAATTCAATCAACAAAAGAATTTCTGAGAATAAAAGAATGATATTACAGCATAAATAACTACATTTGCAGTTGTGCACTTTTATTTGACAACGTACAGTACTATATTCTCTAATTCCTCGTTATACTTGAACTTACGAATATTCTCCAGGGTGGTGGTTGCTATATTATGCAGGGCCTCCTTGGTAAAGAAAGCCTGATGCGAAGTGATGATTACATTCGGCATCATCAGCAAGAGGGCAAGTTTGTCGTCGTCGATCATCCTGTCCGAGCGGTCCTCGTAGAAGTAGTTCTTTTCTTCTTCGTAGACATCCAGTCCTGCCGCCCCAATCTTGTGAGCATGGAGTCCGGCGATAAGGTCTTCTGAATGAATGAGTTTTCCACGCCCCGTATTAATGATCATTACGCCGTCCTTCATTTTGGCAATACTGTCCTTGTTGATGATAAAGCGGGTATCATCTGTCAGAGGGCAATGTAATGAAATAATATCGGATTGGGAATAAATCTCATCAAGACTACAGAATTTCACGCCATATTGTTCCGTTAGCTCTGGTTTGGGATGAAGGTCATAGGCAAGAATCTTCATACCGAAGCCATAAAGGATTTTGACGAGCTCCCTCGCGATACGACCCATTCCGATCACTCCTACCGTCTTGCCATACATGTCAAAGCCGAGGAGTCCCTTCAGCTTGAAGTTTCCTTCACGGGTTCGTGATACGGAACGATATATTTTCCTGTTAAGTGACAGCATCAAGGCTACAGCATATTCTGCCACTGCATGGGGAGAATAAGCAGGCACTCTTACAACAGGAATCTTACCCTTGGCAGCCTTTATGTCCACATTGTTGAAACCTGCGCAGCGAAGAGCAATCAGTTGGATTCCCATACTTATCAGGCAGTCAATCACTGCGGCATTGCATTCGTCGTTCACGAAGATGCAAACAACATCCTTGCCCCTGGCGAGTTCTACCGACTCAAGACTTAACCGTTCTTTGTAAAAGTGAATGTCGTAGCCATACTCCTTATTTATCTGCCCGAAAGATTCCCTGTCGTAGCTTTTGGCATCAAAGAAAGCAATTTTTACCATATTTCTTAAATTATTCGTAAACTTATAGGTTCATTAAAGTCTCTTTCCCTGATTTGCCACAGCCTGTTGCTTGCGCTGTATCTCTTCCTGATCGCCCAAGTAGTAATCACGAAGCAGCTGAAGACTATTATCAAACTCAAACACATAAGGGGTTGCCGTAGGGATATTGAGTAATGAAATATCGGTATCGGAAATCTGTTTCAGATGCTTCACAATGCCGCGAAGACTATTGCCGTGTGCAACGACAATAACCTGATCACAGGCCATCAGGCTTGGGAAAATTTCACATTCCCAGTAAGGCATTACCCTTGCAATGCAATCCTTCAGAGATTCAGTTTTAGGCAATAGTGCGGAAGGCACATCCTTATACCGGGGATCATGCGTGGAGCTAAAAGGAGAATCATCAGCAAGCAAACGAGGGGCTACGTCAAAGCCGCGCCTCCATTGATAAACCTGCTCATCTCCAAATTTAGCAGCCGTTTCAGCCTTATTCAGCCCTTGCAGTTCTCCATAATGCTTTTCGTTAAGACGCCATGACTTCTTGACGGGAATCCAATCCTGATCCATTGTATCCAAAGCAATGTTGAGTGTCTTTACGGCACGTTTTAAATAGGATGTGTAAGCTCGGTCAAAATGAAAGCCAGCCTCTTTCATTAGCTGTCCGGCATTCTGCGCTTCAACGACACCCTTCTCACTCAAGTCAACATTTACCCAACCGGTAAATCTGTTTTCCTTGTTCCACAGGCTTTCGCCATGTCTTACTAATACTATTCTTTTCATACCTTAATTCCGCAGCATAAACCCTTGTGAGAACTCCAAGTGCTTGAGAAACAAAGTTTTCAAAACACTTGGATATGTCAGAATTTTCACCTATCTTGGTGCTACCAACAAAAAAACAAATAAAATATCTGACATGACAAAGGTAGCAATTAAAAACGAGAATATCACTTCTTTCGGTGGAATTTACATCATTTCTTTGTGGCTTTTCATACTTTCCCATTGGTTTGGGTGGGGGATTTCATGTCTATGCAAGAACCAAGAACCCCGGAAAATCCCCATATCAATGGATAAATCCCCAAAATGTCACTTCAATATATAAAAGTACCTCACAAGGAATAATGCTGCGGAATTGGGGATTCATATAAATGCTATTGTCGATGTTTTCCCGCCTCTTTTTTGATGTCGGCGAAAGGATGTAATAAAATCAGCCCTATTGCACAACAATCTCTATCATTTTACCTGAGAAAGTGGACTACATTCTTCACCAATATGGCCTTGTTTACGTCGTTATGGTGGACATCTTTTGTGAAGCGTGAAGCAATATTGTTGCGGAAAGGGGCGTTGCAGAGGCCTTGAAAGCTGCAAAAGTATGCGGATTGACACAAAAATGTGCTCTTATATGCAATTATCTTCGTCAAAAAGCACCTGAAATTATGATTTTTTACTATATTTGCAGCACTAAAAATGGCGGAGATACATTATGAAAAATCAGAAGATATATGAGCCCGAAGATAAGATGATTGATATCATCCGTGATAATTGCGACATCTTACAAAGTCTTGGTGGCTTTGGCATTAGTTTGGGTTTCGGCGATAAAACCGTGCAGGAGGTGTGCGAAAGCGAGGACGTTGACACCTATACGTTCTTGGCTATTGTTAATCTTGCCATTAATGGTTATTATCGAAAGGACGAGGCCGAGAACATCTCTGTGCCCACTTTGCTCAAATATCTCAAAGCCTCGCATGCCTATTACATTGAGTTTCAGTTGCCTTTCATGCGCAAAGAGCTGGCCGAAGCGTTGGACGAAAACGACAGCTTGGCACAGTTTATTTTGAAGCTTTACGACGAGAATGCGCATGAAATCATTAAGCACATGCGCTATGAAGAGAAGACCGTGTTTCCCTATGTGGAGCAGTTGTTGAAGGGGGTAGTGATGAACAATTACGATGTCAACACCTTTTCGCAGCACCATCGCCAGGTGGAGCAGCGTCTTTCCGAGCTGAAGAGCATCATTATTAAATATCTGCCGTCGGACGAATTGCACAACAACCTGCTCACTGCCACGCTCTATGATATTTACAACAGTGAGGCCTGGCTCAATCAACACTCGGATGTCGAAGACAAAATCTTTATGCCTGCCATTCGACAGTTGGAGAAAAACCTCAGTCAACAAGGTGTTTCGTTGAACATTGCCAATATGCTCAATCCCACAATGCCTGCTGAAGAGAAGCTGAGCGACCGCGAAAGAGAAATCATTATTGGTATCGTGAAAGGCTTGAGCAATAAAGAAATTGCCGACGAGCTCTGCATCTCGGTGAACACGGTAATTACGCACCGCCGCAACATTGCACGGAAATTGCAAATCCATTCGCCCGCCGGACTCACTATTTATGCGATTGTCAACCATTTGGTCGACATCTCAAACGTAAAGCTATAAACGCGCTTTTCCTTTTGTTCGACAAGCAGGACAAATGCCTTTCACGATGAGTTGCACTTGTTGAACAAGGTAATCGGCCGGCAAGGTGAGCGTGGGTAAGGGTGTTTCGCGCAGACAAAAAGTGCGGTGACACTGCTCACAAAAGAAATGAACATGTGCATCTTCGTCGTTGTCGGCATGCTTTGCATGGCAAAGCTCATATTTCACACTGCCCGTTCCATCGTCTAATGCGTGCACAAGATGGTGTGCATAGAAAAGATTGAGTGTGCGCGAGATGCTCGATTTGTCTATGGATTGGATTTGTTGCTCTATCTCTTTCATCGAAAGGGGCGACGCAGCGTTCGCTAACGTGGCCGCAATGAGCAATCGGTTGGCTGTCGGGCGAATGTCGTGGGCAGCTAAAAGCGTGGTGAAAGCTTGATGGTTCATACGAAAAACACCATTTGAACGAGACGGTTAAAGCGCGTGGTTGTGCACTAAGTTGCGCCCGGCATCAATGCGTAGGAAGATGAAAAGCAAGAAGGTGAAGCCCCATAACGACGAACCCCCATAGCTAAAGAAGGGCAGGGGAATGCCGATGACGGGTGTTAAGCCTAACACCATGCCCACATTGATAAACACATGGAAAAGGAAAATGCTCAACACGCAATAGCCATAGATGCGTCCAAAGCCAAAAGGTTGTCGCTCGGCTAAGTGGATAAGCCGCAAAATGAGCAGCAAAAAGAGTATCAACACGCCCGCTGAACCAAAGAAACCCTCTTCTTCGCCCACAGTACAAAAGATGAAATCGGTGTCTTGTTCGGGCACAAACTTCAACTTGGTTTGTGTGCCATTCAAAAAGCCTTTACCCTGAAGGCCGCCCGACCCAATGGCAATCTCGCTCTGATGCACATTGTAACCGGCGCCATTCAGGTCTTCGTCTAAGCCTAAGAGCACGTTGATGCGCACGCGTTGGTGGGGCTCAAGCACGTGGTTGAGCACATAGTCGGCCGAATAAAAAAAAGGTGAGTGAGCCAAGAGCAAAGGCCGCAATGAAGAGATAGTTGTTGAGACGTGTGCGCAACCAGGCATAAAGCAGATAGCCCACCATGGCCAGTGCAAGACTGAGTTGCACCCAAACAATATCAAAATGGATGACATAATTCGAGCATAAAAGGAACAGTGAGGTGATGCCTAAGCTCGCACTTAACATGAGCCACATCGCTTTTTTCTGCCGACAATACACCCTCACCATAATCGATGAGAAGATTTGTACCAATAAAAGTACAATGAAAACTCCCATCGAAGTTGGTGTTTGAAATAGCGTCACATGTTCGAATTTGATGCCCACCACAAAATAAATCACCATGGCCACACCGGTGAACAAGATGCTGCCTGGCATGCCTTCGCGGTAGAACATCAGGAAGAACGAGAGATAGACCAAGGCCGACCCCGTTTCTTTTTGGGCTATGATGAAGAGCATGGGGAGCAGAACTACTCCGCAGGCCGCCGCAAAATCTTTCCATCGTTGGATATTAAAGTTATATCCGCCCATGAGTTTTGCTATGGCTAAGGCCGTGGCAAACTTTGCAAATTCGGCAGGTTGTAAGCGCAAAGGACCTAAAACGAGCCACGAACGCGAGCCTTTTATCTCGTGTGGATTGAAAATGGTGAGGAAAAGGAGGAGCAGAAGCGCTGCATAGATGACGTAGGCAAAGGTGTCATAGAAGCGATCATCCAGCAAAAGCAGCACCAAGCCTAAGAATAAAGAGGTGCCTATCCACACAATCTGCATGCCCGAACGGGTGGAAAGGCTGAAAATATCAGTATCGCCATAGGTGTAGCTGGCACCACAAACGCTTACCCATCCGAAGATGAGTAGCGCAATATAGATGACGACTGTCCACCAATCGATGGCACGTAACACACTGGTTTGTCTATCTGTTGTGCGAACCATAAGCTATTCTGCGATGTTGTAAAGCATCGGCCATGCGTTGAGCCGATGGAGATAATTTCCCGGTTAGATATTGTTCGAAAAGCACTCCGGCAATGGGCACGGCAAAATCGGCACCAAAGCCACCATTTTCCACATACACGGCAATGGCTATTTTGGGCTGATTCATGGGAGCAAAACCCATGAAAACGGAGTGGTCTTGTCCTCGGTTCTGTGCGGTTCCCGTCTTTCCGCAAATGTCAAAGGGAAGATGTCCCAAGGCTTTGCAGGTGCCCCGGAGTGCCGAAGAGCGCATGCCTGCTACCACAGTTTGATAGGCTCGTGGCTTAGCCATGGTGACATGACGGCGCGTGTAGAGGGTGTCTAAAGGCAGACCTTGCACTTTTCTCACCACATGAGGCACGTAGAAATAGCCGCGATTGGCAATGGTTGCGCCAAGGTTGGCAATCTGTAGGGGGGTGAGGTTGACTTCTCCCTGCCCAATGGAGATGCTAATAACGGTCAATCCGTTCCAAGAATTGTGATAAGCACGGTCGTAAAACGAGGCATTGGGGATGAGACCGCGCTTCTCTCCCGGCAGGTCGACGCCCAATTTGTAGCCAAATCCCATACTGACCATGTAGTCGCGCCAACGATTCATCGCTGCGTCTACGTTGGGATATTTGCGCCGGTTGCCCATCATGTAGTAGAGTCCCCAGCAGAAATAGGCGTTACACGACGTGCTGATGGCCTCGATTAAGTTTAAAGGTGAGGCATGTCCGTGGCAACCTACGTGCAGACCGCGATAATAAAAACCGTGGTGGCAGGTGAACATCGTGGTGGGATGGATGATGCCTTCGCTGAGATAGGTGAGCGCCTGCGTGGTTTTGAAAGTCGACCCCGGTGGATATTGTCCCATGATAGAGCGGTTGAGCAGCGGCTTCCACACGTTGCGTGAGAGGGCAAGATGGGCTTTACTGCGATTTCTTCCGACTAATGTTCTCGGGTCATAGGTGGGCGATGAAGCCATAGCCAACACCTCTCCGGTAGAAGGTTCGATGGCAACAATGCTGCCAATCTTTCCTTCTAAGAGCCTTTCGGCTAAGGCTTGCAACGGAATATCAAGGCTTAATGTGAGGTTCTTTCCGGCAACAGGCTGATGATCGAGCTTGCCATTTTGATAGCTTCCTTGCACTCTTCCGTGTGCATCGCGCAGCATAATCTTAATACCTTTTTCGCCTCTGAGCTCCTTTTCATAATAACGTTCGACACCAAGTTTGCCGATATAATCGCCCGGCTGATAGTAATTATCTTCTTCTATGTTAGATGGCGAGACCTCACCCACATCACCTAAGACGTGAGCAGCATAGGGATAGGTGTATTGTCGCACACTTCTTCGTTGCACGTAGAAGCCTGGAAAGCGAAACATCTTCTCGCGGAAGACGCTAAATTCTTTATCGGAGAGTTGGGGAATGAAAAGCTGTTCGGTGAACCGACTGTAGCCAGGATTTTTGTTTCTATCCTTAATATCATCCATACGCTTGATGAAATAGGCTTTTGTTATGCCTAAGGTGTTGCAAAAATCCAAGGTGTCAAGGCGGTTCTTCGCTTCGTTCATGACCACCATAATGTCATAGGACGGTTGGTTATAGACCATCAACTTCCCGTTTCTGTCGTAGATGGCACCACGCGCGGGATAGTCTATTTTCTTCAAGAAGGCGTTACTATCGGCGTTTTTCTTAAAGTCATCACTTAACAACTGAATCGTGAAAAGGCGGATGATATAGATGAACACAATGGTTAAGGCTATACCACCAATGACGAAACGACGATTATCTAAATTGAAATCCTTCACAAATGCGAGCTAAACCTAAATGAAATTAAAAGTTGAATATGCTTTTTGGGGTGTTGTGGGGGTGAGATGCGGCGGTCATCGCGATCGAAATCCTTCGATGATGATGATGAAAAGCGATGTGAGCGCCATGCTTCCGCCCACATTTTTCAGCCATTGTTGCCAATTAAAGAAATTGAAACTTTCGAGAGAGAAGAAGCATAGACAGTAAATGAGCACCATGAAAAGGGTGTAATAAATGAAGCGTGCGGTGCCTAAGGCTTCTATTGAGGGGATAAATTCGTCGGTGTTATCGCGTTGAACAAACAGCAATAATAACTTGGGTTGAATGAGACCGAGCAACGTGAGCGAGGCCATGGTGACACCAGGTGTGTTAGAAAAGATGTCGATGAAGGCGCCCATTACGAAGCTAAACAGCAAAGCTAAGCTGCGAGAAAGGCCACGTGGATAGCGCAACACTGCGTAGATGTAGAGCAGAGGGGTAGCAAAGTTGAACAGATGGATGTGATTAAACACCAACACCTGGCCTAACATCAGCATGAAAAAGACGGCTATCTCTCTTACAACGTGTAGATTCATACGCAAAATTTTCTAACAATAGTCATTGTTTCTCTCCACCATTTTTTACCCGCATCGAGTCTTCCGCCGCACGGAGAATGTCTATTTGTTCGGCAAAAGCACTGTTATCTATAACGAAAACATCACGAAGGGTGCCAAAGTTTGTCGATAGTTGGAGTTGCAAACGATAGGACATTTGGTCGGGAGAATTATATACATGCAGGATTTTTCCTACGGGAATACCAGCTGGGAACACAGAAGAATAGCCGCTGGTAACGACGTTTTCGTAGAGTCTGAAGTGGGCATGGCGTGGAATATCATCGACAAAGGCTCGACAAATATCACCACCTGTCCAATGCAGATAGCCAAAATAGCCCCGGTTTTCAATCACACAACTGATGCTGGATTGTGAACTTAGTACGGGAATAACCACAGAATAGTGATTGGAAGTGAGGTAAACAATGCCCACAACTCCTGTGCCACAAACGACGCCCATGTCGCGTTTTACACCGTCGCGTGCACCTTTATCGATGGTTAAAAGGTTGTCCCGTTTGTTCAATGAGGCATGAACAATCTTTGCAGGGATAAGCTTGTAGGGGGATAAATGTTGCAGCAATGCACTTGCATGTGCCAGTGAATCGGCGATAGAATCCTCTTTTTGTGCATTCAACAGCTGCAGTCTGTGTGCCAAATAGAGGTTCTCTTTTGTCAATTCTTCATTGATTGTTTCTAATTGGAAATAGGACTTTACCTTGGCACTTTGCTCATAAACCTTCCCCGAGACGGCGTTTGCAGAGGTAAACCAAACACTGCTTGGTAGCTGTTGAATTGAAATAGCAACATAAAACTAATGGCTTCTAATACTAAAAATAGAAACCAATAGCTATATTTCGCAAGAAAGTTTAAGAGGTTGTGCATGTATATCCTTCATAAAGCAACAAGTGTTAGCAGTCAAATCGAAAGAAACTGCCAACACCTGCCTTATCAGTTAACGCATCAAGAATGAGAAGCGTTCCACATTTTTTAAGGCAATTCCTGCACCTCTTGCCACACTATGCAAGGGATCGTCGGCAATGTGGAATGGAATATTGATCTTGTCTGTCAAACGTTTGTCTAATCCTCGCAACAAAGCTCCACCACCAGTGAGATAGATTCCATTGCGAACAATGTCGGCATAGAGCTCGGGTGGCGTATTCTCTAATGCCGAAAGCACAGCATTTTCGATCTTCGAAATGGTCTTATCTAAGCAATGTGCAATCTCTTGATAGCACACAGGAACCTCCATTGGCAATGCCGTTATGCGGTTAGGGCCATGCACAACGAAGTCTTCTGGGCCTTCTTCGCCTAAATCTGTCAAAGCAGATCCAACGTGAATCTTAATACGTTCAGCCATTCTTTCGCTCACTTTCACATTGTGTTGACGGCTCATATACTCCTGAATGTCGGCAGTTAGATCATCACCTGCTGTGCGAATGGAGTTGTTACTCACGATACCTCCCAAAGAAATCACTGCAATCTCGGTGCTACCACCGCCAATATCAACAATCATATTGCCCTCGGGTGCTTCGACATCAATACCGATACCGATAGCTGCAGCCATGGGTTCGAAGATTAAGTACACGTCACGTCCGTTGGCATGTTCAGCGCTATCGCGAACCGCACGCAACTCAACTTCGGTAGAACCCGATGGTACTCCGATTACCATTCGTAATGAAGGCGACCATAAACGACGCCCGGAATGTACCATTCTAATGAGCCCTCGCATCATTTGTTCACATGCAGTGAAGTCGGCGATGACACCATTTCGCAAAGGTCTTATGGTGCGAATGTTGTCGTGAGTCTTCTCATACATCATCTTAGCTTGAGACCCTACGGCAATCATTTTGTCTGTACGGCGATCAAGAGCAACGACAGATGGCTCATCAACCACAATCTTATCATCACTCGTAATGATGGTGTTGGCGGTGCCAAGATCCATTGCTATTTCTTGGATAAAAGAAAAAAATCCCATATAATATGCTTAATTATTTTACAAACCATTGATGAATAGCGGTGTCATAATGACTGCTAACGGCAAATGCACGCGCTGCAAATTCGCGACGTTCTTCGATAGTTGTCTCTGCACCCTGTTGCTGAAGCAAGTGTAAAAGCATAGAATATTCAGCCTTACTGGGTACGATAACAACATCTTTATAGTTCTTAGCAGCTGCACGAATCAAAGAAATACCACCAATATCAATCTTCTCAATGATGTCTGTTTCGCTTGCTCCTGATGCCACTGTCTGCTCAAAGGGGTACAAATCCACCACCACTAAGTCGATGGCTGGTATCTCATACTGTGCCATTTGTGCTTGATCTTCAGCCAAATCTCTGCGACCTAAGATGCCGCCGAATATCTTTGGATGCAGCGTTTTCACGCGACCTCCCAAGATAGATGGATAACTTGTGATGCTTTCTACCGTTTCACAAGCATAGCCTAACGACTCAATAAACTGCTGAGTGCCGCCTGTTGAGAGAAATTTCACACCCTCTTCATGCAATTTAGCCAACAATTCTTCTAAGCCATCTTTATGAAAGACCGATATCAATGCTGTTTTTATTTTTCTTGTTTCAGCCATTCTTCTGTTCAAAAAAGTTCACATATTCGCTCGCAAAGGTACTAAAATAAGCTGACAGACATTCGGAATAAACTAAAAAATTGTGTTTTATTTAGCTGCTTCTCGGTCTTCTTCAACTTTTTTAGCAACCTCAAGAAGCTTGATGGCATCCACATATTGTGCCATGCCTTGTGCCACATCTTTGGCCGCTTTCATGGCCAATACCACCGTTTGTGGGCGATGTACTACATCCCCTCCAGCGAAAACACCACGCCGAGTGGTCATTCCCATGGGACGATCCACCACCTTTATATAACCGTTTTCGTCCACTTCTATGCCAGCTGTGGAGCGAACGATGCGGTTGGCTGGTTTGCTTCCGATGGCTAAAAACACACGGTCGAAGGGCGCCTCATGTTCATCTGTCGGCGTTTTGAGCTTGCATGCTGCCAAACGGCCATTCGAACCTGCAATGAATTCGGTGACCGTTGTTTGCCATTCAAACTTCACTCCTTCGGCAACCGCTTGCTCATACTCTGCCTTTATGGCCGGCATTTCGGCTTCTGTGCGCCGATAAAGCACCGTAACTTCTGCGCCTAAGCGGATAGCAGTGCGTGCAGTGTCCATCGCAACATTACCACCTCCGATGACAGCTATGCGCTCTCCCTGCCTAAGGGGTACGGCATTGCGGCTGATAGCACCCTCGTTAAAGCTGTTCACATTGTGTAAAAAGTAGGTGCTTTGGCTCACACCACGCAGCGTTGCACCGGGTGTTGTGTCCATATTTTGAGGTACAGCCGTTCCGGTTCCAATGAAGATGGCATCAAATCCCTGCTCAAAAAGGCTGTCAATGGTGTTGTCTCCCTCGCCCATAAGCGTGTTACATTTGAAGTTTACGCCCAAAGCTGCAATCTTTTCTATCTCGGCTCGTACCACTTTCTTGGGCAAACGATATTCAGGAATGCCATACATCAGCACACCTCCCGGCTCATTCTGCCCTTCAAAAATCGTAACATTGAAACCAATTCGTGCCAAATCGCCCGCCACAGTGAGCCCCGCTGGCCCCGAACCAATCACAGCTATCTTGCCACGGCTCTTTTGTGGCAGTGGTTCTCGCGTGAGATTCATCTCCGTATCGAAGTCAGCTATGAACTGTTCTATCTTGCCTATTTGGATAGGTTCATTCTTTTTGTTGAGCACACAATGCCCTTGACATTGCTTTTCGTGTGGACAAACACGCCCACAGATGGCCGGAAGATTGCTCTTTTCGTTGATAATCCGCATGGCATCCCCCACATTTCCCATGGTCAAGGCATGGATAAATTGCGGAATATCATTCTCAATAGGGCAACCTTTTCTGCATGAAGGCACCTTACATTGCAAGCATTTCTTCGCCTCAGCCACTGCTTCTCTCAGGGTAAATCCCTCGTCTACCACTTGGAATGTGTTTTTTCCTTCTGCTGTCATTGTATAATATTGTTCAAATTTACTGTGGTAAAGGATGGAAAGGTCGCAACCTTTGTACCTCCATTGCCACAGGAGCATGCTATGATACATAAAAAGCGAGGGGATGACACCCCTCGCTTTCTGCGCCACGCAGTGTCTTTTGTGACGCTTAGCCCAAATATTTCATTAAGATTTTTGCATAACCGCTGTCGCGAAGTTTTGCAATACTCTTTTCTCTAATCTGTCGAACGCGCTCACGAGTGAGGCCCAGTTGGTCGCCAATCTCTTCCAAACCTTTCTCGTGACAGCTGATACCAAAGCATTCGCGGATAATGGTTATCTCGCGATCTTTAAGCACTTTGCGCAAGACCGAGTCCAATTCCAAAGCCATTGACTCGTGGTCTACCTGACGATCCGTGCGACTATCTTCGCCGCCAGCCATCACATCAACCATGCTATTGTCCTCACCTTCTTGGAAAGGCGCATCAATACTCACATGATGACTGTCGGCCATGAGGCTTTGGTCAATCTTCTCTTCGTCAATTTTTGTAGCATTTGATAGCTCTGTCAATGAGGGCTTACGCTGATTTTCTTGTTCAAACCGGTTGATTTCGCGATTGATTTTATTCAGCGAACCCACCTGATTCAGAGGTAAGCGCACAATACGGCTCTGTTCAGCAATCGCTTGAAGGATGCTTTGGCGTATCCACCAAACGGCATACGAGATGAATTTAAAGCCGCGTGTCTCATCAAATTTCTCGGCAGCTTTCACCAATCCAATGTTACCTTCGTCGATAAGGTCGGTCAATGACAGCCCCTGATGCTGATATTGTTTTGCAACTGACACCACAAAACGCAGATTAGCCGTCACCAATTTCTCCTTAGCCCGCTCACCTTCGCGCCCACCTTTTTTAATTTTCTGTGCTAATTCGATCTCTTCATCAATAGAAATCAAAGGCGCACGTCCGATCTCTACAAGGTATTTATCCAACGCTTCACTCGAACGGTTCGTAATACTTTTCTGAATTTTTAGCTGTCTCATTATGCTTGTTCCTATATCTTAAGTCTTGAAAAACAATCTTTTGCCCCTGTGGTATGTTGCAAAATGCGTGCAAAGGTACACATTATTATTATAAAGTGCAATTATTTTGTGTGCAAATTGAGTATTTTTAACATAAAAACAAATCTATTAAAGCTCGAAGAAAATCGATAGTGTGCAAGTTGTTTTCCTGTTTCTTTCAACCCTTTTGTGTGATTAAATTTTATTGAACCTTTTTTTATAACGCACGAATATAATTTTTATTATCTTTGCACGAAATCTTTTTTGAACGCAGGAGTACCTTTCTTTGGCATACGGCATCATGCAACTTTTACAAAAACATTTATGCAAATGATTCAATTAAGGCGGCCTTTTTTGGTGGCAATCATTCTGTTTCAATTATCAATGTTGGTAATTGGACACGGAATAGATGGTGGGACGACCGACACACAGCTTACTGATTCCTTAAAAGCAGCCCTGTTGCCACAGCATGCTTTTAAGACTATTCCCCCTGGAAATTATAGTGGTTTGGCCTATTTGGGCAACGATTTATATGCCGTTGTGAGCGATAAAGGCGGACGTGCAGGCTTCTACATCTTTCATATTGCGCTCAATACGCGTGGCGAAATCATACAGATTGACAATCGGGGCTTTACAGAACTCCCTGGGAACAATCAAGACGAGGAGGCGATTGCTTATGACTCTGCGCGCCATCATATTTATATTGGTAACGAAGCCTCTGCAGAAATTATCGATTATGACTGTGAAAGCCGAATGGTGGTGCGCAAGACCATGGTCGAAGACTACCGCAAGCATGCGCCTGTCAATCGCGGAATTGAAAGTCTCACCTACGATGGCGTGCGCCAAAAGCTCTTCACCATCAACGAATCACCGCTCATCATTGATAATGGTTTGCTGTTGCGACTGAAACAATTCGATTTGCATCTTGATGACGAGAAGCAATATCCCTATTTGATTGATGAGCCTTTGGAGGATCTTTCTAAGCCCGATCAGCGCCACGCTTATGGCGTTTCCGAATTGACAGCCCTCTCGGATGGCACCTTGTTGGTGTTAGAACGCGAAGTGTATATTCGTCCTTTGTATCTCAATAGCTGGGTGATGAACAAGCTGTTCCGCATCAAACCGGGCAATGCCCAAAAGCAGTTTGTTGTGGGATGGCGCACATGGCTGCGGTTGGGTGATATGGATTTTGCCGATTATGAAGGCATGTGTGAAGGCCCTTTGCTGCCCGATGGCCGCCGAGTGATAGTACTTTGTGCTGATAGTCAAAACCAGGCTAAGGGCGTTTTGAAAGACTATTTCAGAACGATTGTGGTCGAACCCTATCAAAAGAAGTAGTTCGTGTATGATGAATTTTCTGATAAACTTTGTTCAAAATAAACTATGATGCCGTTCATTGATATGTTGCTTTTGGCCGTTGCTGTGGCGATGGACTGCTTCACCATGGCCATAGCCAGTGGCATTATCATTAAGAAATTTCAGTGGCGCACCGCACTTTCCATGGCTTTCTTTTTTGGATTGTTCCAAATGGCGATGCCCCTTTTGGGTTGGTTTGCCATCAACTCGTTTGCCCATTATGTCGAAGCCTTCGATCATTGGATTGCTTTCGGGCTGTTAGCTTTCTTGGGTGGGCGCATGATTCGCGATGCCTATTTGCCCGAAGAACAGCGGAAGATGAACCTTGCGAACTTAAAAATCAACTCATCTTGGGCGTAGCCACCAGCATTGATGCCTTAGCCATCGGCATTTCTTTTGCTTGTATGGGCTATCACCACGTCACAACACTCACGCAACCTTTGCTGCTCATTGGGGGAGTGACCTTCGTTTTAACCCTTTGGGGCATGAAATTGGGCACACGGTTTGGCGCACCTATCGAGCGAAAGCTCAAGCCTGCCTTGTTGGGAGGCGTTATCCTCATTGCTATTGGCATCAAGGTTTTGATCACCCACCTCACAGCTTAAGGCACCGTTGCAACCTACATCCCAATGAGTTTGTTGCAACCTCCCATCAACTCCATTCCGTCTTTCTTTCCCTCTTCTATGTCCTTGTGCTGGTGTCGGTCATCAATTTGGGTTAAAAAGGCAATTTGCGATATGGCGGAAATGTTTCGTTAACCATCGTTTGTGCACCTAAAACCTGCAAATCCTCAATGTGGCGCATCAACTTTTCCCTTTCTTCGTGTAGCAAGAGTGCCTCGCGTCGTGCCTTACTTAACCGACAAAACACTTCCTCTTGCTCAATGCCTGCGAAGCGTCTGCCATGTTATTGTTGGATAACGAATCATGATGTTGCAACCTCTGTATGCGATTTTAATTTGTGATAACATTGATAGTGTTCCCCCAAAACCGTGATTTTGTTTTATGATAAATGGTGGTGTCGCATTCAACCATGGTATATTTGTTCTGTGATAACTGCCCATGGTGTGCCTTACCCCGTGCTTTTGTCTTATAATAAATGGTGATATCGCATTCAACCATGATGTATTTGTTCTGTAATAACCGCTAATGTTGTGCCTTCCCCCCGTGATTTTGTCTCACGATAAATGGTGGTGTCGCATTCAACGATGGTATATTTGTTCTGTGATAACCGCCAATGGTGTGCTCAACCCCATCGGGGTTGTACTTTCGATAGCCTAGGGTTGCCGACGATAGGAGGCTACCCTGGGTAACAATGAATGAGGGAGG
>NZ_BAJQ01000030.1 GCF_000613785.1 Segatella oulorum JCM 14966 | reverse complement strand
AGGAGAGGGACACTCTTTTATTGCACTTCGTTTTGGAACTTGCATTTGTAATGTCGGAATGTGATGTATGACCGATACCAACGTCACCGCAAGAGAGGTATAAACTTCTGTCGAAAGTAGCAAACAGTGGAACAAAAACGAATCATGAGGCTGTGGCGTTATTGAGCAATCCGTACAATAGGCTGTTAATGTGAGGCAGCCCACCAAGCTGTTTGCATTTTGAGCGTAGCAACATGATAGCCGTATTGACCTGTGTTAACCGATGGGTCGCTGATGGTAATACCGCTAAACTCGTTGACAAGGGTTTTTGTCCCGCTGGCATTATAAATCTTTTCGGTGTTGCCTTTGTAGGGAACCAGCTGGGCCATGAGCGCTTGATATTGGCTATAGAGTGCTAGATTGCTGCCAAAGAGTGCGCGAGCATAGCTGCCAAAGTCAAAGTAGACGGTAGGTGAGAAGTACGAGCCGTCCAAGTCTTGCAACTGATAATTGTTGGCAGTACTCCACGTGCAGGTGGCATTCACTTGCCGCATCAACTGTGCCATGGGCTGAATATATTGCGTATTGATGACGCCGATAGTAGCGTAGGGAGTGTCGGTGCTTTGGTAGTAGGCAATATAGTCGTTGACGAGCTGACTGAAATTGGGCTGTGGTGCGGCGAGATATTGAAACACTTTGGCATAGGGCATGCCAGCAGCCATCACTTCGCTGGTTGAAGCGATGAGCGTATTGGTAGCGTTGCGCAAATCGTAGGCCACTTCGGCACACGAGAGGTAGCAATCATCGAAGACCAAATATTCTAATTTGATGCTCGCTTGTTGGATTCCTTGAGCGAAATCAGCGATGCTGATGGCGTAACCTGGGCCACCAAACCAGCGTGTTTTTGCTCGCGCCGCATTGTCCATCGGAGGCAGCCAACCATTTCCGTGGCAACCCACGAGCATGGCATATTTTGGGGTCTCAGAGATGCTCTTCACATCGTTGATGACGCGCGTTATCCATTGTGCATCCATGAGCCGTGGATAGTCGTAGCGCTTGATGGTGTCGTGCACACATTCTGTGCCTTCCATGCGAACGCGGTAGAGGTAGACCCGAGCTGGCGAGTGGTCGGCAATCACCACATAGAGGTTGTTGGTGCCCAATCCGCCTGCCTGCTTGATACTCTGCTCCACGTCAAGAATGTTTTGCTCGAAAAATGGGTAGAGGTCGTTGCTCCCACTGCCCGAATAAGGCAAATACATGATGATGGTGCGCTCTTGCGGCGTAGCTGTGCGCGTTCTTGCGAGATCGTCGGGAATGTCGTCGTGACAGGCGGAGAGCCAGCTCGTTGCCATGAGCATGAGCAGGGCGACAAACCATTTCGTGGGATGAAGTTGTGGGGATGTCATGTCGTTGCTTTAATTTGTCGTTATCTTGTGTGCTGCACACCCATGGAGCCATGCGGCGAATGTGTTGAGGGGCACCACAGTGGGCACCCCCTGTTGTTATTTCTTCTTGAGCTCAGCAATGGTTTGCTTCAGTGCCGCAATCTTCTCCACCGAGTCGCTCTCCTTCTTGCGTTCGCGTGCCACAACAGCCTCGGGCGCATGTGCAACGAAGTTATCGTTGGATAATTTCTTGCGAATGCTCATCAGGAAGCCCTCCAAGTGTTGCAATTCCTTCTCGGCCTTGTCGATTTCGGCTGCCACATCGATGAGATTGCCCAACGGAACGGCATATTCATCGGTGCCCACCATGAAGCTGCTGGCGTCGGCAGGTTTCTCCTTGGCCACATCGATGGTTTCGAGGTTGGCCATCTTGCTGATGATGCTGTTATAGGCTTGCATCTTATTGTCGCCAATGGCAATCAGCATGAGCGGCTCTTTGGGCGCGATGTTCTTTTGGTTGCGCACGGTGCGCACACCGCTCACCATGAGTTTCACTTGCTCAATATCGGCCATGAGTTGCTCGTCGTGCGTGGTCGGAGCATCCATCTGCAACGTTGCCCGCATGATGCTTTCGCCCTCCTTGCGGTCGGTGATGTGTTGCCACAACTCCTCGGTGATGAAAGGCATAAAGGGATGCAACATCTTGAGCAAGTCGTCGAAGAAAGCGATGGTGGCATCGTAGGTGGTTTGATCGATGGGTTGCGCCTCACCATTGACATAAGCGGGCTTCACCATTTCCAAATACCAGCTCGAGAACTCGTCCCAAAAGAGTTTGTAGACGGTCATCAACGCTTCCGAAATGCGATATTGCTTGAATTGCGCTTGCAGCTCGGCATGACTTTGCTTGAGCTTTGCAGCAAACCATTCCACCGCCTGCTCGTTGGCTTTGGGCTGTTCCACGGGCGCCGTCTTCCAGCCTTTCACCAAGCGGAAAGCATTCCATATCTTGTTGTTGAAATTGCGCCCTTGCTCACACAGCGATTCGTCGAATAGGATGTCGTTGCCTGCGGGTGCGCTGAGCATCATGCCCATGCGCACACCATCAGCGCCATACTTTTCAATCAGGGCTATGGGATCGGGTGAATTGCCAAGACTCTTGCTCATCTTGCGACCCAATTTGTCGCGCACAATGCCCGTGAAATAAACGTGTTTGAAGGGATAGGTCTGGCGATATTCATAGCCGGCCATGATCATGCGTGCCACCCAGAAGAAGATGATGTCGGGACCGGTTACGAGGTCGGACGTCGGATAGTAATAGCGCACTTCTTCGTTGTCGGGATGGTTGATGCCATCGAACACCGAGATGGGCCACAGCCACGACGAGAACCACGTGTCTAAGCAGTCGCTCTCCTGTTCTAAGTCGGCCGCCGTGAGCTTGCTGTTCTGCGCTTGCGCTTTGGCTAAAGCCTTTGCAGCGGTTGGGGCAACGACGAAAGAACGCTTGCCGTCGGCCGCGGTGAAGTAATAGGCCGGAATGCGATGCCCCCACCAAAGCTGACGCGAGATGCACCAATCCTTAATGTTTTCGAGCCAATGGCGATAGGTGTTTTTATATTTCTTGGGGTAGAATTCGATGTCGTCGCGCATGACTGGCTCCAAAGCCAAGTCGGCAAAGTGCTGCATACGAAGGAACCACTGCGTGGAGAGTTTCGGTTCGATGGGCACGTTGGTGCGCTCAGAGAAGCCCACCTTGTTGTTATAATCTTCCACCTTCTCCATCAGTCCTGCAGCCTCGAGGTCTTTGGCTATGCGGCGGCGCACATCCATGCGATCCATGCCCACATAGAGACCGGCCGCCTCGCTGATGGTGCCGTTGTCGTTGAAAATGTCGATGGTCGCCAAACCATGCTTCAATCCCAAGGCATGGTCGTTGATATCGTGGGCAGGCGTCACCTTCAAGCAGCCGGTTCCAAATTCCACATCCACGTAATCGTCTTCGATGACGGGAATTTCGCGGTTCACCAAGGGCACAACGACGTGCTTGCCTTTCAGCCACGTGTTTTTCGCATCGTTGGGGTTGATGCACATGGCCGTGTCGCCCATGATTGTCTCGGGGCGCGTGGTGGCCACGACGGCATAATAGCCCTGCGCATCTTGATGGATGACGTTGCCCTCGTCCACGCGCCGGCAATCGCTTTCCACCACACGATATTTCAAATAATAGAGTTTTGAATGCTCTTCCTTGTAGATGACCTCCTCGTCGGAGAGCGCCGTCTGTGCCTGTGGATCCCAGTTCACCATGCGCACGCCGCGGTAGATGAGCCCCTTGTCGTAGAGGTCGCAGAACACTTTTATCACCCCTTCGCTGCGTGCCTCATCCATGGTGAAGGCGGTGCGATCCCAATCGCACGAGCAGCCCAACTTGCGCAGTTGCTTCAAAATGATGCCGCCATGCTCGTGCGTCCAGTCCCACGCATGTTTCAAGAAGTCTTCGCGGGTGAGATCGGTCTTCTGAAAGCCTTGTTCGGCCAGGCGCGCCACCACCTTGGCCTCGGTGGCAATACTGGCATGGTCGGTTCCCGGCACCCAGCAGGCATTTTTGCCTTCCATGCGGGCGCGGCGCACCAAAATGTCCTGGATGGTGTTGTTGAGCATGTGGCCCATGTGCAGCACGCCCGTCACATTGGGTGGCGGAATCACCACCGTGTAGGGTTCGCGTCCATCGGGTTTGCTACTGAAAAGCTTGTTGTTGAGCCAATATTCATACCATTTCGCCTCAACCGCTTGGGGATCATATTTACTTGCAAGTTCCATGCTTGAATGATTTATCTTTTACGTGTTATTGAAACAATCGGCTGCAAAATTACGAAAAATAGCTGTAAACCTTTCATAAACGGCATTACTTTTCGTGTTTCATGGGCAAAGGTTGCCGGAAGAGGCTCTGCCGATGGATTAAAACAAGGGAGGTTGCGTGGCAGAGGGGTTTGATGGAGGTTGGTAGGGGCGGTGCCTGTGTGCCCGCCCGTGTCGCCCTGCAAGGGCGCATCCATCGATAGCAGGTGTGCATCATGCGCAATGCACAAACATTTCAACACATGGAAACACCTCATTTGTGGGTGGGGACGCGCTCTTTGCGGATGGAAACGCCGCTTTTGCGACAGGGGGACGTGCTCTTTGCGGATGGAAACGCCTCCTTTACGGCTGGGGACGTGCCCTTTGCGGATAGAAACGCCTCTGCGCGGACGTTCGGGCGGGCACACAGGCACCGCCCCTACCATTTCTCGTGTGGCTCATGTCATAAAATTGCCGGAGAATAGTTTGCCGCGTCACAAACATAAGTGTATAGTCGTGGCGAATAGTTCGCTGCGTTACAAACATGAGTGTATAGTCGTAGCGAATAGTTCGCCGCATCACAAACATGAATGTATAGTCGTGGCGAATAGTTCGTCGCGTCATAAATATGAGTGTATAGTCGTGGAGAATAGTTCGCCGCATCACAAACATGAATGTATAGTCGTGGCGAATAGTTCGCCGCGTCACAAACATAAATGTATAGTCGCGGAGAACAGTTCGCCGCGTCATAAATATGAGTGTATAGTCGTGGAGAATAGTTCGCCGATGGACAAACACACGAAATGTATGCCGGCGAATAGTTCGCCGACGGGTTGGCTTATTGCCGCTGGGGCGGAATGTCGATGGTTTCGATGCCACCGAAGGGGGTGATGTGGGCAAAGGCTTCTGCGGGGGAGATGGCACGGGCGTAGACGGCGGCGCAGGCCAAGACTCCTCCGTGGGCGAAGATGGCGATGTGGTTGTAGGGGCGACGCGCCACCTCTTCGAGAAAGTTGGTCACACGGGCATACAACTGCGGAAAACTCTCGCCCTTCGGGGTGGGCAAAGTGAGGTAGTTGTCATACCATTCGAGGATGTAAGGGTCGCGGGCAGGCAGGTCGTCATAGCGTTGCAGTTCCCATTCGCCCATATTGATTTCTTTCAGGCGCTCGTCGAGCGTGGCATCAGGATAACCACAAAAGGCCGCCAGCTGGCGTGCACGCTGCAGCGGCGAGGAGAAGACGGCATCGAAAGGCTCGTGGGCTTTCAGGTTTTGGAGCGTCTGTTTGGCTTCGGCTTCAAAACTATCCGCAACGGGCACATCGCTCCACCCATAGCAGGTGCCTTGGGGAAGGGCCACGCGCGTGTGGCGCACGAGGGTTATTTTCATAGTGCAAAAAGGTTGTTATCGTAGTAGAAAACGACGAAGCTGAGCACGAAACTCAGTTCGACGATGAGGAACAGGGCGCCGCAGCAGTCGCCGGTGTAGCCGTTGATTTTGCGGCGCATGAGTTGGTAGAGCATGTAGAAAACGATGCCGGGGAGGACGAGGCATTCGTAGGGCAGCCCGACATACCAGCATAGCGGAATGAGCGGCAGCAGACCTTGGATGGCCAGCAGCAGTTTGCCTTTGGTGGACATCGCGCGGTAGATTACTTTGTTTTTGGCTTGCTCGGCCGTTCGCGCATAGGGCAGCATTTGAGTGATTTGTGCGGCCATCATCTTAGCGAAGGGGTCGGCGGCGAGCACCACTAACGCGGCGATGGTGATGGGCAGTTGCGCCAATGTGGTGAAGAGCAGGGCAACATAAAGGATGAGCCCAGCACGCCATAGGTGCCGATGTGGCTGTCTTTCATCACGCGGAGTGTTTGTTGCGCGTCGTTCCGCCCCGCTCCGAAACCATCGAGAAAGTCGGCCAAGCCGTCTTCGTGCAGTGCGCCCGTGAGCAACAGCCGCATGACGAAGGCCAAGATGATGGCTGTGGTGGTGGGCATGATTTGCGCGCAACCATACATAGTGGCTGCGGTGAGCGTCGCGGTGAGCCACCCCGTGAGCGGCCACAGTTCAACGACGTGCGCATAGGCTTCTTTCTGCGGCTGATAGATGCGCCAAAAGGGCAAGCGTGTGAAGAAGATGAGCGCCGCAAAGAGCTTGTCTTTCCATGTCGTAGTGGGATGTATCGGGAGTTGCATGGGTCAGAAATATTTGGTGATGTGAGCGTTGTCGAAGTTGTTCATCTCGTTGAGCATGCGCACGGCCGACTCCACGATGGGGTAGCAGCAGAGCGCTCCTGTTCCTTCGCCTAAGTGCAGGCCGAGCGACAATAAGGGGCGGGCGCGCAAATGCTGGAGCAGCAAACGATGGCCTTTCTCTTCGCTGCAATGGGTGAAAATGGCATAGTGGCGCACGTTTTTATGGATGTGTGTGGCGGCCAACAGGCAGGCTGTCATGATGAAGCCATCGATGAGAATTACCATTTTCTGTTCTGCTGCACGCAACATCGCGCCCACGGCGGCAACCATTTCAAAGCCCCCGAAATAAGCGAGTGCGGCGGTCGCGGGAAGATGTTGTGTGTGGAAATGGTGCAGGGCTTCCGTCAGAATCTTGTTTTTATGGGCTATCCCCGCCTCGTTAAGTCCCGAGCCTGCCCCGATGCAATCGCGTAAAGGTGTTTTTGTAAAGATGCTCATCCATAAACTTGCTGCACTGGTGTTGGCAATGCCCATTTCTCCGATGGAGAGAATGTTGCATCCCTTTTGTGCGCAAATGTCAACCATGTCGGCTCCGGTTTGTAATGCTTGTTCGTATTGCTCGGCTGTCATTGCCGGTTCATGGAGAAAGTTCTTCGTTCCACATGCTATTTTTCGTGAGAGAATCGTCGGGTAGCTTGATAGGTCGTGTGCTACGCCCACATCGATGAGAAACAACTCAATGTGATGTTGTCGACAAAACATGTTCACGCCGCCGCCGCCGTGTGTGAAGTTTATCATTTGTTGCCAAGTGACTTCTTGTGGAGACGCCGATACGTTTTCAGTTGCAATGCCGTGATCGGCGCCGAAAAGCAGGTGGCATGGATGCGCTAAAGCTGGTGATAGCGCACCTTGAATCAGTCCAATCTGCAAAGCCAACTCCTCTAAACGCCCCATTGAGCCTTTGGGCTTGTTGAGAGAATCTATTTTCTGTTGCAATGCTTCTCGTAGCTCCCCATTCGGAGCCGTTATATGAAAGGTGTGCATCATTTATTTTATTTTTACGGGAATTCCTGCGACCATCAGTATCACTTCGTCGGCACGTTGCGCTACATATTGGTTCATCCAGCCCTCCAAATCGGTGAATTTCCGTTGCAGAAGATGGTCGCTTACGCCGCCGCTTCCGATTTCGTTTGTTACAAAGATAAACGTCGCCTCTTGTTGGGTGAAACGGTCAAATTCATCTTTTAAATTGCGCAAAACCTCTTGAACATCTATTTCTTCTGCAGTGTTTTTCCCATCACCATAGAAGAAATTCGTGTACCATAAAGTAAGACAATCGATGACGCACACCTTATTATATATGCAATGTTTAGATAGCTGGCGTTCCTCCTCAATGTTCTCCCATTGCCCACCGCGCCGCCTTTGATGCTGGATAACGCGCAATCTAAACTCTTCATCCCAAATGTGTGCTGTAGCCATGTAAATAGGATGTGCATCAAGTGACAAGGCTAATTGCTCAGCATAGGCACTTTTCCCAGAGCGTTGCCCTCCTGTGATGAGAATGATTCGTTTCATGGTGCGAAGTTACAAAAAAGTTAGAGAACAGGTGCTAAGGATGAGTTAAACCCATCTCACTTTACTCTAAAAATACGATTGAAAGGTTGAGTTTCGCCATTTTTTCTGCCTTTTAGCATAAATTATCGAATAAAAGTTTGGTGTTTCCGATAATTTTTAATTACTTTGCACCCATAAATTTAGGAAAAGATTAAAAACAATAATTATTAATTAAGTTTTAGAGAGACATGAAAAAGTTAGGTTTATTGTTTGCTGCTGCTGTAATGGCAGTTTCAGCTTCTGCACAAACTGTACAGGAGAGCAAAACATTTGATAACATCTATGTTGGTATCAACGGTGGTGTTGCAACAAAAACAAAAGGACACGCTTGGATGAAGGGCTTGGACCCAAATGCAGGCCTCCGCATTGGTCGCTGGTTCACTCCAGTATTTGGTTTGGCTGTTGAGGGTAATGCTTATTTCTCAAATAAGCCTTGGGTATCAACAGGTACAATCGTTCGCTTCGTTAACACCAGCCTTTTAGGTACTGTTAACTTGAGCAACTGGTTTGGTGGTTACAAAGGCCAACCTCGTCCATTTGAGGTTATTGCTGTTGCTGGTCTTGGTTGGGGTCACCTCTTTGGTAATGACGCTAACTACAAGGCTACAACTTATCACAACAACTTGACAAACAAGTTGGCTTTGGATTTTGCATTCAACTTTGGTGCAGACAAGGCTTGGCAGTTCTATGTAGAGCCTGCAATCATCTATGGCTTGAATGACAGGACTGATGTTGTTAGCCGCAACCTCGCTAACGATGGTTTAGAGTACAATGCTAACCACAGCTTTGTTCAATTGAATGCTGGTTTGGTTTACAAGTTCAAGACTTCTAACGGTACACACAACTTCAAGATTGTTACTCCTCGCGATCAAAACGAGATTGACGCACTTAACTCACAAATCAGTGATTTGCGTGATCAGTTGGCAAAGAAACCAAAAGAGGTTGTTCGCGAAGTTGTTAAGGAAGTTCCTGCAGCAGGAAATGGCGAGATTAATCCTTTGTTCGTAACGTTTGCTCAGGGTAAGTCTTACCTCACAAGCGAAGCTAAGAAGGTTCTTGATGGTGTCGCTCAAGGCAGCAAGGTTCAAATCATCGGTACTGCATCTCCTGAAGGTTCAAGCTCACTCAACAAGAAGCTTTCTCAAGATCGTGCAAACGTTGTTGCTAACTATCTTAAGAATAAGGGTGTAACTGTTGAAAAGGCTGATGGTAAGGGTGTACAAGGTGCTACTTCTAACCGCCTCGCAGTTGTATTCGTAAAGTAATCTTGTAATAGAGTTTAATTTCAATATAAAGCCCAGTGGTTTAAAAGCCATTGGGCTTTTTTATTATCCTCAAGTACGACAGTTTATGTCAAAAGACCGTGATACCATTGGGGAATAAGGTTTACGATGGAAGATAAATTATTAAGTGGAGTTGGACGGTATGTTTTTCAAGCAGAACCTTTCCATTGTGATTGCTCTTACCGTTTGTTTTTGGCGCATTTGGGCAACCAGCTGTTGAATGCGGCCGATTTCCATTCTAATGAGCGTGGTTATGGCGTCCGTGTGTTAAGCAATTTGCATAAAACGTGGGTGCTGTCACGTTTCACACTGGAGATCTATCATTTGCCCGAAGTTTATGAGAGCTTTACGATTGAGACCTGGGTGAATAGTGTGATGCGCTATTTTACAAGTCGTAATTTTAGCGTAAGCAATGCCCGAGGAAAAGTGTGCGCTTACGCACGCAGTGTCTGGGCCTTGATAGACACAGACACGAGGCAACCTGTCGACATACTCAAAGTGAATGAGGGGCAGATAATGAAGTATGTGGAAAAAGACAAATGCTGTCCGATTGAAGCAGGCGGCAGATTGAAGTTTTCCACACAAGGCAAACAGCAGCAATCGGTTGTCATGCATTATAGCGATGTTGACATGAATGGGCATGTTAACAGTATGAAATATGTGGAGCACATGCTTAATTTATGGCCCATCAGTTGGTATAGCAAGCATCGTGTGAAACGAATTGAGATTGCTTATGTCGCAGAAAGTCACGAAGGGGATGAGCTAAAGTTTTATGTTGAGCAAGAGACTGAGGGCATTTCAGACGTTCGGATTATGAAAGTTGCCGGTGAGCAAGAAACAGAGGTTGTGAGAGGAAGAATCAGCTTTGCGTAATATTCAATTACACATGCGGAATAGCATCAGTATATAAAAGAAATATACGATTTTTCCTCGTATGCCTTCCTGCATCAGCTGACACCTCCGTGATAATTTTCTGCTCTATCTTTTGCCGTTTTCGGCAAAAGTTTATACCTTTGTGCCCGATGGAGTTACACAACATGACATATAGCATACAGACGTTGCAAAGAATCTCACAATTCTTTGCATCTTTTTATGCCATTTATTTGGTCAATCCAAATAATTGTGTAAACACACACACACACACACACACAGGAGCGAGACCAATATAAAGGTACGCGCGACGCGCGCGTAATATACAACATAATCACTTATAAACAAAGGGTGTGCAAGAAGTTTTTTATAAACTTTTTGCATGCCCTTTTTCGTGGAAAAAATCGAGCCGTTTGCGCTCAAAAGTTATGCATTGCAGTAACTCAAAATCATAATAAATTCAAGTAACAATGAAGAAAAGATTGTATGAAGTGCCCACATGCACGGTCATCCACCTCGCGACCGAGCATTATTTGTTGGGCGAAAGTGGCCCCAAGGCACGACCGGGCGGTGACCAAGGTGGTAGCGTCACGATTGAAGACCCCACCGAAGATGACGACGACACCAACCTCACGGGTGCCAAGCGCTGGGGTGGCGAATGGGAAGAAGAAGACTAAGTTTGCAAATGCAATGAGTAAGTAACGATTTAAAAAGCGAATCAATGAAAAGAATTTTTTTAGATAACCACAGACTGCGGCACATCCTTCCGTTTGCTGCCGCCTGCTTCACAGTCGGCCTTGCGTTATTTTCCTGTGCCGACAAGGACGTAGAGAGCAACGACAGCAATGGCAAAGCGCTTGTGACGTTCAACGTTTCGGCGGTACAGTCCAAGGCACAAGACCAAGCAAAAGCCACGGCCAAAGCCGGCCTGCCGATGACGCGCGCCGCTTTTGCCAACCAGTTGGCATTGCAAAATCTTGCACCCGAAGACCTCACGATGCAGAAACTGCCCGTGCAAGGTGCTGCAGCAAGTAGCGACATCTGCTTGATTGAGACCACTGTTGCCGGTGTGCCCTCACAATGGGAAGACGGCGCGCCGACCCGTGCGAACATCACAACCATGCCCACGATGCAAAACTTCTCGACCACAGCTTTCTATGGTTCGACGGACACAAGTCTCGAGCCTTGGTTCTACGATAAGGACACGAAGAAAGACGGCACGCTCGTTACCCCGATTTATTGGGATTGGCTGAAGAACCACGCCTGTTTCTATGCGGTTTATCCCAAGCCCGACAACAACAAGATAAAGCTCTCGCCAAAAGGCTACACGAGTACGCCCTATGTGGATTTCGAGGTAGAGCCCAACGTCACCAACCAAAAGGATTTGATGACAGCTTGCTCGGGCAACGTGCATTTAGATGCGATGGGAACAGCACCACGCACCGACCTCACCTTCCGCCACGCCCTCGCCGCCGTGCGTTTTAAGGTAGGCGAGAACCTGTCGTGGAACAAAACGATTACCAAGGTGGAGATTGTCAATGCAATGAGCAAGGGGCGCTATACGCTGTCCGCACAGGCTGACGGTACGGGGGCCGCATGGAACGGGCTCTCTGCGCCTGCAACGTTTACACTCGGTGGTGACGGCACGGTGAACGTAAGCACATCCGAAGCGGTGAACAATGTTATCATGGGGCACAATCAAGACAATTATGTGTTCTACATGATTCCGCAGCCCCTTACTGGCGTCAGCGTGAACATCTATTTCAACAATGCCACGACCCCCAGCCTTTCTATTCCCCTCAAAGGCTCTTGGAAGCCCGGAACAACGAAGACCTATGCGTTGTCGCAGAACACCTCGACATGGCAGTATGAACTGACCGTCACACCACCTGCAGCTGCCGAATACAACGCCACTTCGACAGGCTACTACACCATTCAGAGCTATCGCGAAGACCCAGTTACCCACACACAGCAGAAGGTGGCATGGAAAGTGGTGGGCTATGACACCGATGGCGATGGCACTTTCTCGATGACCGAACCATGGCCTAACTGGTTAAAGGGAATTTCATTGACGAGTGGTGATGGAAGTACATCCGGCGAAACCGGTCAGGCTACCTTGAATTCCGGGGCATCCAGTAATAAACTTGCCTTGAGGAATGCTGCCTTGAAACTAAATCCGAAAGGTAGCTCTACTAACTATTACGACCTGTCGACCTACGACTACGAGGGTAACTCTACAAACCGCAACACCGCCAACTGCTATGTCATCTCCCACCCGGGCTATTATAAGATTCCGCTGGTTTATGGCAACGCCATCACAAACGGCAGTCCTAATACTCACGCTTATACCAGCAATGCGGCACCGGGGAATCCCTATGTCTTGTATCATTTCAAAGACCATAACAACGCTGACATTACCGACCCGTGGATTGAGAAGACCAACGGTGGAGCCAACAACGGTATTGATGGTGCAGAAGTAGTCTGGGCAGATGTTGCCAACCTCGTTCATCTATCTTCTACACCAATCTCACATGATGCAAGTGGTAATGCTTTCCTCGACTTCGAGGTTAAGGCAAGCGACATCCAGAGCGGTAATGCCGTTGTTGCTGTCAAGAAGGGTAGTACCATTGTTTGGTCATGGCATTTGTGGTTTGCTCCTCAGGACGCGCTTAGCACGATAGCAGTTACCAATTTCCAAGGCAAGACTTACAACTTCACCAAGGAGACGCTTGGTTGGAAGCCAACCCTGTGGAGCAGTTCTACTTATTCAAGTGCTCGTACAGTCAAGGTGAAGGTCGAACAGACTGTTGCAAACGGAGGTACAAAGCAGTATTCTGTTTTTACTATTACCCAGAATCCTGGTAGCGTAAAGCAGGGTGCTACCACCTTTTATCAGTTTGGTCGTAAGGATGCCTTCCCTGGTGTTGATGAATTAGCTCCAAATAGTAGTTTCATCGAAGATGCAGGTAATAATATGTCTATCCAGAATGGTATTCAGAACCCTGGCAGTTTCTATACGTATGGTAATTCGTGGTATTTTACTCCTCCAGCAGGTTATTCTTATTACAATCTTTGGTCTGCAGATAATACGGTAACAGGGCATAACGACAATCCTGTCGTCAAGACCGTGTATGATCCTTGTCCTGTAGGCTTTAAGATGCCAGCTTCCAATGCGTTTACAGGTTTTACCACAACGGGTCAGAATTCTGGAACACAATCAGAGCTCAATGTTGACGGTACAGACAATAGGCAGACTTACATAAACAACTTCGGTCATAATTTCTGGACGAACGGCAGTAAGACAGCTACAATCAACTTCCCTGCTTCGGGCTATCGCGGCAGCGAGGGTGGTTCGCTGGGCAGCGTCGGCGACGACGGTTGCTATTGGTCGGCGGTTCCGCTCAACTCGGACTACTGTTGCAACCTGAGTTTCCGCTCGTTCTACGTGCACCCGCTGTACGACAACGATTGGCCTTATGGGTTTGCGGTGCGTCCCGTGGCCGACAATTAAACGAGGGATGATGTTGATGTGGAATCATGCTAATATGGAAATGGCTGTCCGGAGGTTCGGACAGGCATTCCCCAAACAGGATGGAGCTGTCCTGTGTTCCGGACAGTCGTTCCCCAAACAGGATGGAGCTGTAACGTGTTCCGGACAGGCGTTTCCCAAACAGGATGGAACTGTAACGTGTTCCAGACAGGCGTTCCCCAAACAGGATGGCGCTAACCCGTGTTCCGGCCAGACGTTCCCCAAACGGGATGAAGCTGTCCTGTGTTCCGGACAGGCGTTCCCCAAACGGGATGGAGCTAACCCGTATTCCGGACAGCCATTCCCCAAACAGGATGAAGCTGTAACGTGTTTCGGGCGGTCGTTCCCCAAAGAAGAACCTATGGGCCGAGGGTGGTTCGGCCTTCATTCATAATCAAAAAAATTAATCACGATGAGGAAAATCAAAGGTTTTGACTTGCGAGGCCTGAACAACGGCGCGCATTTTCAGTTTATGAAAGCGGTGACCGAGCAGTTGGCCACGGAAACGGAAATCAACAAAAATGCGGTGGCCAAAGCGGCTGTCGAGGCGTTGGTGGCGAAGTTTAAGGCGGAAGATGAATGCTTGGCAATTTCGCAGAAAAATGCCGAGAGCGATGCCATCGCCGAGAACGATGCGTTGCGCGACGCCCTGTTCATGGGCTACAAAAAGGCGGTGGGGAGCTACTCCAAGTTCCCCGTGGCTGAGAAGGCTAAGGCCTCGAAAACGCTGATGCAGCGCATCAAGGATTACAAGATTGATCCCGACATGCAGTTGGAGCGCGAGACGGGGCTCATCACCAACTTGGTGGCCGACTGCGAAGGCAAGGATGCGGCGGCGGTGGCATTGCTGAACCTGACGGACTATGTGGCGCAGCTCAAAGCGGCCAACGCGAAGGTGGAGTCGCTCATCAAGGCGCGCAGCATGGCCAAGGCTCCGCAGGTGGCTGGAGCGCTGAAACAGGCGCGGCGTGCATCGGACGAGGCCTATCGGCGTATGGTCGAGGTGCTCAACGCATTGGTATCATTGGGCATGGCCGAGGGCTTCGACACGTTTATCCTCTACCTCAACGAAACCATCACGCGCAATGAGCAGGAGGTGCTACCGAAGAAGAAGTCTTCGGAGGATAAGAAGCCGGGTGACGGTAAACCGGGTGATGGGAAGAAACCGGGTGACAAGAAACCCGGTGACGGCGGGAAGACACCCGATGGCAAGAAGCCGGGCGGTGATGCTGCAAAGCCAGGTGACGGTGGCGACGGCAAGGATAAACCGGGTGATGGTAAAGATAAGCCGGGTGGCAAAGGTCAGGGCGATGCCACGGTGACGCCGAAAGAATAATTTGTTTTAAAGCAAATGACGTCATCCATGGTGATGCCGAAAGAATAACATACACACACTTTTTTATTTTAAGTAATGGGGGCGGGAGTGCGCGATGCATTTCCGCCCCCGATGTGTTGTGTGGATTGTTTACGCGTTTCGTTTGGGTGGTTGATGTCGTTGGGGAGGATTGTACGCGGATGTATAACGGAGATGGGTAGGGGCGGTGCCTGTGTGCCCGCCCGTGTCGCCCCACAAGGGCGCATCCATCGTTCATCCCCGCGCATGATTGTATGGAAACGCCGCTACGCAGACGTTCGGGCGGGCACACAGGCGCCGCCCCTACGTATTTTGCTTGAAAAAATTGCGCGTGGATATCTGCCCCTACGGCTTCGTTTGAGCAGATTGCGCGTGTGTGGTTTTGTTTGTTGGTTGGTGAAAACGGTGTACAGCATCGACCACATTCCCCAGTAATCGCCTTGGCTAAAAAAGCAGGCATCCCGCGATGGGTGCCTGCTTTTTGATGTTGGTTTGCCTCCAGCGGGTTAGAACAAACGCTGTGGATAAACGCCTTCTTGCACCAACTGCGCAATCTTGGCCACTACGCCGGGACGATCGGCCGCATAAGTCACGCCAAACCATTTGCTGGTGGTGTCGAGCACCTTCACTGTGGCTGTGCCATCGACAATGAGCTTGTTGACCATCAGAGGAATGAAATATTCCGACTTGAGGTTTTGCATGTTCTTCGCATCGGCAAGGAATGCTTTGAAATCGGCTTCGCTATGGTCGAAATAGTCGGGTGTGAAGCCCCACACGTTCATCGAAACGGGCGTGTTGTCGGCAATGCCCACCCATTGGCCTTGCTCGTCCTTATATTCGATGGTTGTGCCGTGGCGTTCAACCTCGGTGCGCTCCACAACCGTTGTGAGATTGCCCTGCGCGTCGGTTGCACACACACCACGTGCACAGTGCCGTTGTCGCTCAACGTGTTGCCCACGCGGAAACCCACCATGGCATAGCGGTTGCGGCTGCCTCGGGCAATGAACTGAGGAATTTGCCCATCACCATGAAGCTGTCGCGGTTGTAGAAATCGTCGCAGTTGATGACGCAGAAAGGCTCTTTAATCACATCCTTGGCCATGAGCACGGCGTGGTTGGTGCCCCAGGGTTTCTCGCGACCTTCGGGAACACGGAAACCTTCGGGCAACGCATCAATGCTTTGAAAAACCAATTCGGCAGGAATATGCCCTTCATATTTCGACAACACCTTTTGACGAAACTCGTCTTCAAAGTCTTTGCGAATGACGAACACAATTTTGCCAAATCCTGCCTGAATGGCATCGTAAATAGAATAATCCATGATGGTTTCGCCGTTAGGACCTAAACCATCGAGCTGCTTGAGCCCGCCGTAACGGCTGCCCATGCCTGCAGCTAAAAGTAATAATGTTGGTTTCATTTGATGATATTGAAAAGTTTTAATATTGACGCAAATGTACGGCTTTTTGCCGAGAACAACCGCCTGTTTGCTTTATTTTCTTCTCGGCAACTGCAATTAGAAGGGCAAACCAATGGCAAAATGCAAGCTCTGGGCATCACGGAAATGGCTGATGTTGTAGAAACCATTCTTGAAAGGCACGTGCAGTCCCACGCCCCAATCGATGCGCAACACGAAGAAGTCGAGGTCGTAGCGCAGACCTATGCCCGTGCCTAAAGCCAACTCGCGCAATGCGTTCTGCAATTTAAACTTGCCTCCGGGACGATGGACATCTTCGTGCAAAATCCACACGTTACCAGCATCGAGGAACACGGCTCCATAGAGCTTGCCAAACAACCGCGGCCGATATTCTAAATTGCCCAACAACTTGAGGTCGCCCGTCTGGTCTAAATAAGAGACGGTGGCACTGGTGGGCAAAAAAGAACCAGGCCCCACGCTGCGTGTGGTGAAAGCGCGCACACTGTTGGCGCCTCCCACATAGAACTGCTCGCTCCAAGGTGCGCCCGACGAATTGCCATACGACCAAATGATGCCTGCGCCAACATGTGCCACCAGCTGAGATTTATCGGCCACGCGCCAGGTTTTCCGATACTCAGCCTCGAGCTTCAGAAACTGTGCATAGGGGTTCTTAAACATTTCTTTGTCTTTGGTGCTCCAGCCCTTGCCAGCCACCATATAACCCAACGACAGCACATTGCCGGCCTCACTCGCCGTCACCTGAAACCAAATGGGGTTATAGAGCTGTTTCGGGCTGGTGTAGAGATAGCTATAGCGGAACCTCGGGATGAACTGGTCGCGCATAGACACCTGCAAATAGGGTGTGGAGGCCAGCAAGGAGATGAACTGCGGCGTGCGCGACGACATATAGGCATATTCGATGCTTAGTGGTGTCCATTGGTGCATCGAGGTGGCTGAGGTTTGAAACGTATAGGTGAGCTCGCCCGAAACAATGTGGCGTTTGAAATAGCTCCGCGACGAACCACCACAGACGAGGCCTTGAGCAAGGTGGTAGGCACCGTGTAGAAATGGCGATGATGCAACATACCCGGAAAGATGAAACGCGGTATCTCTAACGAAGCATCGCCACCATATTCATAAGTGTGGGTGCGATCGGATGCGCCACTCGGTGTATGTCCCGTCTGCCATTCATAAGACCCCTTGAGATTAATATCCAACTTTTCGCCACCCCGAAAGGCATTGCGCTTGGTAAAGCCCAAAATCAGTCCCGGTCCCATGCGCCCACTCGTGCGACCGGAATAGTTGGTCTCGACATACACGTCGTATTTCTTGTCGAATAGGCAATTCAATGCCAAGTCCAATGTGTCACACTGCGCCGTGGAGTCGCGTGGTGTGAATTGGAAATCGACAAAGCTAAACAAGCCATTGCTCGAAATCTTGTCGGACGATTCCATGTACTTGTCATAGCTAAACACCTCATTGGGGCGCAACTGCAAATCGTGGAGAATAATGCGCGGACGAATGGGCGAACGTTTGCCATTGAAATGCACCTGTATTTTCTTCACCTCCATCGTATTGCTGAGGGGCTCCATAAACTGCTTACGCAAATTCAGGTCGACACGGCCAATATACCATTTGCGCAAAGCTCGGGCTGGAACAGAATCAGCTAACTGAAACTTCAACTGCACTTCCGTTGGAACACGCAATGTGTCGGCCAAATAAGAGGCATAGCCAGGCTGATAATAGTAGTAGCCATTGTTGCGAAAAAGATTGCTAATGCGCGTGCGTTCGGCCTCGAGTGCACTTGCATCAAAAGCATCGCCACGCTTGATTTTCCTCGCCGTGCGAGTTGCGACCAACAAACTGTCGGCCGAAGTAGGAAAATTTTCATAGGAAATGCTGTCCAAGGTGAAGAGTGGTCCGAAGTTGATTTGATAGCCTATCTTTGCTTGCTTTGGATTGCTTTGCGTAAGTGTTTCATATCGTACGGTCCCCCGAAAGTAGCCATGCGATTGAAGCACCAACTGCCCCACTGATGCACGTAGCGCAGGATTGACCCAACTCATCAGCACGGGTCGTTTGCCAAACGATTTCGCAACCCATTTTCCTAATGGGCTTGCAGAGGTGGAAAAAGCATTCCAAATCCAGAGCGAATAAGGAAATGGTGTGCGATAATAAGAACTGCCTAACAATGCTCCATTGGGTGCACAAGCCAAAGCCGCTTCCAATTCATCGCGCGTAGCCATGAAATGGTCGTCGCGCTGCTGAGCTACATATTTAATTTTATCCAATCCTACATACAGTTGGTCGCCCTCGGGAATATACTTGGTCGTGGAACAACCCACGAAAAGTAAGCTCACCAAGACTACTATGATGTTTGCTTTCTTATTTTTCATTCTTTCCTTTTTCATTTTGTTTTAACTGATTTTGCAAAGCAGGAATTTCTTCCTTGGGCTCTTTAAAACGCAACAGATCGCTGAAATGCGACAACTTGCGCCGCCAAATGAAACCTGCACCATAAATGCCCGTATTGCCTTCGAGCCAATCATAACTATCACGGTCGTAGAACAGACGCAAATACTGCGTAGAAGCCTCATTCAAACGATATTCAAACGACACATTGCTAAAGATGTTTTCATTCTGATTGGGGGCATCGCTACCCGTGGAAACCTTTCCGCCCACAATGATACGCAAGCGATTATTCCAAAAGCGCTTGGCAAACTTAAATGAATAGTCGGTGTGCTGTCGGCCGGTCGCATCCGTGGTGTTATCCATGCCAAAGCTCAAATCTAAGGTGCGCAAAGCATTACCCGCAATACCATTAATCTGACTTTGCAAGAATGAGCTGAGCGCAGAGTTCATCGAGAAGCCGCGCGTGTTACCATCTACAAGATACATGCCCGTGGTCAACATCGTCACCGCCACTTTTCCTCGTGCTTCTGTCCCCATTGTATTCAGTTGGTTTTGCACTTCCAAATCTTCAGGTGCATCAATGATAAAGGCCAATCCCATATCTTTTAATGTTTTTGTCAATTTCACACCACAGTCGAAATCGACACTACGCCCTACGCCACCACTGCTCGAAACCGTGGCTTTCATGGCTTCAGTAGCCGTGATATTGAGTCGCGGATTCATGGGATCGCCATTGAATTCCACGTAACTGCCATCGTGGATGGTGAAAGTCTTCAACGGAATCACAGGCAAAGAATATTTCATTTCGCCGTTATTCAAGGTATAACGCCCACGCAACCTAAGATTGTCCACTGCATTATATTGCATGCGCAAGGTGCCGCCACCCGTTAAATCAAGATAGTTTGACTTGTCGGAGTTGAGCGCGCAAAGCACATGAGCCGCTTCATCAACACCCAACACCACGTCCATATTAAACCCATTGAGCTCCGGACGCTTCACCACTTGCGCCTTGTTGTCCGTAAAATCAGTGAATTTCACCAGCCCTTCTAACTTGTCATCCGTGCTAATGGGCGAATCGCGCAGCACATAGATTAAATCAGATGCGCCCAACACATCTACTTTACCACGCATCGAAAGATTATCCAACGGACCACTCAACGAACCTATAATATTCACAAACGCTTTGCCATAGGCCTCCGACTGCGCACTCTCCTTGGCATCTATCACCAAGAAATTAGAAGCCTGCATGCGCACGTTCATGTTCATATTCGACGGATTAGAGAAGTCAACATAGCCCGCCATCACCAATGGGCTGTCGTTATGAGCATACATTTGGAAGTTCTCCAATAATAGCCGGCTATTTGTAATGGTCACAGGGTCGTTATCAAAGCGCAATTCAACACCGTATGGCTGGCTCACCAAATAGGCCGAATCAAGATAAACTTCGCCCTGCACCTTAGGCTTATTCAGCGTTCCTTTCACGCTAACCCGTCCTTCTGCAAATCCTTTAAAGCCTACGATTTGCTTAGGAATAAAACCATTTACAATGCTCAACGGAAGCCGCTCTAAATTGCATTGCGCATCCAAAGCGCCACCCCCACGTGCGTGATAAGATCCACTCAACGTAGCAATCTCACGCCCATTTTGCGTAAGCGTTCCGTCAATTGAATGCGTACCATCGTCAGAAGGCATATACACAAACTCTGCACCGATGTCGCCCATGGCACAATGTTGATAAACGAGTTTATCAATCGTCATATCCGAAGATACTGAAAGCTCGTGCTTTGTTTGGATGATATGGTAGTCGCCATTCATAATTCCCGAGACATCCGGCGCATAAGGAAGCACCGACAATAGGCCATGAAGATTGAAATTCTGCAACGAGACGGTGAGGTCTTGCAACACATCATGATTATCATCGTTCGTATAGACTTGCACACCCATGCCATCCTTCGATTGCAACTTCAAATTGGCCGAAACACGCTGGTCATTCCCCAAGAACACATAATTGCTATCGTTCACCGCAAAAGTTTTATAGCCCAAGACGGGCGCACCATGCTGCAAACTGAAGCGCAATCCATGTGGCTCCATCTCGGCATTCAGCGACACATCTATTCCCAATCGGTTTTGTGCATCATAAACCCGCGGACGAATGAAAGTGCCGCGGGCATTCAGCTGCCCATCGACCACACCACGGAAAACATACTGCGGATTATGTTTATTATTGATCACCTCCGCATGATAAGTAAACTCGTCATGATCCGATTGGAAATGCACTTTAGCAGTATCGAACTGCATGCTATTGACAATGAGCGAATCGATATGCACATCGCCGTTGAGCCCCGTTTCGCGCGACGAAACCATATTGATATTGGCACGCGCAAACTGATAACCATACTTATTGAGCAAATGAACAAAAAAGTTGTCCTGCCCCGTCTGCAACACGAGTGTGGCATTGGGCAGGCGCTCACGCAAGGCCACTTGACTAATGATTCGCTTCTTAAATTGGCGCTGCAACTCACCCACAACGCCTTGTGCCTGCGCCAACAACTGTTCGTAATGGCTCTGACCATCTAAAGCCAAACGGAAATCGCCGCTGTTCATCACGGCATGCGTAGAACTCGGCAGCGAACGAATGTCCAAGCTAATGTCACCCGGCCGATAAATCTTTTGATTGTCGACAAGGGTAATATCGCTCACAACGCCTTGCACCAAATGCCGGTTCTTAAAGTTCGACGTTATATCGACATGCGCACAAAGAGACGTTGAGAAGGGTGTTTTGAAAAAGCCAAGATGGTAGAGATCGACGGCAGCCAAATCGGCCGAAACAGTACCTTTGAAATCGCGCGGGGTAACCAACGCATCAAGCTGAACACGACCCTTGGCCAACGCATTCTGACTGTTGAGGACGGCATGCGCCCTACCCTTTTCGAGCACCACATCGGCAGCCAAACGATTGAGCCGGTAGCGGTCGTATCTGAAGTCAACGACATGTGCCTTGGCTTTCAAATGCGTACGCGGCGAAAGCATATCAAATCCGGCTCCCACAGCCACCACATCGCCCGTGAAAGCGTGGAGCCCTTTTTGGCGAACGAAGTCTTGAACGGGGAAGCGGAGCGCCATCAGATTGGCACGATAGGCCTGCCGCCGAACATCAAATGCCACGTTGCCACGGAGGCTACCCAAGCCGCTACGAAGTGTGAAATGCGAGGCATAGCGCGAAGCGCGCACCGACACGTTGCCCTGCAAGACCATGCCATTGGGCAGCGAAACGTTGCGCGCAAGCCGGGGATTGAATTTCACGAGCAACGAATTGAGCTGATAGGTGTTGAGTTTCAGACGCACATCGGCACGCAACTTCTCGGGCGCATCGACATGATAGAGTTGCCCAGAAGTCTGCAAGGCAAAATGGGGCAACATGCGGATCGACAGCCTGCGCAACGCAACATGACGTAAATTGCCCACGACATCGAGCACGAAATGCAACGGCTGAGGTGGAACAGCCCGCCACACATGCTTGGGGAAATAGGCTGCAAAAGGTTGCAAATCGCGCTTGCTGATGGCACCCTCCCCCTTCAGCATCATGCGTCCTGGCTGTTGCGCCGCAAAGGTGTTGAACGGAAACGCGAGTTGCGCCTGCAGTTGCGAAGCACCTAACTTGAGCCACAAATCGGGCAAACGAAGCTGCTCGCCATCGAGCTGCACATGCCCACGAAGCTGTGTCACCTGCAGCCCACTCTGCTCTCGGAAGGCCGCATGACGCACACTGAGCGACAAATGGGGAGCAGCAAACGACAACGAATCGATGCCGAGACCTACCGACATGAGCCGCACATGCTGGTAGTCAAAGCCCTTGACAGACGGAGCATAAGGCCGCAAATAGGACAACTGCCCGCCGCGCCAATCAAAACGTTGCACCGCGTAGCGCGCTTTATCTAAATCGAAATCGCCACCGCGAGCCGTCACCTCGCCCAACTGCACGCCCACGCGCATGCTGTCACCAGGCATGTGCACCAGCACGTCGGACTGCAAAATGCGCAGGTTGTACACCTTGATTTTCCAAAAATTCCGGCTCTTCGCGGTATCCTCCTTGGCAGTGTCGTTGAGCGCCACATCCACCTTCGCGCCCTTCAGCAACGCTGCATTCACCACGACATTTTGCCGCGCTAAATCGATGCCGCGCGCCCGAACCACCAACCGGTCGAAATGTCCCTGCACGCGAGCTTGACGAATGAAGTGCACGGTGTTGAGCGTCACGTCGTGCAACGCCAGCTCACTGACATCCACCTGCTTGTCGAACAGCGGCCACAGCGCCACATTAGCCACCACGCTGCGCGCCATCAGCACCGTGTCGCGCACCTGCGGAAGCGAATCGTTGGGCTGCAAGGCCTGCACCTGCTCCAAACGCAAATCGAGCGGAAAAGCTAAGCGCACATAGCCCACTGTCACCTGCATGCCCGTCTTCTCAGAAGCATAGGCCGCCGCTTGCCGCACCGCCCAGTTTTGAAATGGTGGAAAATAGAACAGGGCTGCCAGCAGGCAAAAAACAACGATGGGGGTGGCGACCGCGATGGCAGCCCACTTGATTTTTTTTCTCATACGCGCGCTTCGTGCATTAAATATTTTGTTTCGTTTTTAAACCTTTCATTTCGGCATCCTGAGTGTGTCGCCAAACGCTTGGCGTGTGCACCGGAGCGGTTGGAAAGCACTTATCCCATGCGCCCCTAACGCCACCCGCGCGAAATGCGTTGCGAAAATAAAATAAATATGTGGATCTTGCAAATTATAAGCCCACAAATGTGCTTTTGTCTGCGAGCCTCTTCCCACGGCAACGGGAACATTTATTTCTCGTTGGAACGCCCCTCGATTGGCACGAATGTGAGTCAACATGGGTAACCATCGGCCTCCTCGACATTAAAATCCAACGCTGGGACGCATAAAAAGTGGGCTGCGAAGGGATTTGCGCAAAGCAAAGGCAGCAATATTTTGCAAACTGTGTTTTTTTTGCTACATTTGCAATGCTTTTTCGCACGCTGCGCACGGTCTATGCCTCCGAGACGAGCGAAAACAGCCTCACAACGAGCAGAAATCTCAACTTAAATAAAGAAAAGAATATGAAAAAGAAAATGATGACGTTGTTGCTGGCCATGGCCGCAACATTAGGTGCACACGCACAATTCGAGGCAGGAAAAGTTTATGCTGGCGCATCGCTCACGGGACTCAACCTGAGCTACAGCGGTTCGAGTGACCTGAACTTGGGCATGCAGGCCAAATTGGGCTATCTGCCCGTCGACAATGCCATGCTGTTGGTTGATGTCGATGTGCAAGCCAGTGCCAGCAAATTGGTGCCCAACCGTTTTATGATTGGTGGCGGGGGCCGTTACTATATCATTCAAAACGGCCTTTATTTGGGCGCGAATGCCAAGTTTGTGCACACCAAGAATTACAACGATTTCATGCCGGGCGTGGAGCTGGGCTATGCGTTTTTCATCAGTGAAACGGTGACCATTGAGCCTGCACTCTACTACGATCAGAGCCTGAAGAACCACAGCGACTACTCCACTGTGGGGCTGAAAGTGGGCATCGGCGTTTATCTGTAAAACGGATGACGAACGAACAATATCCTTCGGCCTTATTGGAAAAAGCCGTGGGCGAATTTGCAAAGCTGCCAGGCATAGGGCGCAAGTCGGCCCTTCGCCTGGTGCTTCATCTTTTGCGCCAGAGCGATGACGAGGTGGATGGTTTTAGCCAGGCGCTCACCACGATGAAGCATGGGATTAAGCATTGTCGCGTGTGCCATAACATCAGCGACACCGACATTTGCCCCATCTGCGCCGATGAGCGACGCGACAGCAGCCTCATCTGCGTGGTGGAAAACATTCAAGACGTGATGGCCATCGAAAAGACACAGCAGTTCCACGGCCGCTATCATGTGTTAGGGGGCATCATCTCGCCCATGGATGGACTCGGACCGGCCGACCTCGAGATTGACAGCTTGGTGGAGCGCGTCAGTCAAGGGGGCGTGAAAGAAATTATTCTTGCGCTGAGCTCGACGATGGAGGGCGACACCACCAATTTCTACATCTCGCGCAAGTTGCAGCCCTTCGATGTGCAGCTGAGCATCATTGCACGCGGCATCTCGGTGGGCGACGAATTGGAATATACCGACGAGGTGACGCTCGGACGCTCAATCCTCAACCGCACCCCTTTCAAATAACCACACTTTTTTACATTCAAATGAAAACATTACGCACACAATTCATCACCGTCATGGCACTCACGCTGCTGTGGATCATCCTCAACGAAAACGATGTCTTTGAATGGGTGGGCACGGCGCATCGCTTCGTAGCCGCCGAATTTCTGTGCGCCACGCTCATGGAACTGCTCACCATTTGCAGCATTCCCGTGGCACTGCGCCTGTTTAAATTCCGATGGGTGCAGCAACACATCAACCGCCAACCCGCTACCGCGCAACGCAACTACTATCGTTGGGCATTGATGCGCCAAAGCTGGCTGCAGCTGTTGCTCGTGGCCAATGCCGTGCTCTACTATCCGTTTATGAACGTGGCATTTGGTTATATGGGCATCATTCTCGGCCTCTCGCTGCTGTTCGTCTTCCCCACCGAGGAGCGCTATCAAAGCGAATACAAAATGCTGAGGCAAACCAACGAACCAGAAAAATAACCCTCGCGCAACATGCTGTTATCGGTCGTCATCGTCAACTACAACGTGAAGTTCTATCTAACGCAATGCCTCTGGGCGCTTCAGCAAACGTGCGGCGTTGCAAGCATGGAAATCATCGTTGTCGACAACCATTCGACCGACGGCAGCATGGCTTTTCTCAAACCGCATTTCCCCAATGTTCGTTTCATCCCTTGCCAGCACAACTTAGCTTCGCCAAAGCCAACAACATCGGCATCCGCCAGAGCCAAGGTGAATATGTGTTGCTGCTCAATCCCGACACTTTCGTGGGCGAGCACACATTGGCCGACGCATTGGCCTTTATGCAAACGCATCCGCAAGCCGGATGTGCCGGATTTCGCATGCGCAAAGCCGATGGCAGCGTGGCGATGGAAAGCCGTCGTGGCATCCCGACGCCACTCACAGCTGGCTACAAAATGATGGGCTTGCATCGGCTGTTCCCGCATCACCGCCGCTTTGCTCATTACTATTTAGGACATCTTCCTTGGAACGAGGCGGCACAAATAGAAGGGGTCAGCGGTGCATGTATGTTGCTTCGCCGCAAAGCCCTGCTACAAGTGGGTCTGCTTGATGAAGATTATTTTATGTATGGCGAAGACATCGAGCTCAGCTATCAGTTGCTGAAATGCGGTTGGCAAAACTGGTATCTCCCACTCGACATCCTCCATTATAAAGGCAAAAGCACCGCGCACACCTCCTTTCGCTACGTGCATGTGTTCTATAAAGCCATGCTCATCTTTTTGCGTAAGCATTATGCCCGAATAACTTGGTTGATTAGACTGCCCGTACAGCTGCTCATCCTTGCAAAAGCGTGCATCGCCATGTTGCAGACAGCCAGACATTATATCAGCAAATATTTCAATCTTTTTCCTGTAAAAAGGGAGCAAAAGTGCTATCTTTTCATCGGAAAAAAGATATGATTGCCGAATGTAAAACATTTGCAACTGCCAATGCGCTGCATGCGCAATTCATAGAACAAACGGCAGAGGCTCCATATATAAAAGCCATCGACAATACGAATGAAGGCAAGAGACAAGTTATTGTGGTTTATGACACACAATGCTTTACCTACGACACCATTTTGCAACAGACGCACTGGCTGCAACAGCTTGGCTACATGCTTGGAACTTTCCGCAACCATATCCTCCTCACACAAGACGAAGCAATCTGCACCCTATAATGTTGCACTAAAATAAAGACTGCATGATGAAACAAGTTAAACTCAGGGCGATGGAACCCGAAGATTTAGAGTTGCTCTACGAAATAGAAAATGACACCGACCTTTGGCCTATCGGCACCACCAATGTGCCCTACTCGCGCTATGTCCTCCACGACTACATTGCACAAGCTTCGGCCGATATTTATACTGACAAGCAGGTGAGGCTCATCATTGAAACAGAAAGCCATTACACCATTGGTCTTATTGACCTCGTCAATTTCAATCCGCAACACAACAGGGCCGAATTAGGAATTACCATCAAGAAAGACTATCAATATCAAGGATGGGGCACCTTAGCGCTACAACACCTCATCGCCTATGCCACAACAACCCTCCACTTGCATCAAATCTATGCAATCGTTGCCGAAACGAACATTGCTTGCTGCCATTTACTATTGAAACAAGGATTTCAAAACCATGCAACATTGCAACAGTGGCTCCACACAGACAAAGGCTATCAGAACGCCCTACTCATGCAACTTTTTTTTAGAAAAAAATGTAATAAAAGTTTTGGAGGAATAAAATATTATACTACCTTTGCAACCGCAATTCAGAATGAGTTCCCAAATCTTTTTGGTGCGTTAGTTCAGTTGGTTAGAATGCCTGCCTGTCACGCAGGAGGTCACGAGTTCGAGTCTCGTACGCACCGCAACTCATTCTCATTGCACTTTTTGGTGCGTTAGTTCAGTTGGTTAGAATGCCTGCCTGTCACGCAGGAGGTCACGAGTTCGAGTCTCGTACGCACCGCTTTAAGTACTCTGAAAATAGCATCAGGGATTTCCAAAGAAAATCGTGAGTATCATAACTTCAAGGAGCTATGATACTTTTGTTTTGTATCACTTCTTCTTCTCGGAGTATGTGTAGATACACAAACAACTTTGCGGAAGCACGAATTATGCAAACGCCACTTTGCAGAGTTCTTAAAACAAAAATATAGCCGAACGGATATAAAGTTGTGTAACTTATAGTATGACACAGTTGAAATTACACAACCTTGCCGGAGAGGCGCTCGACGACAGATTAAAACGAGAAAAGGTTGCCGGAAGAGGCTCTGCCGACGGACAAAAACGAGAAAGGTTGCGTGGTAGAAGGGTTTGATGGAGGCTGGTATGGTCGGTGCCTGTGTGCCCGACCGCATCGCCCCATGAGGGCGCATCCATCGGCGTAATGCACAAACATATTTTGGTGTGAGCATGCATCGTTTATGAATGGAAACGCCTCCTTTGCGGGTGAGGATGTACCCTTTGCGGATGGAAATGCCTCCTTTGCGGGTGAGGATGTGCCCTTTGCGGATGGAAATGCTGCTTTTGTGGATTGGGACGTGCCCTTTGCGGATGGAAACGCCGCTGCGCGGACGTTCGGGCGGGCACACAGGCGCCGCCCCTACCATTTCTCGTATGGTTTTATGTTATAAGATTGCCGGAGAATAGTTCACCACGTCACAAACATAAGTGTATAGTTGCGGAGAATAGTTTGCCACGTCACAAATATAAATGTATAGTCGTGGCGAATAGTTTGCCGCGTCACAAACATAAGTGTATAGTTGCGGAGAATAGTTTGCCACGTCACAAATATAAATGTATAGTCGTGGCGAATAGTTTGCCGCGTCATAAACATAAGTGTATAGTCGCGGCGAATAGCTCGCCGCATCATAAACATGAGTGTATAGTCGTAGCGAATAGTTCGCCGCGTCACAAACATGAGTGTATAGTCGTGGCGAATAGTTCGCCGCGTCATAAACATGAGTGTATAGTCGTGGCGAATAGTTTTCCGCATCACAAACATGAGTGTATAGTCGTGGAGAACAGTTCGCCGCGTCACAAACATGAGTGTATAGTCGTGGCGAGGTGCTCGCCGCTGCACAAACATGAGTGAATAGTCGTGGCGAGGTGCTCGCCGCTGCACAAACATAAGTGTATAGTCGTGGCGAGGGGCTCGCCGCTGCACAAACATGCAAAATGGCGGCAAAAACGGATGCTTCTACCAATGGCAAGAGGCTGATGCAAGCAGGCAGCGCCGTTTGCTGTATCCAAAAGAAAAGCAGGAACAAAAGCAAAGGGCACAACGACAATCAACTGCCATTGTGCCCTACACGCATCTGCCTTCAAGGCTACACCGAGGAAAAGCTACTCTGCTTTCGGTGCTTCGTGGGGATACAACCCCTCAATAATCTGGTCTAAAACGGGCACGAGCCCCAACACATGTTCCACCGGAATGCCACAACTGCTCAAGCCGGCGGCTAACTGTTGCGGAATGTCGCGCGCCGCATGCTCCATCTCCCTACCCTTTTTGGTCAACGAAACAATGCGCTGCCGGCCATCGCTCTTTCCGCGTCTGCGCACCAGCAAGCCCATCCGTTCCATGCGCTGCATCAACGGTGTCACCGTGTTGGTTTCCAACATCAGGCGGTGCGCAATGTCGTTCACCAACAGATGGTCGTTTTCCCACAGCACCATGAGCACCAGATATTGCGGATAGGTGATGCCCAAGCGGTCTAACAACGGGCGATAGGCCTGAATGACGAGCCTGCTCACACTGTATAGACGGAAACAAACCTGATTGCTCAACTTTAACTGTTCTGTTGCCATTTTCGTATCCTGTTTGATTTAAAAAAGACCTACAGCATCGGAAAGCCAATTCACTGTAGGTCGCAATTTATATTAATCTGTGGCGGAAGATGAGGGATTCAAACCCCCGATACGCGAAAGGCGTATACCGGATTTCGAGTCCAGCGCATTCGGTCACTCTGCCAATCTTCCTTTTCGCGAATGCAAATTTAATAAAAAAGCACGAGAACCTATCCCAAAAGGCCACGGCAAACATGGATATTTAACAGACATTATAGGTTGCGTCATTGGAATGACAGCTGGGCCAAACGGCTGCGCAGTAATTGGGCATCGCGTTGGCGGATGCGCAACGAGACTTTACAAACATTGTCGAATTCCTGACTGACGATTGTGGCATTGAGTTCTTTGATTAAATGCATCACGCCATTCATCATCGGATAGGTGAACTCATAGTCGATGGTCTCTTCCACCTGCTTCTCAACCCATGCGATATGCGATAGGGCATCGGCCGCCGCCTCACGATAGGCCACAATCAGCCCGCCCGTGCCGAGATTGATGCCGCCATAATAGCGCACCACCACCACAAGAACATCCGTAAGTTGCCGGGCATGAATCTGCTAAAATGGGTTTGCCCGCTGTTGAACTCGGCTCACCATCGTCATTGGCACGGAAAAGCGCTCCGTCAGGCCCCAACACATAAGCATAGCAACAATGGCGCGCATCGTAGTATTTCTGCCGATAGGATGCCACCAGCGTTTTCACTTCGTCGAGCGTCGCCACATGGTGGGCAAAAGCGTAGAACTTGCTGCGCTTCTCGCTATAAAAGCCTTCGCCTACAGCATCGCTCACTACGGTTGTGTACAAATCGTTATCCGGCATGGTTGGAATGAAAAACTGGCACATGCCACCATGAGCATGCACCAGTTCGTTTTATTACATGAAAAAAACAACTTTGCTGTGATTAGCCCTGACGACGGCCATACTGCTCATCCAAATTGAAGAGTGAGCTGTCGCCCATGCGCTTGATGCGATCCACAATGCCACTGGCTGTAGCTTCTTCGTCGACTTGCTCACGCACAAACTGCCACAAGAAATCTTGTGTGGCATTGTCGCCTTCCTTTTGTGCTTGGCTCAACAGCTCGTTGATGCGTGCACTGATTTTACATTCATGCGCATAAGCATCCTCAAAAGCATTGAGGGGGCTTGTCCAAGTCTTTTTCACTGCATCAATCGTGTTGACTTCAGCTGTGCCTCCACGCTTGATGATGAAATTAGCCATTTGATAAGCATGATCCATCTCTTCTGCACTCTGTTTCTTCATCCAGGTAGAGAAACCATTAAAACCTTCCTTCTCGAAATAGAACGACATGGAAAGATAAAGATTTGCGGAATAAATCTCGCAAACAATCTGCTCGTTAAGAGCCTTTTCTAATGAACTTGATATCATAAAACCTTTTATTTTAAAGTGTAAATCCGTCGGCAAAGGTACAAAAAAATACATAAGAAACCAATACTTGTCCCAAAATGCCTGTTAAATGCCGGCCGCCAAATCATAAGAGAAATGGTCGGCCAAGCGGCGCTGTTAAATGCTTTCTTCGTCGCTCAAATCAGCTTCTGAAGGCTCGCTGCTACCCGTGTCTAATTGCGTGTCGCGCGCAATCGACACGCCACCGGTGCGTGAGAGCGTCATCTTCAGCGGCACATATTCATCGCTCAGCTTGTCGGGTGAGCCCACGCTGGCCGCAAAACGCAAGTGATCGCCTTCGGCATGGTCGAGCACTATGCCCACCAAGGCCTCGTCGGCATAGGCTTTATCCACATAGGCTAAGAAATCTTTTTTCGTAAAAGAACGCGAGAAGAACTTACTTCCATCGGCACGAATTACCGTGATGGTGATGCGATTGTCGTAATATCTGCTGCTGCCCTCGTTGATAACAGGCAAAGAAGGGTCTGCCATGCGCTTCACCTCCACCGTGTAATGGCTACCCAGCCAACTCACTTCCCGACGCTGCACGTAGTCGCCCGTCTTTTGAATGGTGCGATGCACCACCAATACGGGCTTCTTCGTGATAATGTCGCCGTTGTCTTTCTTTCCACCACAACCAACAAGGCTCCCCATGAACAGGGCAATGGAAATACATACCGTCAAGTGTTTCATTTTCATCTCATGTATCAATGCAGTTGCAAAGGTACGGCAAATGGTAGAAAAAACAAAGTAATTCATACGCTTTATTGCCGCAATCCATGCTGGTTTAGCGCGTAATCCATGCCGTTTTGCCGCGAGCATTGCACACTTTCAGCTTTTTTAGTAACTTTGCAGCACATTATTTCAAGTCAATCAATGAAGAAAAGAAACATCATTTGTTTGTCGATAGCACTCTTCGCTGCATTTATCGCGGGATGCAAACGTGAAACGGCTCCTACACAACAGGCCTTCGACACGATACCCATGCTGGTGCACCGCATTCAACAATGCTCCAGACTCTACACCATGGCCTATCAGGTGCACAAGATTGTGACGCATAACGACCAGAAAACCATCAAGGGTTCATTGTTCAACGCCGACATCAACATCAACCTACCCTTCAGCAAACGAAAGGTGGCCATCCCCATGGACGCCACCATCAAAGCCTATATCAACTTCGAAGGTTTTAACGAAGACAACATCGAGCGCCACGGAAAACGCATCACCATCAAGTTGCCCAATCCACATCTCGTCATCACCAGCACTGAAATCGATCACAAAAGCGTGCGCGAATACGTGAGTTTCATGCGCGCCGACTTCACCGATGCAGAGTTGGCCCATTTCGAACAGCAAGGGCGACAGCAGATTCTTCAAGACCTTGCGAAGTCTGACATCTTAGAATATGCGCGCATCAGCGCCACCCGCACGCTCGTTCCCATGCTGCAACAATTAGGCTACGAAGAGAAAGATATTACCATCACCTTCAGCAACAACTTGCAACCCAAAGACATTCCGCAACTGATTGATAAAACCAACGAACATGGAAGATAAGAAAAAGTCGCGCGGCATCGCCTATTTCGCCCAACGATGTCTCGTCAACAAAGTTTATATCGTCTTGGCTGTTGTGCTCCTTGCAGCCCTCATCCTATGGGGCATTAGCCGGTTATTAAAGGGAACCGGCCTCGCCATCGTGGAAAATCGCAACATCGACCTTACGCCCACGCAAGTGAAACGCATTGAAGCTATCGGTGAATGGGAATTTCTTCAAGTGAACGACGAAGAGCTCATCGACACCGTCAAGCATGGCTTCTTCGGCGATAGCGAGCTGGCACGCATCTATTATGGCACGCTCCGTCTGGGCATCAACCTCAAGGAAACGCCCGAAGGTTGGCTCACACAAAAGCGCGATACGCTCATCGCCACGCTGCCACCCATCAAGCTATTGGATCTTCATTTCATTGACGAAGCGCGCACAATGCCTTTCTACGAAAAGGGCAGCTGGACAGAAACCGACCGCAAGCGCATGTATGACAAGGCCTACGCCGTGATGCTGAAACGCGCACTTTCACGCCAAAACCTGCAACTCGCACAGCAGAATGCCCAGCAGCAAATGGGCGGACTGCTGCACAGCATGGGTGCCAAACACGTGAAAGTGGTCTTTGCCAACCCTTAACCCTTTTAAAAAAGCCCGTTCTGACCACCGAATGCGTTGTTGCAACGATGTAAAAGCCCATTCTGACCACCGAATGAGTTGTTGCAAGG
>NZ_BAJQ01000031.1 GCF_000613785.1 Segatella oulorum JCM 14966 | reverse complement strand
AAAATCGTTTTTGTATTGTATTAATCGACTTTGTTGCACTGCTTGTTATGCAGCGCACAGTGTTTTGCCCCACAACATGATTGCTGCATCGTTGCATAATGTTACGCGCCATCATTATGTTGTAAGCCCATGCACAGCGCAACGCGTTGACACAACTTGCATGCGTGCATGATGCTTCGGCTTTCGCAAACGGCGAATAGGATTGCAAAGCCAAGGGTTGAAATATAGTGTTTAGCTTTTTCATTAATCTTATTTGTATTTATTTTATTAAAAGAGAAATAGCTTCCCATTTTCCGCCTGCTCATCGCAACGTTTTTCGGGGCATCTGTTGTCTCTGCACCTGTCAAAGGTCGGTGCTCACCATTTCTAACTGTTTACTGACCACAAAACTAAAGGATGTAAACGAGAAAAGCAAGTTTTTTAGATGTTATTTCGTGTTAATCTTTGCTAACAACTCGCTGCATGCTTTCGCCACGTGCCTTTTTGCCGCATCAAAGCACAATATGAATAGGTGAAATATGATATGTAAAACATCGGTCGCAGCAACTGTGTGGCAAAAAATAAATGTGGGATGAATAAAAAGTGCGCATGTTTTCTTGCTTGTACTAAAATAAATAGGTATCTTTGTGGCAGATTGCCAACAGCATACGACGAGCATATCAAAACCCAACACAATAGCTATGAACATCAAAAACTTATTTCGCAAGCAGCTACGCCTTGTGATCGAATGGAAAGAACAGAACATGAGCATTCTGTTCCATCAGCTTAACACGCCAACCGACGAAATTAAAAATGCCAGCCAGTTGATTGTGGCGCCGGGGCAGGGATGTCTCGTGGTGTATGATGGGAAACCGAGAGAGGTGCTCACTGCTCCCGGCATCTATCCGTTGCAAACCGACAATCATCCCTTCATCACCACACTGCTCAACTTGGCACAACAGGCCGAGAGCGAACATAAAATGCGGTTCTACTTCTTCCGCACGGCAGAGTTGGTCAATGTGCTGTGGGGCACTGCGTCGCCCGTGAAATATGAGGAACCTCACTATCATTTCCCCGTCGCACTGGGCGCATGCGGCAACTTCTCCGTGAAGATTGACGATGCCGCGACGATGTTTTGCACCCTTCTTGGCACGGTGAGCGACTACACGGCGCAAGACGTGCAAACATTGGTATCGTCGAGGATTGTCGCACCGCTCACCTCCTACCTTGCTGCCAAGGCCTATCCCTATACCGAGATCGACAGCCACCTGCTCGACATATCCTTAGTGCTGAAAGCGCGCACGGCCGAAGAGCTGCAACGGTTGGGCCTGACACTCACTGATTTTCGCATCGATGCAGCCACGTTTGATACCGAAACGATGGCACGCATCAACAGCATCGCAGCGATGACCGCCGAAAAGCAGGCCGCGCAAGAGGTTGATTTAGATTATGTGGGCATGCAGAAGCTCGCGGCGCTACGTGATGCTGCGCGCAATGAGGGCGGACTCGCCGGCGCGGGATTGCAATTAGGTGCCGGTGTGCAACTTGCCAAAGATGTCTTCTCTGACGTGCGGAGCAATGCTGCCGCAACGCCGCCGCAGGAAACAGACGCCGGAACGCGTTTGCAAAAGCTGAAAAAACTGCGTGCCGATGAACTGATCAGTGAGGAAGAATATCAACAAAAGAAACAAGAAATTTTGTCACAATTATGAAACGCATTCTCATCCTATCGGGCATCGTGTTGCTTACCAATTTGCTCGTGGGCTTCATCATTTCGGGCTATGCCGGTTTGAATTTACTCTTTACGTGCATGGCCATCGTGCTCAACACGTTGCTGCTATTCGCCACTTTCATACGTCCCATGAAGTCAACCCATCGTTATTCGTTGGGCATAGTCTTTTTCGGCATTGGTGGTTTGGAATTTCTCACGGGCTTCTTCGCTCCCCAGACGTGGCATGATAATTGGTGGCTCGTGATGACATTGGTGCTCACGTGTGTCCAGGTCATTATGCTGGTTTTGAACTTCACACTGGCAAAAGAGTCGTAAAACGTGCTATGGCAACCCAGCTGAAACCCATCAAGTGTCCGCAATGCGGCAGCGAGAAGCACGACGACCTCGGCGAAAAGCTGTTTCGCTGTCGCAGCTGTGGCACCGAGTTCTTCTTAGACGATGATGACATTACCATTCACATCAAGCATCATTTCGATGTGCCGCGCACCTCTCTGCCTGGTAACCTGCGCACAGATACATCGAAGAAAATTGCGGTGATTATCGCCACCGTGGCCATCACATTGTTCTTTTTGCTTTTTGAATTCGTGCTTTGGGACCATCCATCGCCGCCGAAGATAAAAGCGGCACCCATCGAGGTCCACGATAACGTGGAATTCTCTTCGCTCCTTGTGCGCAAGAAAAAAGCAGTGCTTTTCTACATCGTCGACCGAAATTGTGTCAACGGTGGAGACGAGGAAGCGCGCAAAGCGAAAGAGGGTGTGTTTTATGGATTTAAAGATTGCGACACGGGCGAAGTGCTCACCGAGTATCGGTTGGCCTCGCGCGATGAAAGCGAAATGCGGCAGCTGTTCACCTCTTCATATTTAGGATTTTTGCGCCTTTCGGCAAGTCCGCGGTGTTTTATCGTGTTTGATGGAGCAAAACTCTATGAACTGAAAATAGATGAAATGCAGCTCGACGACCTTACGCCAACGTTGATACAAGAGAAAAAGCCGCTGTCGACGGGTATTGCCAACATGGAGGTGTTGAGCCGCTCTTACGGCGAAGGTCTGATTATCACGAACAATCTTTCGGAGAAATATTATTACTTTCCGCAGTCCAATCGGTTATACAGCGATGAAGCTTTTGACTATGCGCAGGACCTGAATATGCACGAATTGCAAGGGCAGAAGATAGAGAAGGTGATGTTTATGCTGGAAAGGAAAGAAAATGACGGTCGGCAGATGCAACAGGGCAACTTGCGACTGTGGCGCGTGCCTGTAACCTATTATCCGGGTGACCCAAACAAGATTTATGACTTCTGGGTGTTCGACGGTAATTACAAAACGGAGCATGGCAATCGCATTCACGATGCACAACCCATCGGCAAGTGGTTTATTGGCTTCGATGCAGCCATCATGTATCAAAATCAGCATTTTCTGCTGCTCAAATACAACCCCATAGTGGGCGAGAATGCAATGTGGTGTTTCAACTGCGCAGCAATGTCGGCGAAGTGCTGTGGACACAAGCATTCCGCATTGCCGTCTCGACGAGCAGGTGGTTTATGATGGTTCGGCGCTGTGGTTATGTCAATCGCAGTGGGAAAAAGATAACTATGATGATACCCGTTTCGTTCGGCTCGATATTCACAATGGCAGCGTGACGATGAGAGATGGGCTACCCACGCGTTACACCCTAAATGAAAAGAAAGAGTGATGCAACAGCATGATTTCCCCGTGCAACAGGTGCGCACATGCTTGCAGGGCATGTTGCTGCTCATCGGACTGTGGGTTTGTGGTGCAGAACAGGCTGCGGCGCAAAAGCATTATGTCGACTATTACGCCAACGGCCGTCTTTGCCAAGAGGGCACGATGGACACTGTCAACGATTGCAAGGTGGGCGAATGGAAACGCTATTACAAAACGGGCGAATTGCACGAGGTGGAACACTATCAGCAAGGCCGATTGGAGGGCGAGATGAAGAGCTATTTTGAAAGTGGGCGCCTGTTCTTCCATGGCTTTTATGCGGCAGGCAAGCAGCACGGTCAACAGCTCACTTACTTTGACAAGGTCAACGCCAAGGGCAAACAATATCTGTATAAGCGTGAATACTATCAGGACGGGCTGCGCGAGGGCATGCAATATGAGTATGACGGAAAGGGACGCCTTTATAATAAGGCGCGTTACGAGGCGGGGCAATGTGTTGCCGACACCACATTCGAGGTTGATGGCATTTATACGACTGCCCTGCGCAGGTTAGCACCCACCAACGACCGTTCGGAAGGGCGATGGGTCTGCGATGAGCATTTTTATCCCTATCCGGCTCCCTCTTCGGTGCGCAGCATCGCAAAAGGCAAACGAAAGACTACCAAGCGGCAAGGCCTATCGACCGCGAAGCCTAAGCCGGCACCTCAACAGGCCGCACCAAGGCCCAAACGCATGAAAGTGAATCCCGATGGGAGCGTCACTATGGAATAACGGCAGCAGCGCAAAACTTGCAGCACGGTTTCTTTGCGACCTTAATTAAATTTAAAAAGCAAAGGGCAACGCATCATTTCTTTCACTTATTTTATTATCTTTACACCCTATAACAAACCTGTTTATGCGACTACTTTTCAATATCAATTATGTAACCATGTTGGGCGAAGAGCTTTTGCTCAACCTCGTCAGACAGACTGGTGCCGAAACAACGAAGCGCACGGTCTATAGAATGTCGTCTGATGATGGAAAGAACTGGTGGTATGAATGCAACGACCCATCGCTGACGCAGGGCATGCAACTGAGCTACTATTACAGTGTGGATGATGGCGGAAACACGCCACGGACGGAATGGCGCACACTGCCTCATCGCTTGGATTTGACCGCTGTCAAAGGTGATTGCTACACCGTTTACAATCAATGGTCAGAGATGCCCGAGGACACCTATCTTTATAGTGCGGCGTTCACTGCTTGCATCGAGCCGCGACGACTCAAGTCGCTGCAGGTGACTCCTTTTGAAAAGACAGTGCGCCTGATTGTGCGCGCGCCGCAACTGCGCAGTAACGAATGCCTCCGCCTAACGGGCGAGGCCGATGTTTTGGGCACTTGGGATGCTTTCAAAGCGCTGCCGATGTATGAGCATCAACACAACGAGTGGGTGATAGACGTAAACTTCGATACGCTCCGTACCGATCAGCTTGTTTTTAAGTTTGTTGCCGTGCAGCAGAATAACATGCACGCTTTGTTGTGGGAAACGGGAGCTAACCGTACGCTTCAACTACCCAAGATGAATGCCGGCGAAGTGTTGGTTTATGACTTGTCGCAGGCTTTCTTTGCCATCAGCAACCGTCGCGTGGCAGGAACACTCGTGCCGTTGTTCTCGTTGCGCAGCAAGCAGAGTTTCGGTGTGGGTGACTTTGGCGATTTAAAGCGTTTCATCGAATGGGCGGCAGCGACCCATCAACGCGTGGTGCAATTACTGCCCATCAACGACACGACAACTACCCACACTTGGCATGATTCCTATCCCTACAGCTGCATCAGTGTGTTTGCGCTTCATCCGCAGTATGTTGATCTCAATGCCCTACCGCCGTTGAAGGATGCCAAGCAAAAGGAACACTTTGCTGCATTGCAAAAAGAGCTTAACGCGATGTCTGAACTGGACTACGAACGCGTGAATGACGCTAAGTTGGCCTATCTCCGTGCCATCTATCGTCAAGAAGGGGCTGCTGTGCTGATGAGCGAGGCTTTCTGTTCGTTCTTTCATGCTGCACAGGAATGGCTCGTGCCTTATGCTTATTATGCTTACCTGCGCGACAAACACGGCACGGCCGACTGTGCGCAGTGGCAGGGACACTCGCAATGGAGCGAGGCCGACAGAGCGGCGTTGAGCACACCGGGAACAAAGGAGTATGGCCGTGTATCGTTCTTTTATTATGTGCAGTATATTTTGCACACGCAGTTGTTGGCGGCGCATGCTGCTGCGCGTAAGGCCGGCATCGTCCTTAAGGGCGACATTCCTATTGGCGTTAATCGGCAAGGATGCGATGTGTGGACCGCGCCTCATTTCTTTCATTTAGACGGTCAGGCTGGTGCACCGCCCGATGATTTTGCCGTCTGCGGACAAAACTGGGGCTTTCCCACCTATAATTGGGAAACCTTGTTGGCTGACGGATGTCAATGGTGGACGAAGCGCCTGATGCACATGAGTCAGTATTTCGACGCTTACCGCATCGACCACGTCTTAGGCTTCTTCCGTATTTGGGAAATCCCCACTTCGGCTATGCAAGGCCTTGTCGGACAGTTTTCGCCTGCTTTGGGGCTCACCTGCGAGGAAATTAAAGCTCATGGTTTGCAGTTTTCAGCGTCTCAATCCACACAACCCTTCATTCGCGACTGGGTTTTGGAGCGTCTGTTTCCCACGCAGGTAGCACATGTTAAAGCACACTATCTGCAACAACTGCATGAGGGTGTCTACGCTTTCAAACCGCAGTATGACACGCAACAGAAAGTAGCACAAGCATTCGCTGGCAAGCATGCGTCGCAAGATTGCATGCTTCGCGATGGCCTCTACACCCTACTCGCCAATGTGCTCTTTCTGCGCGACCGACGCGACAGCAACCTGTTTCATCCGCGCATTGCTGCACAAAGCACTTTAGCATATGAGGCGCTTGCCGATGACGACAAACGGGCTTTCGACGCACTCTATAACGATTATTATTATCAGCGTAACAATCAATTCTGGTATCGCGAGGCCATGAGAAAGCTGCCGCAGCTCATCGCAGCTACTTCGATGCTTGTTTGTGCTGAAGATTTGGGCATGGTGCTACTTGCGTGGCTTGGGTAATGGAGGAATTACGCATTTTGAGTCTGGAAGTGCAAAGCATGCCCAAAGCGAGCAACACTGCGTTCACCTGTTTGAGTGACAGTGCTTATCGTTCTGTTTGCACGCCTACCACGCACGACATGCCTACGCTGCGACAGTGGTGGGACGAAGACAGCGGGCGTGCACAGTGCTATTACAACACTGTTCTTCATCGCGGCGGCGCTGCTCCACATCCGCTACCCGGTTGGCTGGCACATGACATCCTTGCACATCAGTTAGAAAGTCCCAGCATGCTTTGTGTGCTGTCGATACAAGACTGGATGGCGATAGATGAGAAACTACGTTTGCCCGATGCTACGGCGGAGCGCGTCAACATCCCATCTGATCCGCAGCATTATTGGCGTTATCGCATGCACGTGAACCTTGACGACCTGCTGCATAACGATGATTTCAAAGAAAACGTCTCGGAGCTAGTGTTGCAGTCGGGGCGTTACTGATGCTCGCACTGTTGTCTTGCAACAGATACGTCCAACAGGCTTGTGAGGCAATGTGTGGAGCAGTCTTATGGCATGCGTTTCATCATCTTGAACTATCAAATCGTATTTAATTCTTTATTCATACAATGCACATCAAGCGTTATTTCGTGACATTATTGGTCACCCTCATTTTGCAAATGGTGCAAGCCCAGCGTCTCTTCAATGAGCTTTTTCTGCAACCTCATCAAACCACCTTTACACTGAATGCGCCTCAACAACCTACATTGCGGCTTTATGCTGATGGCGAAGGCGGAAAACCGCTGCAGCAATATAAGATGAGAGCGGCGGGGAAGCATCGTTGGACACTCACCCTGAAGCGCAATTTGCAAGGAAAGTTCTATACGTTCGACATCGGGCATGGCGAAACGCCCGGCGTCTTTGCTACGGCCGTTGGTGTGAATGGCAAACGCGCTGCCATCATCGACAGGGCTACCACTAATCCTGTCGGATGGGCGCAAGATAAGCGTCCGGCACTCATCTCGCCTGCTGATCAGGTGATTTATGAACTGCACGTGCGCGACTTCACCCACAAGATGCCCAACAACGCGCATCCCGATAAGTTCCTTGGTGTTGCAGACACCGCAGCCCTTGCGCACCTCAAGCGCCTTGGTGTGACAGCCGTGCATTTGCTTCCGAGCTTTGATTTCTCCTCTATCGATGAAACGAAACCTCATCTTCCGGCATACAACTGGGGCTACGATCCACAGAATTACAATGTTCCTGAAGGGAGTTATGCCACCAATGCTTATGATCCTGCTACGCGCATCAAGGAGTTTAAACAAATGGTGCAAGCGTTGCATCGTGCCGGTATCCGTGTCATCTTGGATGTGGTTTATAATCATACTGCTGATATTGAGCACAGCAACTTCCAGCGCACTTATCCTGATTATTATTACCGTAAGCGTGCTGATGGCGGCTATTCCGATGGTTCGGGATGTGGTAACGAGACTGCATCAGAAAAACCTTTGATGCGAGCATTCATCATCGAGAGTATAGTTTATTGGGCGCAAGAATATCATATTGATGGCTTTCGCTTTGATTTGATGGGCGTGCACGACATCAAGACCATGAATGCCGCATGTCGCGCGCTGCATAAAATCGATCCTTCTATCTTCGTCTATGGCGAAGGATGGAGTGCCGGGCAATGCGCTTACCCGTCTCATTTACTCGCAAGCAAGGCGCACATGAAGCAAATGCCCGGTATAGCTGCGTTCAGTGATGAGCTGCGCGACGGACTGCGTGGCCCATTCTATGACGACAAGCAAGGAGCATTCATCGCAGGCGTATCAGGCCCGGAAGAGCGTATTAAGTTTGGCATCGTGGGCGGCATAGCGCATCCGCAGGTTAATATGCAACAGGTGGGCGGTGATCATTTGCCGTGGAACGATGATCCAACACAGTTCATCAGCTATGTAAGCTGCCACGATGACATGTGCTTAGTTGATCGTCTGCGCGCATCTGTGCCCAACCTTACGCCCGAAATGCTCGTGCGTCTCGATTGCTTGGCGCAAAGTGTTGTGATGCTCTCACAGGGTGTGCCATTCATGTTAAGCGGTGAAGAGATGCTGCGCGACAAGCAAGGTGTGCATAACAGCTATCAGTCGCCTATCGAAATCAATGCTTTACCTTGGCAAAACCTGCAACGCTATCCTCAGGTGTTTGCTTATTATCAGCGCCTCATTGCGTTGCGTCGCCATCATCCTGCCTTTCGTTTGGGCAATGCCAACTTGATACGTCAGCATCTGTCGTTCTTACCCACACAACCTAATCTCGTGGGATTCATGCTCACGGGACATGCGGGAGGTGACGTGTGGGACAACATCATCGTGGTGTTTAATGCGAATAATGAAGCGCGCGAAGTAACAGTTCCCAAAGGACGTTACACGATAGTGGCCAGCAACGGCACAATCAATGAGACGGGTTGGGGAAGTGTTGAAACCGACCACTTATGGGTTGATGCACATAGCATGCTGATCGCGCATCAATAATGTTGCAGAATACATGTTTTGAAAAATGATAGATGCATGGAGTGAGGCACACTGATGCCTGCTCCATGCATTCCTGTTTGGTAATAATCCTATAATTTTGATGAAACAACTTCGTTCTTCTGCCAACAAATCTAATCGTTTGATGTCCTTATCATGCCTATCAATCATTTGATTTAGCCGCATCATCCACCTTCTGTGTCCCACGAACATGGTCCTTTGCCGTCAGTCCCTGCTTCACTTCGATGTTGATACCATCACTTAAGCCTGTAACGATCTTGCGCCGCACATAGGTCTTCGTCTTTCCGGCACCTTGCACTACGTACACGTATGTGTCATTTCCTTCAAACTCTACTGCGCTTTCAGGAATCGTCAGCACATGATTGGCAGCGGCCAAGATGATTTCTGCGTTAGCGCTATAACCTGACCGTATCTGCGATTTGCCTAATTTTGTCACAGCCGCCTTAATCTCAAACTGATTGGCGCCATTATTATCAACCGCCTTGGGTGAGATATATTCCAAACGCGCCTCTAACGTTTCATCCTGCAAAGCGCCGATTGTAATTTTCATCGGCATGCCCACAACCAAACGTCCCACCTCGGTTTCGTCGATATTTCCGCGGAAAATGAGATCGCTCATGTCTGCAACTGTGGCGATGGTCGTACCATCATTGAAGGTGTTACTCAGAATAACGGTGTTTCCCACCTTCACCGGAATATCGAGAATCAGTCCACTAATGGTTGAACGTATCAACGTAGAGCTCGACTTCGCATTACTCTTCGAAACACCATCACGCACCACTTCGAGCGCCTCTTCTGCTGATCTCACCTCCTCTTGATTCTGTTTGTAAGTCTGTTTGGTCTTCTCAAACTCCTCCGCTGCAATGAGTCCTTTGTCAAACAACGCCTTCATTCGCTGATAATCCGTCGTTGCTTGCCGCATGTTGATACCGGCCAAACGCACACGTGCCTGCGCCGAACTGAGCTGTCCCATATCGGGAATGACTTTGATCTTAGCAATCACTTCACCTGCTGTTACGGTCTGTCCCGCCACTTTCAGCATCTCAGAGATGATGCCACTCATCTGTGGTTTTACATTAATTTCTGTACGTGGTTCAATTTTACCCGTAATAATCGTGGTCTTTTTCAAATCTAACACACGTGGTGTAAACTCCTCATACACCACCTCTTGCGGACGTGATTTTGCCCAAAGAAATACGAATGTGCCCACAAAAAGCAAGGCCACAAGGCTTGCAACAATGATTTTTAGATACTTTTTCATGCTGTCTATCGAATGTTTTATTGTTTTCTTATTTCAAATTCTACTACTCGTCACGCATCGCATCAACAGGTTTGATGGCCATAGCGCGCAAGGCTGGTGCCAAACCCGCCAATACACCAAGAGTACTCAGCAAGACAACGGCGCCCCAAGCCGTCCAAAAACCTATTTGATAATGCGTGGTGACGATGCCGTCTGTTGTCGAAGCTAACTCGGCCATCTGCAAGATTCCCACAGCAAAGAGCAATCCACCCATGCCGGCAGAAATCGTAAGGATGATGCTTTCCGCAATGATTTGTCCGAGGATAATACGAGGCGTGGCTCCGATGGCGCGCCGAATACCAATCTCATTGGTGCGTTCTTTCACCGTCACCATCATGATGTTCGATACGCCAATGGCACCTGCGAGTATCGTTCCGATGCCCACGAGGAGGATTAAGAAGTTGACACCGCGGAAAAGACTGTCAATCATACCAAACATCACTTCAGTGTTAAAGATGCTGATGGCTTTTTCATCGGTGGGGTTAATCTGATGGTTATGCGCAATGACACGGCGTATCTTGGGCATGATGTCACTCACATGCACGCCCGGTTTCGCCGTTCCGCAGATGAGAGGCACTTCATCTCCATAGTTATAAGCCTCACGCATGAGCGAGATAGGCAGCACAATGGCCTCATCACTACTTCCGTTGACGCTGATTTTTCCATGAGCATAGTCAACACCCACCACACGATAGTAAATAGAATCCACACGGATAAGTTTTCCCAAGGGATTGTCACCGTTGGGAAACAGCGTCTTGTAAACGCGCTTTCCGATGACACATACCTTGCGCTTTTGCTGCATATCCATGGCATTGATGTAGCGTCCATATTTCAATTTGGGCGTTTCAACACCTTGATATTCGGGCAACACACCTTTCACACTGCACGAATATTTCTTGTCACCATGGGTTGCATTCGCTCCCCACCGTGCAAGCACTGGCGCCACAATATCCAACTCCTTCACCTGCGCTTTCAGGCGTTCAATATCGTCATAGTTCATCTTCCACGAACGGCCTTTGCGGAAACCTGCATAGGGTTTGGTGGTGTTCTGCGCAAAAACAATCACCGAATTGGTGGCAAAGCCTTCGAAATTGCGCGACAACAGTTGCTGCAACCCACTGCCTCCACCAATCAAACCGAGCAACATAAACACGCCCCAAAACACCCCGAAGCCCGTTAAAAACGAACGACTCTTATTGCGTGAGAGGGTTGTAAAAATCTCTTTATAGGTATCTATGTCTAATTTCATGCTGCGTTTTATTTTAAATTGCGTTGCCAAACGACCATCTCTTTCTCCCCATATATATAATAAGGTGTAACCATCATGCTATTTATTCGGCTCTCAATGCCTCAATAGGACGAATCTTGGCCGCCTTCCGTGCAGGCATCAAACCAGCCAATGTGCCCGCAACCACCATCACAAGCAATGCTTTGACACATACATCCAAACCCACTGTGGGGTTAACAAACATGGATGCATGAAACAATCCGGCGTCAACTTCTTTGTTAGCATACATGATGTTCATATATTCGTTGGCCACAATGCCGAGTACCATACCAATGTAACCAAAGAAAGTGGTAATGATGATACTCTCAATGATAATGAGTTTCAGCACAGCCCAGGGAGTAGCTCCAATCGCTTTCCGAATACCAAACTCACGTGTTCGTTCTTTTACGGTGATGAGCATGATGTTGGAAACGCCTACAATGCCGCTCAACAACGTAAACAACCCTACAATCCACAATGCCGTTCGGATGATATTCATGCCCGTATTCATCTGCATGTTCTCTGTGAAATGATTCAAAATCCACACTGCACGTTCATCGTCAGGAGCCGCATCATGCTGGTTGTTGATGGCCGATCGTAATTGCTTTTCAAAGGTTTCGTTGGCCTCTTCGGTTTCCAAACCGTGGAATGAAAAACTGATTTGCCCCATCTTATCACCTTGTCCATATATCAATCTCACTGTTTGGAAGGGAGCATAAGTAGGAGCTGCACTCATCATTTCATTTTGTTTATAAATACCTACCACTTGAAAAGCATAGCCGCCTACATTGACTGTCTGCCCAACAAGTTGTTGCATGCCATGCGAAACAAGCTCTTTTGCATACTGATCGGGCAGCACCACAACCTTCCGTTGTCGTGCATTATCGATGTCATTAATGAACCTCCCATAGCGCATAACAATCTTATTGATATGCTGTTCGGTTGGATAGACGCCCAACAAATTGATTGTTGTACTATTATCTTTGTAAGCCATATCGAGCGGTCCTTTCGAACATTGTGCTCCCATCTCATCAATGTTTTGTGCAAAATGGTGTTGGGTCAAAGCAAAGTCCTTGTCGTTTAATTCCACTCCATGCCCTTCCTTAAATCCTTTATAGGCTTTAGAAGTCTCTCCACCAGATACCTCCATCGAGTTAGCCAAAAACTGATCGGTGTTTTGTTCGGTGGCATGAATGAGTCCATTGCCTGCACCCAAAAGGAAGATGAGCATAAAAATACCCCACGCCACGGCAAAACCTGTGAGCGCAGTGCGCAACTTATTGCGCTTTGCAGTAGACCAAATTTCGGATAGAATGTCTCTCATAAATTGCTATTGATTGCTCCCATGAACATGAATAACGTGGAAAAGGCCCTGATGAAGCCCCGCAAACCATGCCCCACACAAATGTTGTTACACAACAGTGGCAAGGCACATTGCAAGGTTTGAAGCCATTTTCATTTCATCATACCATTGATACCAAAGGGCGAAGCATCGTGGTCGCGGTTCTCTTCAATGCGCCCTATGATGCCGTCTTTGATGTGAATAATCTTGTTGGTTTCGTTGGCTACGCCACTTTCATGCGTCACCACGACAATCGTCTTATGCTCTTCAGCATTGAGTTGCTTGAGCAACTGCATCACCTCAACCGACGTTTTGCTGTCCAATGCCCCCGTAGGTTCGTCGGCAAGGATGAGCTTGGGTTGCGTAATCAAGGCCCGTGCGATGGCCACACGCTGCCGTTGTCCGCCCGACATTTCATTGGGATAGTGAGCAGCCCACGGCAGAAGTCCCATCTTTTCAAGATATTCCATCGCCAACTGCCTGCGCTTTCGCCGGCTCACCCCCTGATAGAACAACGGCAATTCAACATTTTCAACGGCCGTCTTGAACCCAATAAGGTTGAAACTTTGGAAGATAAAACCAATCATCTCGTTGCGATAGTGTGCAGCTTTCGTTTCCGAAAGGTCGCGTATCAGCGTGTCACCAAGCACATATTCGCCGCAATCATAGTTATCAAGGATACCTAAGATGTTGAGCAAAGTGGATTTACCCGAGCCCGAAGCGCCCATAATCGAGACAAATTCTCCCGCTGCAATGTCAAGGTTGATGCCTTTCAGCACGTGCAAAGGTTGTGCACCTTGATAGGTTTTGTGTATATTTTTTAAATGTATCATACGCCTGTTTGACAACAAAATGAAGTAGAAGGTTGCATCACCGATAACATTTTTCGCCTTAAACCTTATATTTTTTCAATTTTTAAGGTTGCATCGCAATAATCAATCACGGCAGGTCGGTGGGTGATAAAGATAATAGTCTTGGCATGATTCGAGAGAATGTTCTTCAGCAACTGCCGCTCAGTCGCAGGGTCTAACGCACTCGTCGCCTCATCAAAAAGCATGATAGCACGGTCTCTGAGCAGGCTTCGAGCGATGGCTATGCGCTGTGCTTGTCCCTCACTAAGCCCGCCTCCTTGCTCCGAACAATGGGTATTAAGCCCCAAGGGCAGCGATTTCACAAAGTCAGCACAACTCGTGTGCAAGGCTTCATACATCTCTTCGTCGGTTGCATCGAGCTTTCCGAGCCGCAGGTTCTCGCGTATGGTGCCACTCAACAGCGTGTTACCCTGTGGCACATAGACGAAATTGCAGCGGTGTCGCGGCGTGAGGGTCTCGTTATGCCGTGCATCATAGATTTCAACCTTCCCCTCTTGCGGCGACAAGAGCGCCAGCAACATGCGCACAAGGGTTGTCTTTCCCGCCCCCGTTTCGCCCAAGATAGCGGTGCAACTGCCGGGTTTGAAATCAAACGAGAGCTGATCTATCACCTTCTCAGTACCATCGGCATAGGTATAACCAATGCTATTCAACCGAATGCCGCATGGCGTTTTCATGTAGATGGGCCCTCCTTGCTCCTCAAGCGGCTCCTCTTCAAGCTCCATCAGCCGCTCTGCTGCGGTGAAAACACTGACAAATGCCGGAAAGAGTTTCGTCAGACTGCGCGCCGGTCCCTGTATCTTGTTCACTAATTGCAAGAAAGCTGTCATGCCGCCAAAGGTCAATGTGTGGTCCAACATGCGCAAGGCTGCCCATAAGAAAGCAATTAAATAGCCCACAGCAAAGCCCAAATTCACGATGACATTGCTGAGAACACTGAACTTTGTTCGGCGCACAACATGGTGGCGCAGCTCACTTTGCATGTCCTCTAAGCGTTCAACCATCGTGCGATTGCGCTCCAAAGTCTTGATCAACATGCGATGTTGCAGTGTCTCTTGCAACACGCTTTGCACCTTGCTGTCACTATCTCTCACTTGCCGGGTGAGCCTGCGCATCTGCCCAACATAAAGCTTACTGAAAAGCAAAAACAACGGAAAGATGGCAATAACGGTGACAGAAAGCCATTTATCCATCGAGAAAAGATAGCAAAAAGCACCGACGAACAAGGCCAAGACGGACAACGTATTGGGAATGACTTCGGTTAAGAAATTCACCACATTGCTCACATCAAACTCCAAACGGTTGAGCACATCGGCCGAGTGATGATGCTCCCTACCCTGCCAAACAGCTTTCAACAGCCGGTCGAGCATGCGCTGCTGCATGCGGTTTTGCGCCTGAATACCCAGAATGTTGCGCACCCACACGCCAGCGATGTTCAACGAAAAGTCGAGTAATATCAAGGCTGCCATCAGCCCCACCGCACCATAAATGCTGCCCGGAAGTGTGCCCGAAGCCACATCAATCGCATGCTTGACGGCCCACACCTGCGCCAAATTCACCACCACGCCCAACAAACCGATGAGCGCATTGAGCACCGCTTGCAACTGATTGCCGCGCCAAGCATGCCACAACCATTTCATAATGGTGCGCGCATCGTACTTGAAATCAGGAATCTTTAATAATGTCTTTATCCGCATGCCTTCATCGTTGATCTACACCCCACATCAATTTTTCGCGCAACGTGGTAAAAAAAACTTTGGCCTTGCAGCTTCACCACCTTCACCACATGCTGTGCCTTGGTAATCGAAAGCTGCACCCCGTCGGCCATTTTCATGCTGCGTCCGTCAATGGCTACCAAGAAACTATGCGACCGCGACTCCACTTCTAAATCAATCTTGCTACTATCATTGATGACGATGGGACGCAGATTGAGGCTGTGGGGTGCCACAGGCGTCAGGCAAAGGCTACCGCTCTGGGGCACAATGATGGGGCCTCCATTCGACAAGCTGTAGGCTGTGCTGCCCGTGGGTGTCGCAACAATCAAACCATCGGCCTGGTATTCTCCCAACAACGCGCCATCAACACGTGCCGAAATGCGAATCATAGCGGCCGTATCGCGCTTCAAAATGGCAATATCATTGAGTGCAAACGGATTCCATTCGCCCGCCGAACAAGTGGCATGAAGCTGTATCACCGTGTGGTTTTCAAGGGTGTAATGGCCTGCAAGCACCTCCGACAACATCACCATCAGCTGCTCAGGATGCACATCAGCCAAGAAACCTAAACGCCCCATGTTTACGCCAATAATGGGAATTTCGCGTGCACCAATGCGATTTACAGCACGCAGAAAGGTGCCATCGCCACCCATTGAGAGCACAAAATCCACCTCTTCTAACGTCGCAGGCTCAATGAAAAGCCGTGCATGGTGCGCTGCTAAGAAGTTTGTAGCCTGCTCAAGATAGGGCGCAATCGCCCCACTTCGATATTCATTGCCTAAGAAAGCAAATGTTAGTTGCTGTTGCATGGATAGAAATGCTTTGCTAAATCAATTTTTATTATTATATTTGCAAATATAAACAAAATATCAAAGATAATGGCAAAAGTATATGAGTTTTTAGCCAATGGCTTCGAAGAGATGGAAGCCCTTGCCCCGATTGACATTCTACGTCGTGGCGGTTTAGAGGTGAAAACCGTGAGCATCACGGGGAGTTTGGAAGTAACCAGTTCACATGATGTGACTCTCTTGGCCGATCTTCGCTTTGAAGATGCGGGCCATTTCGACGATGCCGACATGCTCTTGCTGCCGGGTGGCCTGCCAGGCTCTACACATTTGAATGAACACGAAGGCTTAAAAGCATTGCTCCGGCGCCACCATCAGGCGGCAAAGCGCATCGGAGCCATCTGCGCAGCACCAATGGTTTTGGCCGGTTGTGGCATCCTTGATGGCAAGAAAGCGACGTGCAGCCCTGGGTTTGAACGCTACTTCAATGCGTCAACCACCTACACCGGCACACTGTTTCAGGAGGATGGCAATGTCATTACGGGCGAAGGTCCGGCGGCAACCCTCCCCTATGCCTATCAGATTTTAAGCTATTTCGTCGACAAGTCTGTCGTGAAGCAGTTGCAAGATGGCATGCAATACACCCATTTGCTAAGCCAAGCATAAACCAATGGCCAGGCCTTTGTGGGCGGGCAAACAAAGATTAAACGGCAATTCATAAGGCACACGTCGTGCAAAAGCATAGCAATGGGTCGCTAAAAGCATGGAGATTGCGCCACAATAGCCATGCTTTTACCACCTAAAAGCATAGCTTTTGCAAGACATGGTGCCGCTAACGTTATTATGGACTATATCATTATCGTCGCTGGTGGCAAAGGCATGCGCATGGGAGCCGATATTCCCAAGCAGTTTCTTTTGCTCGGGGGGAGACCCATTCTCATGCGCACCATGGAGCAGTTCTACAACTATTCGGCAGACTTACAGCTGATTGTGGTGCTCCCCAAAGCACAACAGCACCATTGGAAACAACTGTGTAACGATTACAATTTCACCATTCCGCATTGCATTGTCGATGGCGGACAGACACGTTTCGACTCGTGTAAGCATGGGTTAGCCGCCATTCCCGCAGGCGAAAGCGGCGTGGTGGGCATCCACGATGGCGTGCGTCCGTTCGTTACACCCAACCTCATTGACCGTTGTTTCACAGCTGCCCGCGAGCATGCAGCCGCACTACCGGCACTTCTCCCCCACGACTCGCTCTGCCATGTGGGGCAGAATGGCGAGACACGGCATGTACCACGCGAGCAATATCGCCTGGCGCAAACCCCACAAGTGTTTGACATCGCCCTTCTTCGGCGCGCCTATCAACAGCCTTTCCAAGACCATTTCACCGACGACGCATCGGTGGTTGAAGCCTTGGGAGAGCCAATAACCTTGGTAGAGGGGACGCGAGAGAACATCAAAATCACGACCCCCTTTGATTTAAAAGTGGCTGAAACCCTGCTGTAACCATGCCCGACATTCTCGAACAAGACATCATGTATCTGCCGGAGTGGGGCCCAAACGCAAAGAAATCTTGGCGAAAGAGCTCCAAATCAACACGTGGGGCGACCTCTTAGAGTACTATCCTTATAAATATGTGGATAGAAGTAAGGTCTACACCATCAACGAGTTGAACGGCAATATGCCTTTTGTGCAGCTCAAAGGTAAGATACTCAGTTTCGAGGAGTTTGCCACAACGCCACGCAAAAAGCGCTTGGTGGCACATTTCAGCGATGGCCATGGCGTGGTCGACTTGGTGTGGTTTCGCGGCGTTCAATATGTCAGCAAAACCTATCAGTTAGGCGTTGAATACATTGTTTTCGGCAAACCGTCGGTCTATGGCGGCCGTTTTCAGTTTGCACATCCCGAAATGGAGGAGGCAACCACCTTGCAACTCAACGAGATGGGCATGCAACCTTATTACATAACCACGGAGCGAATGAAGAACGGGGGCATCACAAGTCGGGCCATAGAGAAGCTCACCAAGACGCTCATCGCAAGGCTTCCGCAAGGCAGTTTGCCCGAGACATTGCCGCCATTCATCACGCAACCGCTGCATCTTCTTTCGCGCGAAGCGGCCTTTCATGGCATTCACTACCCCCACTCTTTGGACGAATTGCAGCGCGCACAAGTGCGATTGAAGTTTGAAGAGCTTTTCTATGTGCAGCTCAACATTCTGCGTTATGCGCACGACCGCCGCCGAAAATACAGCGGATACCGCTTCCATCAAGTGGGACAAGTGTTTCATCAATTCTACGAAAACAACCTGCCCTTTGCTCTAACAGGTGCACAAAAGCGCGTGATGCACGAGATAAGAGCCGACATGGACAGTGGAAAACAGATGAACCGACTGCTGCAAGGCGATGTGGGGTCGGGCAAAACGCTGGTCGCTTTGATGACGATGTTGATTGCCATTGGTAACGGTTTTCAGGCCTGCATCATGGCACCTACCGAAATTTTAGCCGAGCAACATTTTGTCACCATCAAGGAATTTCTGCACAATATGCCCGTAGAAGTGGCGTTGTTGACCGGCGTTGTAAAAGGGAAACGTCGCCAAACGCTGCTCGAACGTCTGGCCAAAGGCGAGATAAACATTCTCGTTGGCACCCACGCTGTCATCGAAGACACTGTGCAATTTGCACGCCTTGGCTTGGCTGTTGTCGACGAACAACATCGCTTTGGCGTGGCACAACGCGCACGATTGTGGGCAAAAAGCGAGCAACCGCCCCACATTCTCGTGATGACAGCTACCCCCATTCCGCGCACCTTAGCCATGACCATCTATGGCGATTTGGAAGTAAGTGTGATTGATGAGCTGCCTCCCGGCCGCAAACCGATTGAGACATTGCACAAATATGACACCCAAATCACGAGTCTGTATCAAGGCATACGCCAGCAGATTGAGCAGGGAAGGCAGGTTTATGTGGTGTTTCCGCTCATCAAAGAGAACGAGAAAAACGATTTAAAAGATTTGGAGAAAGGCTACGAAAACCTCTGCGAAATCTTTCCACAATATGCTATTAGCAAAGTACATGGCAAACTGAAACCGGCTGAAAAGGAAGAGGAAATGCGCAAGTTTGTGCAGGGCGAGACGCAAATCTTAGTGGCAACGACGGTGATAGAAGTGGGAGTCAACGTGCCCAATGCATCGGTAATGGTCATTATGGATGCCCAACGGTTTGGCCTTTCGCAGCTCCATCAGTTGCGAGGGCGCGTGGGACGTGGCGCGAAACAATCCTATTGCATTCTCGTCACAGGCTACAAACTCAGCGAAGAGACCCGCAAACGCATCGACATCATGTGCGAAACCAACGATGGTTTCCGCATTGCCGAAGCCGATTTAAAGCTGCGTGGTCCCGGCGATCTTGAGGGAACGCAACAGAGTGGCATTGCCTTTGACCTGAAGATTGCCAACATTGCACGCGACGGACAGTTGGTGCAAATGGCCAGAGAGATGGCACAAAAGATTATAGAAAGCGACCCATTAGGCGAAAATCCCGCACACCAGATGCTGTGGCAGCGCCTGAAAGCCTTGCGTAAAACCAATGTCAACTGGGCGGCTATCTCGTAAATAAAGCCGGTAACGCATAGGCTAAAAAGGCAAAAACAGACACGTTGCGTTTCTAAAAGTAGCCTAAAATACGTTAACAACAGATGAACGTGCGATTTTTTTTACTACCTTTGCCACGCTTTTCATTAGAAAACAGGTCTGTATTTGGACCTTACCCAATGCTTTCTTGATGCACATTGCTTTCATCTTGATTGGGTCTGAATCTAAAAACTGATGTATGAGTTTTAAAAAGAGCATTCAAAGAATTACAATAATTGCGACATTCGCTTGTGCAATCCTCCCTGCTCAGGCACAGGATTTATTAGCACGTCAGGCGCCTATTGACAGAAAAATGAAGGCGGTTGACACGCTTGCACTGAGAAGTATCATCGAAAGAGAGCAAGAACAATCGCCGGCATCTGAACTTTATCAAGAGTGGGACAATCGCTATGCACACAAAAGAACACAGATGCCCGACACGTTTAAGATTGACTTGCGCCATTTTTGCATGCCTACTCCCAGCCGTGTGGTGACCAGTAATTTCGGTAACCGCTGGGGAAGACCGCACAAAGGATTAGACATCAAAGTGTATATTGGCGACACCATCCGCGCTGCATTCAGTGGTAAAGTGCGCATCGTACGCTATGAAGCAGGTGGCTATGGCAAATATATCGTCATCAGACATCCCAACGGTTTGGAGACCATTTACGGCCATCTTTCAGAGCAATTGGTAAGCGAAAACCAATCGGTTAAAGCCGGAGAAGTGATTGGCTTGGGCGGAAACACAGGACGAAGCACAGGTTCTCACTTGCACTTCGAGACACGATTGTGTGGCGTGGCGCTCAATCCGGCATTGATGTTCGACTTCAGAAATCAGGATGTCACGGGCGATTACTATGTATATAATGTGAACACCTACGACGAAGAGTCGGTTGAAGCAACACGCCTTCGTGGAAAAGTGGGCAATGGTGGCTACACAAGAGATTTGGTACAGAACGGCGAACCCGGCAGCTACAAGGACAAGAAGCATGCTGATAATGACGAGTTGCTCTATCATAAGGTGAAGAATGGCGAAACACTTGCGTCGATAGCGAAGCTAAGAGGCGTGACTGTTGAGAAGATTTGCAGCCTCAACCACCTCAGTGCTAACGCCAAAGTACGTCCGGGAATGATTCTAAGATACTCATAACAGATCCTTTTTCAACATCAATAAATACTTGAAAGTTTTTGGAGTCGCGGGCGTTATGTAACGCTTGCGGCTTTTTATTTCACCCCCTACGAGACGTTTTGTTTCATCAATTCACAACTTCTGTATAACGCTTTTTGCACATGCGCAAGATTATTCATATTGATATGGATGCTTTTTTCGCGAGCGTTGAACAGCGCGATCATCCCGAACTGCGAGGAAAACCCATTGCAGTGGGCTATGATGATGTGCGTGGAGTGGTGTCAACTGCCAGCTATGAAGCACGAAAATATGGCGTGCGGTCGGCCATGTCGATGCAAATAGCCAAGCGCATGTGCAAGGATTTAATCGTGGTTCCGGGTCGCTATGAACGCTATAAAGAGGTGTCATGGGCCATCCATTCCATCTTTCATGATTATACAGATTTGGTGGAACCCCTATCACTTGATGAGGCATTCTTAGATGTAACGCACAATAAAAAAGGCATGCCGTTGGCCTCAGAGATTGCAAAAGAGATTAAACAGCGCATCAAAGACGAGCTGCATCTCACCGCATCGGCTGGCATATCTTACAACAAATTATTGGCTAAAATTGCATCCGATTATCACAAACCCGATGGCCTATACATCATTCATCCCGATCAAGCACTCGACTTTATCGCACAATTACAGGTGGAAGACCTATGGGGTGTTGGGCCAAAGACGGCGCAGAAGATGCACAAAATGGGGATTTTTAATGGCGAACAGCTGCGCCAATGCTCAGTAGGACATCTCAAATCGGTCTTCGGAAAGATGGGACCTGTCTTCTATAACTATGCACGTGGCATTGATGAACGGCCAGTTGTGACCAACTATGTGCGCAAATCGGTGGGGTGTGAGCACACTTTTTCAGAAGATCTCATCCGACCTTCGGCTATATTGATTGCGCTTTATCACTTGGTTGTGGAGCTTACCGAGCGCTTAGAAAAGAGTAAATTTGTAGGAAAGACGGTGACCTTGAAAATAAAATACAACGATTTTCAGCAGATTACACGTAGCATCACCACCCACAAAAAGCTGCAAACCAAGAAAGATATTCTACCTTTGGCCAAACAATTACTGCACCAAATCCATTATAGCAATGTGCACCCCATACGCCTGATGGGCTTAACAGTCTCTAATTCGGTAACGGAAGATGGCAAAATAAAAACAGAATGGGTGCAATTAGAGCTTGACTTTAAGGTGTAATAGCAATAAATACTTACCTTTGTAGCATGGAAACAATCGCACTCAACGACCTCACAATTGGTTATCATCACAACTGTATTGCGGCGCATTTGCAGGCCTCTTTGTCGGCAGGAACCCTCACTTGTCTGTTAGGTTCAAACGGCATGGGCAAATCAACCCTACTCAACACCATGAGCGGAGCATTGCCTCCACTCGGTGGAACCGTCGACATTGCAGGGAAAAGCATTGCAGCCTATTCGGCAAAAGCTTTGGCCAAACAGATGAGTATCGTGCTCACACGTCCCATAACCGTGCAGCAATTATGTGTCAATGAATTAGTGGCTTTAGGGCGATACCCCTATACTGACCACTGGGGACGTCTCACTTCGCACGACGAAACATTGTCATGGAGAGCCTATCGTTAGTGGGGATGCAGGCTTTCTCCCAAAGAAAGGTGAGCACACTCAGCGATGGCGAACGCCAAAAGGTGATGATAGCGAAAGCTTTGGCCCAGCAAACGCCCATCATTCTCTTAGACGAACCTACGGCATTCCTCGATTTTCCGAGTAAGATTGACATGCTCAAGCTACTCAAACACTTAGCTCATCGATTGCAAAAAACCATTCTTCTGTCAACCCATGACCTTGCTTTTGCCTTGAAAATGGCCGACAATCTGTGGCTTATGCAAGCCGGAAAGCTGCACGAAGGCACGCCAAAGCAGTTAGCCGATACAGGCCTTTTGGCAAACTATATCCATCAAAAGGATGTGACTTTCAACCCACAAACCATGGAAATATCATATCAAACAAAGGTCGATATATAGCCCTATTGCTCACCACATCACTCCCACCTGCGCGCAAGAGCATTCACCGTTCCTTGCAATATCATTCACTTTTACATGCAATATCATCGATATTTGCATGTAATATCATCCATATTTGCTCACCATATCGCCTATATTACTTGCCCTTAACGCATACTTCGCACGACATTCCTGCAGGGAAGGCACAAAAAGAAAAGGACACTTCGTATAGCGGAGTGTCCTTTTTATTTATCTGCCTCATGAACTATTCCAAGGCTTGTTCAATATCTGCAATGATATCATCAACGTTTTCAATACCCACAGAGAGTCGAATTAAGTCGGGCGCAATACCTGCTTCACGGAGTTGTTCATCTGTAAGTTGTCTGTGTGTGTGGCTTGCTGGATGCAAAACGCATGTACGCACATCGGCCACATGGGTCACAATTGAAATAAAATCAAGGCGATCGATAAACCGAATTGCATCTTCTCGTGAACCTTTCAAGCCAAAAGCGATAACACCACACGACCCATTTGGGAGATATTTTTGCCCTAAAGCGTAATACTTATTTGAAGGAAGACCGCAATAATCCACCCATGCCACCCTCTCATTCTTTTCCAACCACTCGGCAACCTTCTGCGCATTCGCACAATGTTGCTTCATTCGAAGATACAAAGTCTCAAGACCTAAATTAAGAAGGAATGAATTTTGAGGTGCAGGAATACTTCCTAAATCTCTCATCAGTTGCGTGATAAGTTTGGTGAGATAGGCCATTTTTCCAAAGGTTTGGGTATAAATAATCCCATGATAGCTCTCATCTGGCGTAGTCAGCCCATGGAACTTCTCAGGATAGGCCTCCCAATTAAAGTGGCCAGAGTCAACCACTGCGCCACCAACCTGTGTAGCATGTCCATCCATATACTTGGTTGTAGAATGGGTAACGATGTCACAACCCCATTCGAATGGGCGGCAATTGATGGGTGTTGCAAACGTATTGTCTATGATTAAGGGTATACCATGCTGATGAGCCATCGTTGCAAAGCGTTCTATATCGAATACCTTTCCCCCAGGATTGGATATGGTTTCGCCAAAGAAGCATTTTGTGTTGGGGCGGAATGCAGCCTCTATTTTGGCGTCATCCCACTCCGGATCGATAAAGGTGCATGTAATTCCTAACTTTTTCAGCGTAACTCCAAAGAGATTGAATGTACCACCATAGATTGTATTGGACGTAATAAAGTGGTCGCCAGCCTCACAAAGATTGACAATCGCATAGAAGTTTGCCGCCTGACCAGACGATGTGAGCACCGCACCAATACCTCCTTCAAGGGCAGCTATCTTCTTTGCAACAGCATCATTGGTAGGGTTTGCCAGGCGAGTATAGAAATATCCGCTATCTTCTAAGTCAAATAGGCGTGCCATTTGCTCACTACTCTCATATTTGAAAGTTGTGCTTTGGTAGATAGGCAACTGTTGGGGCTCTCCTTTTTTAGGCTTCCATCCGCCATGAATGCAGATGGTTTCAAGACTTTTTTTTCATCTTATCATTGCTTTTTATATACGGTCTAACTTTGTCATGACTTCTGTTTCTTGATGCTTTTCGGAGAAACCCAACGATGGATAATACGGTTGACAGGACCAAGGATAAATATTATCTAAAGATAGGAATCGCATCTAATTATCGTGTTGACGCGTGTTCATGCGCGCTTCCACTACATTTACGACATAATCACCAAGTTTTTCACACTCCTGAATAATGTCCATATATATCGTTCCTATGGTGTAAGTGTAAGCATGTGAGTTGACATCATTGATGTTTTGCGTGCGCAACTGATTGCGATAGTTGTTGATTTCGTTCTCAATATTGAACGACTTATTCACGTCAATGGTCTCGCGATTGTGCTTAAACATGTAGTTCATTTGCTCCAAAGCATTGTTGGTAAGCGTGAACATCTGGTGGATATGGTTGTATTGTTGCGGCGTGAAATCCTCCTTTCCATTCACGCGTCGGTGAATAGTTCGCGCCATATTGAAGCAGCTATCGCCGATACTTTCAATCTCACTAATCTCACGAAGCATGGCACGAATCTTAGCCTTTGTCTCATCGCTCAAATGCAAATCGCTCACCTCATTGAGGTAGTTGGCAATCTCAATCTCCATGCTATCGCTGATACCTTCATATTTTTCAATGCGATTATAAATATCCATAAATTTCTTTTCATCGCGCTCTTCCAAGAGATTGCGCACCATACCAAACATGCGTTGAATGCGTTCGGCAAAACTGGAAATCTCCTTTTGCGCTTCAAGCACCGAGAGTTCTGGGGTCTTCATGATACCCGTTTGGATGAAACGCAAGCGGAAATCATCCTCATCAGCCTGCTTCTTGGGCTTAATAATAAAGCAAACAATCTGTTCAATCTGCTTAACAAAGCCCATCAATACGCAAGTGTTGATGACGTTGAAAGCTGTATGGAAGGCCGCCAAAGCAAAACTCAATTTCGCTGCATTGGCTGCAAATCCCGGGTCGTGGGCCTTGAGTTGATCATCATAGTCCACCAATCCGCACACCGCATGTACAAAGGGATGGAAGACAATGAGCATCCAAAGCACACCAAAGAGGTTGAAGAACATGTGGGCAAAAGCCGCTCTTCGCGCCTGCGTGTTGGCCGTGAGCGAAGCCAATATCGAAGTAACAGTGGTGCCAACATTCTCGCCCATCACCAAAGCTATGCCCTGATAGATGGGCAAAACGCCCGTAGAACAAAGAATCATCGTGATGGCCATGATGGCAGCCGAGCTGTGAACGAGCATCGTTAGCACGCCACCAATGAGCAAAAAGAGAATGGTTGTCGAGAAACTTGTGGGGTCAAAAGTGGCAAAGAAGTCAATAACGGCTTGGTTATGTGCTAAATCCATCTCCTTACCGGTGGCGCTTAACGTGCCCAAACCAAGGAACAGAAAGGAGATACCAAAAATAAAATCGCCGATAATCTTGCGCTTCTTCGAATAAATTAAGACGAGGGCTATGGTGAAAGCGGGCCACACAAAATCAGTGAAATGAAACGAAAAGCCCGCACTCATGATCCAAGCTGTGAGCGTTGTGCCGATGTTTGCACCCATAATCACCGAAATAGCTTGCGCCAAGGTGAGCAATCCTGCATTCACAAACGACACCGTCATCACCGTAGTTGCTGTGGAACTTTGCACCGCTGCCGTGACAAATGCACCTGTAAGAATGCCTGTGAAACGGTTGGTTGTCATAGCGCCTAACACATGTCTGAGCTGTGGTCCCGCCATTTTCTGCAAGCTGTCGCTCATCGCTTTCATGCCATACATCAGCAAGGCCAACGCGCCTATGAGCTTAAAAATTATCCAAATCGACATATTATTTTGATTTTATATCATCTAAATCATGTGGGAATACAATCTTTTTTATACCTTTGAATAGGCCGAAGCGCACTTTGCACGCCTGACCGGACATCACATTGCAGAGATATAAACATTATAAACATGGAACATCAAGTTCAAATTCGTTGCAAAAATAATAAAAAAACAATGAAAGTGGCCATCGGAAGCACACTTTCTGAAGTTTTTTCTGCTTTTCAGTTGACAATGGCTTTTGGTCCCATCTGCGCCAAAGTGAACAATAAAGTCGAGGGAATGCACTTTCGCGTGTACCATAATAAAGATGTGGAGTTTTTGGATATGCACAGCGCTTCGGCCTCAAGAAACTACACGCGCACGCTGTTCTTTGTGCTGTGCAAAGCCGTGCACGACTGCTATCCCAAGAGTTATGTGGTGATTGACATACCTGTTTCCAACGGTTATTTTGTGAATGCAGACCTCGGTCGCCCGCTCGAAGCTACCGACATCACGCGCATTCGCGAGCGCATGCAGGCCATTATCGATGCGCGAATGCCCGTGAGACGTTTCGAAGTGACCACCGAAGCGGCCATAGAGATGTTCAGAACGCGTGGTGACGAGGCCAAGGCTAAGCTGTTGGAAAGCTCGGGAAAGCTCTACACCACGTATTATCAGATTGACGACTACGTAGACTTCTACTACGGTTCGCTGCTCACCAACACGCGTCAGCTCTATCTTTTTGGATTGGAACCCTATTTTGACGGTCTGTTGTTGCGCATCCCTTCGTTGGACAATCCGGCGCAACTGCCCGAGATAACGCAACAAAACAAGATGTTCGAGCTGTTTAAAGAGCACCACGCGTGGCAGAAAATCTTGGGCATCCGCACCGTGGGCGATTTCAATGAAGCCGTGAAACAGGGGCATGCCATTGATTTAATTCACGTGAGCGAGGCCTTGCAAGAGAAGAAAATTGCGCAGATTGCCGACGAGATTGCCGCGCGCAATGGTGTGAAATTGGTGTTGCTGGCGGGGCCTTCGTCGTCGGGAAAGACCACCACTTGCAAGCGCCTTTCGATTCAACTCTTGGCCAATGGCATCAAACCGCTGCAGATTAGTTTGGACGATTATTTCGTTAACCGCGCCGATACGCCGAAAGATGCACAAGGAAATTATGATTACGAGAGTCTTTATGCGCTCGATTTGCCGCTGCTCAACCAGCAATTCAACGCGCTGTTTCGCGGTGAAGAGGTGGAACTGCCCAAATATAATTTCCAAACGGGCATGCGCGAAAAGAGTGGCAAACGATTGAAGATGCAGCCCCACAACGTGCTCGTGGTCGAAGGCATTCACGCGCTCAACCCAGAGCTCACCGCACAAATTCCGAGCGAACAGCAGTATAAGGTGTATGCATCGGCGCTGACAACCATTCTACTTGACGACCATAACTATATCCCCACCACCGACAATCGGTTGCTGCGCCGCATTGTTCGCGACAACAAGTATCGCGGCGTGAGCGCACAAGAGACCATCAAACGCTGGCCATCGGTGCGGGCCGGCGAGAACAAATGGATTTTTCCGTATCAGGAGAATGCCGATGCCGTGTTCAACACCGCCATGCTTTTCGAGCTGGCCGTGCTGAAAACGCAAGTCGAACCCTTGTTGGAACAAGTGCCCGAATGGTGTGATGAATACAGCGAAGCTTACCGATTAAAGAAGTTTTTGCACTATCTTCGTCCCATCAGCAACCACGACATTCCGCCCACGTCGCTGCTGCGCGAGTTCTTAGGCGGAAGCTCATTTAAGTATTAAACGCACGCCGTTCATCGCCGACGAGTGGCACAAGCAAAAAGAAACACGGCCACTTTTCAACGCAAAAGCTATCACTTTGCAGGGCAATGTCAATGACTTTACCCACAAAAGTGATAGCTTTTTCTTGGCGCCATGCCGCGCTTGCGACAACAAGCACAGGGCGAACCGCCTACAATGATTTGCGATAACAACGGTGGCGCCGATGCAGCTCGGAGTCGAAATACGTCCATTCGCTTTGCACCGCATGATTGCTTTCCATCTGGTGCATGGCCTCGGCCCACTGAAAACCGCACTTGCGGAAGCGCAAGATGAGATCGTTAAAGATCAAGGCGTTGGCACCTTTCTTGCGATATTCGGGCAGCACGGCAATCATCAGCAGGTCGACGGTGTCGGTTTTGTGCCACTTCAACACCTTTAACAGCTGCCACCAACCGAAAGGAAACAGCCTGCCGTCGCGCGTCTTTTGCAGCGCTTTGGCAAACGAAGGGAAACAAATGCCCACGCCAATCATCTCGTTGTTGCGCGACCGATCGACCACCGACGACACCAAATCCAAATCGGCCACCTTAATATATTCGTTCACCAACTGCGTGATTTGCGCGTCGGACAGTTCCGAATAGCCATACAACTCCTTAAACGTGGCATTGATAATCTCGAACACACGCCGTCCCTTGCCCTCGTGCAACAGCTCGTGACGGGTGAACTTGTGCACGTGAATGTCGTAGCGCCGCTCAATCATCTCGCCAATCTTCGCAAACTTTGGCGGAATCACCTCGGGCACTTTGATGCGAAACTCCACGTAGTCGTTGTCCTTTTCAAAGCCCGCCATGTGCTCCATGTGGCGCACGTAATAGGGGAAATTATAATTCACATACATCGTTGAAAGGCGGTCGAAGCCTCAACCATCATGCCTTCGCGATCCATATCGGTGAACCCCAACGGGCCAACGATGGCATTCATGCCGCGCTCGCGCCCCCATGCCTCCACCGTTTCGAGCAATTTGCGCGACACTTCCTCGTCGTCGACAAAATCGAACCAGCCGAAACGCACCACCCGCTGCTGCCACTTTTCGTTGGCCCGACGATTGATAATGGCTGCCACACGGCCCACTATCTGCTCGCCTTTGAAGGCCAGAAAATAGCAAGCCTCGCAACATTCGAACGACGCATTGCGGTCGCTGCGCAGCGTGTTCATCTCATCTTGAAACAAAAAAGGAACGGCGCAGTCGTTGCCCCGATAGAGGTCGTAATAGAATTGGACGAACTTTCGCAAGTCAGCCCGACTTTCAACCCGCTTGATTTTAATCATTGAATGCTCCATCATGCAATTTTTAACGCACAAAAGTAGCAATTATTTCTGAATTAAAGCGTATCTTTGCCCCACAAACCGGCGGAGCACCCCGATGAACGGGCGCTGCTGCACAGGTAAAAAGATTGTAGAAATGAAAACAGGATTAGTGCTCGAAGGCGGCGCATTGCGTGGGCTCTACACCATGGGCATCGTCGATGTGCTCACCGAGCAGCGCATTTTCTTCGATGGCATGATTGGCGTTTCGGCAGGAGCAGCCTTTGGTTGCAACTACAAGAGCCGGCAACCCGGCCGCGTGTTGCGCTATAATCAGCGCTTTGCCCACGACTGGCGCTATTGCAGTGTGCGCTCATGGCTTTGCACGGGCGACTTGTTTGGTGCCGATTTTGGCTACCATCAGGTGCCCGAAGAGCTCGATCTGTTTGATTTCAAGACGTTCTATGCCAACCCAACTGCGTTTTGGCTCGTAGCCACCGACGTGGAAACGGGCGAAGCCGTCTACCGACAAGTCACCGAAGGCATGCACATCGATGAGCTGTGCGAGTGGATTCGTGCCTCATCCTCCATGCCGCTGGTTTCGCAATGGGTTGAAATCAAGGAGCAAAAGCTGCTCGACGGCGGGCTGGCCGATGCCATTCCGCTCCGGTTCTTCAACGAGCAAGGCTACGAGCGCAACGTGGTCATCCTCACGCAACCGCGCGGCTACATCAAGCAACCCAACGCGCTCATGCCCCTCATGCGCCTCGTTTACTATCGCCATCCGCGCTTTGTGCAGACCATTGCGCAGCGCCACGAGATGTACAATGCGCAACTGCGCTACGTCGAGGCACAGGAGAAGGCCGGCAAGGCTTTCGTCATTGCGCCCGAGGCAAAACTGCCCATCCGGCACATCACCCACGATCGGCAGCGCATGCAACGCACCTACGACATCGGCCGCGCGCAGGCTTTGGCGCTCCTGCCACAGCTAAAAGCGTTTCTCGAAAACGAAACAACACGATAAAACAAAATATATAACAACGAACATTTTAATTTTTTTGAATATGGAAAGATTACCCAACGACCCGATGATTTTGTTCAGCACAGTCAACATGTTGCTGCGCGACAACTATCAATCGTTAGACGAACTGTGCGACGACATGCACGTGAAACGTCAAGACATTGAATCGAAGTTGGCCGATGCCGGTTTCGAATACAATGTAAAGAACAACAAGTTTTGGTAAATCCCCGCGTGCCGAAAGGCCGCAAACGCTCATCGGGGCGAAGATGCAACACAACATCTTCGCCCCGATTGTTTTTCGCTTCGCCTGCCGGCACCGTTGCATCAACGCACCCATGTCGTCAAGAAAAAGTCGCTGTTTTTTGACGCGTGACCTCCGTTTGCAGAAAAAAGTCACTGTTTTTTGACGCCCGACCTCCGTTTGCAGAAAAAAGTCACTGTTTTTTGACGCT
>NZ_BAJQ01000032.1 GCF_000613785.1 Segatella oulorum JCM 14966 | reverse complement strand
TAAATATGAGTGTATAGTCGTGGCGAATAGTTCGCCGCATCATAAATATAAGTGTATAGTCGTGGCGAATAGTTCGCCGCATCATAAACACAAGCGTATAGTCGTGGCGAATAGTTCGCCGCGTCACAAATATAAGTGTATAGTCGCGGCGAATAGTTCGCCGCGTCATAAACATAAGTGTATAGTCGTAGCGATGTGCTCGCCGCGTCACAAATATGAGTGTATAGTCGTGGCGAATAGTTCGCCGCATCACAAACATGAGTGAATAGTCGTGGCGAGGTGCTCGCCGCGTCACAAATATAAATGTATAGTCGTGGCGAGGTACTCGCCACATCATAAACATGAGTGCATAGTCGTGGCGAGGTGCTCGCCGATGGACTAATTCAAGAAAAGGTTGCCGGCGGGGTGCTCGCTGATGGAGAATGGGTGTTTTCCCACCTTTCTGATAGGAGTTTTTCCACAAACAGGTACGGTTTCCACAGAAAAAGCGCTAACTTTGCAGCCGTACTTAATGCGATAAGATTTTTTTTCATGCAAATAGATTACGCGCTTATTCGTTTTACAAGGGGAAAAAATGCGGCTCGTGGTGTGGCGCGCTCCTTGCTTTTCAGTTTGTTTTTATTCGTTTCTCTACAGCTTTCGGCACGCGACATCACGCCCAAAGCGGCCTTGTCCATTGCCCGCCGCTATGTGGAAGTGGGGAAGGATGCGCTGAAGCGGCAGCCCACACGCAGTGGCGCAGTGGCAAGCGTCTCACCTTATTATATAGTGAATGATGCGCGTGGGCACGGCTTCGTTGTGGTGGCGGGCGACGATGCCATGGGCGAGGTGTTGGCCTATAGCGCGACGGGGCAAATGGACACGACGAGGTTCAACCCCGAAGCGCGCTATCTGCTGCAGGCCTATCGGCAGGTTTACACGCATTTGAAACAGGGCGGCCGCCTCGTTGGGGCTGCAAAATCCACCCGAACGGCCGGTGGAGGCGTTGTGGCTCCGCTGTTGAAAACGAAATGGGGGCAGGGCTATCCGTACAATAAAAAAACAGGTTATTTCACGGGATGTGTGGCTACGGCGATGGCACAAATCATGAATTTCCATCATTGGCCCGCACAAGGACGCGGCAAAAATCGCTACACGGTGAATTATGAGCATGCGCAACGCGAAGCCGACTTCAGCCAGTCGCATTATGATTGGGGCAACATGCTCAACGATTATAGTCGGCAACGGGCCACGGCACAGCAAGAAGATGCTGTGGCTTTGCTGATGAACGATGCCGGCATCTCCGTCTACATGCAATATACACCGAGCGGCAGTGGCGCGCAGAGCTCGTCGGCCGCCAAAGCCTTGCGCGACCATTTCGATTATGATGCGGCCATCGTGACCAAGGCAAACGAGGGCAACGCTCATTTCGCCGAAATCATTCAGGACGAGCTTCGCCATGGCTTTCCACTCTACATCTCGGGCGATCCGCGTGGTGGCGGCAGCGGTCACGCTTGGGTTTGCGACGGTTTCGACAGCGAAGGTATGTTCCACATGAACTTCGGATGGGACGGGGGAGCCGATGGTTACTACTCGCTCACGGCGCTCAACCTCTCGTCTACAGGCAGCGAGTTTCAAGGTCGGCCGCTGAGTTTCGGGCTGCGGCTGCACATCATTGCGGCACATCCCAACAAACCGGGCACGCCGAAACTCGACTCCGACATTGCTGACGGTGCACCCAACTTGGCGTTTAATCTGAGCGGCGAGATGCACTTTGTCGGCACGCCGCCCACGCAGTTAACGGCACATGCGCAGCTGTCGTTCAGCCATTTCGTCAACCAAAGCTACGATAAGTTCCGCGGCGACGTGGGCATCGGCATCTATACCGCCGACCATCAGTTGGTGCGGCCGTGTGCATCTGCCGCGCACAGCAAGGGCGGCTACACGCAAGAGCGCTTTAAGTTTAACGATGGCGAACAGCCTTCCGGCGGATTGGTTGAAGAAGATGTCGTCATCACGACCGACCTCTCGGGGCTTGCGGATGGGCGATACATCCTCGCCCCCATTTGCGCGGCATGGAAAGGCGGCACTCTTTGGGGCGATTGGGTGCGCATGAAGCAGGCGCCGCGTGTGGTGATGGAGGTGAAACAAGGAAAAATCACCTATGTTGAACTGCCCGCAGCAACCAACGCCTATCAGTTTGAAACGCTGCCCACGTTTGACAAGAAACTGCGGACGGGCGGCACCAACACCCTGCGTCTGAACATTCGCAAGCTCAACAGCATGCCCTTCGACGGGCAGGTGAAGGTGGATTTCATCAACGATCAAGGTGCGGTGGCCTATACCGTACAAACGCAAAACAAAGTAGATTTCGAAATGTTTGCCGCCACACGCGTCACGCTCCCCATTTCCTTGCCCACCGACATGGCCGCCGGCCGCTACGAATTGCGCACCACCATCTTCCAAGCCGATACCCACGAGCAATGCCCCGTGCGCACCGATATGCGCGAAACACCGTTCTATGCAACGGTGGAGCAGGGCGAAGTGCCAAGCAATCTGTTGCAAAATGCGGTTGGCTTTGTGCAGGACAACGCCATGTCTACCATCCCCAACGAGGACATCGACATCAGCTTCACGCCGCTTTTCAAACTCAACTGCGTCGTTACCTTGGCCGATGGTGCACACTATCAGGGCGACCTTTCCCTGTGTTTAATCGACACCGAGAACGAGCGGCAGATTGTGCTCATGAAGAAGCCGCAGCAGGTGAATCTCAGCGATGCCCATTTCTCCGAGCAAATCGCCACAGGATGGCTCCGTCCGCGCGATTTGAAGATCATCAACAACCGCCGCTATCGTTTGGCCGTCATGGGTGAGGTGGATGGCAAGGCGAAAGATTTGTGGCCGGCTGCAGCCCCACCTTTCTACGTATCCATTGTCAAAGGTCCGTTCAATAAATATCCCGACGAACAGCCCAATGGCATTCAAACCGTGCCGTTTACGGGGCATCTGCGCTTTGCCGACGGCATGTTAGAGGTGCAGCAGGCAGGACTTGTGCGCATCGAAGTCTACAGTCTGAGCGGCATGCTCGTGAGCCGTAGCCATGCTATTGAGGACAATCGTGCCACCATGTCGCTAACTAAGGGCACCTATGTGGTGCGCATTGTCACGCGCAACGGTCAATCTTCGAAAGTAATTCGGTAAGAGTAAGCATTTTCAAAATGCTTACTCTTATGAGGGAATGACTTATATGAGGGGGGCGATGTCAAAATATGTCGTATTAAAGATGATGTCGGCATCTAATCTTGTCTGTCATCATCTCTTGACGTAGCCCACTACGTCTTCGGCATGACGTGGCCAATCTGTTCCACTGTACGTTGTCAAATAAAAGTGCACAACTGCAAATGTAGTTATTTATGCTGTAATTTCATTCTTTTATTCTCAGAAATTCTTTTGTTGATTGAATTTTGCTTTATTATTTCTCTTATCTTTTTGATTTTCTCCCCTTGCCCTAAATATACATCTCTTGGTGTAAGATTATCTAACGATTCATGAAACCTCCTCTCATTATAGTATTTCACCCACTCATCAATAGCCTTTTCTAATTCTGAGGGGCAGAAATAATGATTTAGTTTTATCACATTCTTCATTGATCGATGATATCGCTCTATCTTCCCTTGCGTCTGTGGATGCAAGGGCTTGCCATGAATATGTTTGATGTTATATACCTTACCGAGATACTCCTTGAGCGAGGAAGCAATGCTCACCAGCCTGAGTGAACACAACTTTAGCCGGAGTACTCTCATTGGAACTACTGGGAATACCACCCTCGAAAGTCCATTCATATTCTTCTGCCCCGTAACTCTCGTTTTTCAATTGGATAGTTACAGGTGAGGTTTTGTCTTCCGATGTCTCTATGGTGAATGTCGATTCTATAGGAACGGCAGTCTCTTTGAGACAAGACGATAGCAAAACAGTAAAAAGCAATACTGCTATTGAGCGATATGGAATATTACCGTTGTTCATTTCCCTCATTTGATATTCTGTTATACCATGCACCATGCAGGTTCTCTTCAATATATGAATTATCTTTGAATAGATAGACCAGCGGTTCAACATCAAAAACAAAATCAGAGATAGGTTTTCTCTCTTCCCAAATGATTGGAGATGAAGCTATGAATTCATCATAAGGAACTTCTATTCGGCTATCATCATGGTCATATAATTTTAAATATCTTCTCGTTTTACGTTCATTTGGGTATAGTATAAATAATCCATGCCAAATATTCTCAACAGCATACTTGTATCCCAAGTAAATGCAATACATGCGACTTTCATAGGCTGAATAAGGATATTTCCTTCTTGAGGAAATGATAGGGTGTATAAAGTCCCTTGTTCCTTAAAGCCCTTTTCTATTAAAAAAGGCTTCTCTCCTATTATTTTCCAAAACCACATATTGCTATCATCACAATATTCTGTTAAGAACATATCTTCTCCTTCAAAAAGAATGCGACTTCTACTTGGTGCTTTTATTTTCATTGATCAACTATTTTAAAAGTTTTATTTTCGAATACTGCATATAAAGTTTGTCTACCATCACGTGTGATTTTCCAAATTTCAGTTCCATCTTCAATAGAAACTCCAAGACCTCTTGGTATTGTAAATTCTGGCACCTCAATTCTTCCTTTTATTCCAGCTGTAAAACCATGTGCTGTAAATGGATAATCCATATCTTCTGAAGTAGGGATGACAAGTATCTGTGAAGTATCTTCTTATTTAAATCGGATTACTGTTATTCATTCGCGCTTTATTTGATGTTTCTCTTATACCATGCACCATGCAGATTCTCTTCAATATATGAATTATCTTTGAACAGATAGACTAATGGTTCTACATCAAAAACAAAATCAGAAATAGGCTTTCGCTCTTCCCAAATAATTGGAGAAGAAGCTATGAATTCCTCATAAGGAACTTCTATTCGGCTATCATCATGATCATATAACTTCAAATATCTTCTTGTTTTACGTTCGTTTGGATATAGTATGAATAATCCATGCCATATATTCTCAACATCGTACTTGTATCCCAAGTAAATGCAATACATGCGACTTTCATAGGCAGAATATGGATACCTCTTACCTTGTTCTAACCATAGTTCGAAATCATTATTTGTCTGTTTTCCATTTTCTATAGAAATGGAATTTTCAGAAAAAATAATCCAATACCTCTTTTTTGTTATAATCATAATAACTGGCTAAAGCCAAATCTTTCCCCTCAAATAAAACTCGAGAAGTTCTTGTTATTTTTATCTTCATTTTTCAATAATTTCAAATTTACTTTTGCCCATTATTGCATATAAGGTTTGCTTTCCATCGCGTGATATTTTCCAGATCTCAGAACCAACTTCAATCTTGATGGGAGATGTTGTACAGAACTCAGGTACTCCTATTCGTCTATTAGTTCCAGCAGTAAAACCATGTGATGTAAATGGATATGGATCTTTAAACTTACTCCCACGTGGAATATCAACCTTTAAAGGTATGTTGTCGCTCGTAAATCTAATAGCATAGCAACATCCTTCATCTAAAAAGAACTTTGTCCTGTTCCATAATCAAATAAAATCTGAACATCATCTAATGACCGATTTGGATTTAGATGATGGCAGGTGTTGCGGGTGCGGATGGGTTGTTGCCCGGCAGGATGATGCCATCTTTCATGTGGATGGTGCGGTCGGTGAGGCGTGCGAGGTCTTCATCGTGGGTGACGATGACAAAGGTTTGGCCAAAGCGGTCGCGCAGGTCGAAGAAGAGTTGATGGAGTTCGTTTTTGTTTTTCGTGTCTAAGCTGCCCGACGGTTCGTCGGCAAAGATGACGGCAGGCTGGTTGATGAGTGCGCGTGCCACGGCCACCCGCTGCTTTTCGCCGCCCGAGAGTTCGGCCGGTTTGTGGTTGGCACGGTCGGCTAAGCCCATGAATGTGAGCAAGTCGACGGCACTTTTTTGGGCTTCGCTATAGCTTTTCCCGGCGATGAAGCTGGAATCATGACATTCTCCATGGCCGTAAATTCGGGCAACAGCTGATGGAACTGAAACACGAAACCGATGTGTTGGTTGCGAAAGTTGCTGAGCTTTTTCTTCGAGAGGCTGCTCACGTCGACGCCATTGATGCGGATGGTGCCTTGGTCGGGCTTGTCTAAGGTACCCATGATTTGCAGCAAGGTGGTTTTTCCGGCGCCCGAAGGTCCTACGATGCTTACCACTTCGCGTGCATTGATGTGCAAGTCGATGCCTTTAAGCACCTGCAATGGTCCGAAACTCTTGGTGATGTTTTTAATATCAATCATGCTTGTTTTTTCTTGTTTGTTTGACAATCCATAGCCACCAGCGTGTTCCCATGCGCAAGAGCGACTCCCATGCACTGTGCTCTTCGGTGTGTTGCGGTTGTGCAATGGTCATTTCTTCCTGGTTGCCATATTGGTCGGGGAAGATGATGAGCAGGTTGCGGCCCGAGAAATAGCGTTGTATTTCGTCGGGAAGATATTCTAAAGCGTTTTTATAGGAGACGGTTCCTTTGCGCGCGGTGACGATGACAAAGAGGTGGTCGTTGGCTACCTGGGTGGCTAATTGGGGCAATTCGTTCCAATGCCCCATGGCAATGTAGTTGGCACGCACCTGTGGATGGCGGTTGTTGATGTATTCGGTGATGAGGCTTAGTGTCTCTGTTCGGCCGTGAAACAGGATGCGACACTCCAATGTTTCGGCCACACGGGCGAGGCGTTCCAGCCAACGATAGAAGCCGGGTTCAAACTCTGCACGCGAAGGCACGGCCACTTGTATGCGCCGCAGCGTGTTGAGGGGCTGATGAAGGCGCAGCATCATGATTTGTCGGTTGAGCCCATTGAAGAGGCTTTGATGGAACTCGCCCCAGAATTTTGGCGACACGTCGGTGTGGGTGTGCATGCCGATGAGGATTTCGGAGGCTTGAAACTCTTTGAAGGCATGCTTGATGCCGTTGGCGATGTTGGCCGCCACACGTGTTTGTGTCTGCACGCCCACGTCCGACCCGGCGCAATATTGGGTGACGCGTTGCAGCAGTTGTTGGCCTTGTTCCATGTTGCGGCGCATGTGCTCGCTGTCATAGACCACATTGAGCGCCACCAAACTGCGATTGAGTTTTCGGTTGCGCATGAGCAAAGCAAAGCTCATGAGCTGTTCGGCAAAATCGGGATAGCGCACGGGAATGAGGATGCGTTCGTCGTCTTCGCCCGTCATGTTCTCTGCGGGTCGGTCTTTGTCGCGCAAAATAATCTGCTGTGCGGCCTGCTCCGTAGTGATGCTCGAGATGATACAGGTGAAGAGAATCATGATGACCACCGCGTTGAGCATCTGTGCATCAACCAGCATCAAGCCGTTGGTTTGCGGCAAACGCATGCCCACCATCACCATGGCGATGGCGCCGGCAGCGTGGGCTGAGGTGAGACCAAACATCATGTTGCCCGAGGAAATGGGCATCTTAAATCCCAAACAGGTGGCATAGGCGGCCATGGCTTTGCCCAAAGTGCCGAAGAAGACGATGCAAACTACCGCCCAAAGAATATTGCCGCCCGCGAAGAGCAGGCGCACATTGATGAGCATACCCACGCCGATGAGGAAATAAGGGATGAAGAGGCGTTGCCGATGAATTCTAATCGGTTTTTCAAAGGCGATACACTCGGGATGTAACGGTTGAGCACCAAACCCGAAAGGAATGCGCCAAAGATGCCTTCTAAGCCTATGGCACCACTCAAAGCCGCACACAAAAAGAGCATGGCCAAAACAAAGATGAACTGCATCACAGCATCGCTGTAACGCCGAAGAAACCAGCGTGCGATTCGAGGAAGCAACAGAATGACGAGGCTACAATAGGCCACGAATTTCAAACCAAACAGCAACCAAAAGCCAATGTCGCCATCGCCGCTGTTGGATTCCACGATGGCAGCCAGCAAGATGAGGGCAAACAGGAACGAAAGCATGCTCGAACCCACGCTCAATGCCACGCTCGCCTTACGCTGAAGGCCATAGCGACTCACGATGGGATAGGCCACCAGCGTGTTGCTGGCCATGATACATCCCAACAGCAATGAGGCCGATGTGCCATAGCCCAAGAGGTAGATGCTCATGAAAAAGGTGAGCAACAGCGGCACCATGAAGGTGAGTAGGCCAAACACAATGAGTTTGCTTTTGCTCTTGCGCACGCTTTCTAAATCCATTTCCAATGCGGCCAAGAACATAATATAATACAAACCTACACGACCAAACAGCTCGAACGAGTCGTCACGCGCCAAGATATTCAAACCATATTTCCCAATCACAATGCCTGCCAACACCATGCCAATGATATGCGGAATGCGCAACTTTCCCATGACAATGGGTGCCAGCAAAATAATCAACAGCACCACAAAGAAAATGAGTGTGGGGTCGGTGATGGGGAAATAGGGCGATAAATGTAACATATACAGGCGCAAAGGTACATAAAAAAATGTGAATGGATCACCAAAAAGAAATAAACTCTGTGGTTGGGCTGTAACAAAAATAATTGTAACTTTGCAAGGAGTGCAGCGCTTGCAAAGGCTTCGGTGCTCGATGTTGCGCACGAAAAATGTTGCCCCCATCGCTGCCACTCCAACATAAAACCCTTTATTCGCATGCTGCAATTAGATGACTTTTATCACGCACGTTCCGTTTTGCGTCAGGTTTTGCGCCCCACGGCATTGGTGCAAGCGAGGAAGATTAATCCTGAAATGGAGGTCTATTTGAAGCCCGAATGTCTGCAACGCACAGGGTCTTTTAAAGTGCGCGGTGCCTATTACAAGATATCTCAACTCTCGGATGCCGAGAAAGCGAAAGGCGTTATTGCCTGCTCGGCGGGTAATCATGCGCAGGGTGTGGCCTTAGCAGCGACGTCGATGGGAGTGAAAAGCCTCATTTGTTTGCCCGAAAGTGCACCGATCAGCAAGATAGAAGCGACACGAAGGCTCGGCGCAGAGGTGTGTTTGGTGCCGGGTGTCTACGACGATGCCTACCAAAAGGCATTGCAATTACGCGATGAATATGGTTACACCTTTGTGCATCCTTTCGACGATGCGCATGTCATTGCCGGGCAAGGCACCATCGGATTGGAACTGATAGAGCAACTACCCGATGTCGATGCGGTGATTGTTCCCGTGGGAGGTGGCGGCCTCATTGCAGGCATTGCCTTTGTCATCAAGCAGCTTCGGCCCCATGTTAAAGTCTATGGGGTGCAGGCAGAAGGTGCACCCTGCATGCTAAAAAGTATTGAGACACATCACGTGATTGCTTTGGATAGCGTTTCAACTATCGCCGATGGCATTGCAGTAAAGGTGCCTGGACGGCTCACTTTCTCCACTTGCCAACAATATGTGGATGGCATTATCACCGTGAGTGAGGACGAAATCTGTGCAGCTATCTTGCAACTTATCGAGGCCGAGAAGATGATTGCCGAAGGAGCTGGTGCAACTACGGTGGCCGCTGCTATGTTTAACAAGGTGCCTTTGAAAGGGAAAAAGGTGGTGTGTGTGGTGAGTGGCGGCAACATTGATGTCACTATTCTCAATCGGGTCATTAATCGTGGCTTGGCAAAGAGCGGAAGACTCTGCACCATCGACCTTGAACTCGACGACCAACCCGGCAAACTCGTTGAAGTGTGCGGTGTGGTTGCACAACAAGGTGCCAATATAACGAGCGTGCATCACGACCGATCGACCAATCGTAAAAAGGTGAACACGTGTGTGTTGCGGCTCACGATGGAAACGAAAAACCAAACCCACATCGACAACATCCTGCAAGCTTTGCGCGAAAAAGGTTTTGAACCCTATGTTAATTCACATTTAAAATAAAACATCATTATGAAAGCAATTCAAACAAACAATGCACCCGCGGCCATTGGACCTTATAGCCAGGCCATCGAAGTCAATGGATTTATTTTCGCATCTGGACAGATTCCTATCGACCCTGCAACGGGAGAATTTGTTAAAGGTGGCATCAAAGAACAAACACGTCAGTCGCTCCTCAATGCAAAAAGCATATTAATTGCTGCAGGAACTGACTTGAATCGTGTGGTAAAAACTACTGTTTTTCTCTCTGATATGGCCAACTTTACTGCGATGAATGAAGTATATTCTACTTTCTTCGAACAACCCTTTCCTGCGCGCTCGGCTGTAGCAGTGAAAGATTTGCCAAAGGGTGCGTTGGTAGAAGTAGAGGTGTTGGCTGCCAAATAATTTGTGCTTGGGGATGAAAATAGTGCGATAGGAGGCATCGTCTCTATGGCTACGATGCTGCGTGTACCCACTATTCCCCCGGTACACATGGCGCTACAAAGCAAAAGAAGGTAGGTTGTAATCAAGCAGCCTATCTTTTTTCTTTCCACCTTCGTGAACTTTTTGCTCACCATCCGGCTTGCTTTGTGGACGAATCCTCATGGTGTAACTGAATGAGGGTGGCGAAATTAGGATTTAAAACTGCTGTCACATTTGTAGAAAAAATGCGAACATCCCACTTTAAAAATTTGGATATTTCGCTTTTCCTATGTACCTTTGCACCCGAAAGCGGGATGTAGCGCAGTAGGTAGCGCACACGTCTGGGGGGCGCGAGGTCGCCAGTTCGAGTCTGGTCATCCCGACTTCACATTAAAAAGGAGTTCATTTTGGACTCCTTTTTTTGTTTCCTTGCCTTAAATCCCGCATCTCATGCCGGTGTTCTCGTCTTTCGTTTCTCATTATAAACCGCCTCATAGCGTTGCTGCATCGTGGCCATCGAAAAGTGCTGTGCTACAAAATCATAAGCTTGCTGTTGCAGTTGTGCCCGTGAGAAAGTTTGCAGTTGCGCAGAAAAGAGCTGCAAATAGGCTGAAATGTCGTTGTGCTTCACCAGCAATGGCCAGTCTGTTGGCAGCGTGTCGCGCAGCCCCGGACAAGCATTGCCCACGATAGGAAGCCCATTAAAATTAGCTTCGAGCGCTAAGATGCTCAGCCCTTCAAACCGTGAGGGCATAAAAAGGTAGTCGAACGAGGCCAAATAATGCGACAGATGGGCTAAAGGAGCTGAAAGACTCACATGGGGCATAGCCTCCAATTCGCGCTCAATCAGGGCTTGCATGGTGCCGCTTCCCATCACATGAAAGTGATAACGCTCGTCATTTCTCAGTGCCTTAATCACAGCTATCAGCACGTCAATGCCTTTCTGTTCTTCAAATCTGCCGGCAAAAAGCACATTTATTTTCCCAGCTTTCAGTTGCGCATAGCGCCGTTGTTCCACGGGGGCTACACCATTATATATAATAGGTGGCAGGGCAGCATATCTTTTCTGATAACTTTCTTGCACCGATTTTGAGATGGCAATATTGGCGTTGTGTGCCTGGAAAAAGGCTTCTACGCGCTGCCCTGTGTGCGACATACCGGTCCACAGTTGCGTGTTATGAATGGTTCTCACCAGCCCTACGCGCTGCAAAAGCGATGGAAACCATTGAAAAAAACGATAGACAGCTAAGTCGGGGATTTCGGTGTGGCTGTGGATAATGGCGGGTTTGTAGCGGAGAAACAGCCATAGAAACCACAGCGGAAAGAGCCATGTAGCGAGCTTTTCAAACAGATAATGGAACCGAATCGCAGGCACATAGCTGCGATGATAGGCAATGTGGCGTTGCTGAAGCTCACGAATCATGTGCTGGGTAAAGGCACTTCGTCCTCTGATGACTTCCACAATGTGATATTCAAACGCTGGGTTTGGCGATGCAGCAATGCTGAAAGCCACGCGTTCTGCACCGCCAACATCAAGGTGAGAAATAACATGAAAGACAACCATTTTCATCATCTTGCAAAAATAAGGCTTTTCTTTTGATTTTCTATCAAATAGTCGTAATTTTGCAAAGAAACAGCAGTGTGCATGGAAGGCGGATTGAAAGAGAAAACGGCGAAAGGCTTATTGTGGGGCGCTTTGAATAGCGGTTCTACACAATTACTAAATCTTATCTTTGGCATTTTCCTCGGAAGGCTCATCACTCCCGCCGAATATGGCATTGTTGGCGTGCTATCTATCTTTACACTCATTGCCGGAAATTTGCAAAGTAGTGGTTTTACGCAGGCGTTAGTCAACCTAAAAGCACCGCGAAATGAAGACTATACGGCCGTGTTCTGGTTTAACACCCTCACCAGTTTCGTGCTCTATGCACTCCTATTCCTATCGGCTCCGCTCATTGCGCGGTTCTTCCATCAGCCTTGTTTGGTAGAGGTTTCGCGCTTTGTGTTCCTCAGTTTCGTCATTTCTTCATTTGGCATTGCCCACAATGCTTATATGACGAAGAACATGATGAATCGTGAATTGGCTATTATCGGTGCGATTGCGCTGCTTTGTTCGGGCGGGGTAGCCACATTTTTAGCTTTCTATGGCTTCTCTTATTGGAGTTTAGCGTGGCAGCAAATCATTTATATTACGGTGCTCAACATCGGCCGTTACTATTACACCCCATGGCGGCCGTCGTGGCATTTCACCTTCGAACCCGTAAGAAAGATGTTTGGTTTCAGTGTAAAGATTTTGATAACCAACATCATCAACACCTTGAGTAATAACATTCTCACGTTGCTTTTCGGTCGGTTGTACCCCATAAAGGCCGTCGGAGACTATTCGCAAGCCTACAAATGGAACACGATGGCAAGTGCATTTGTGGCGAATGCCGTGGGGCAAGTGGCGCAACCTGTGTTGGCTTCTGTGAAAGAAGAGCAGGGACGTTCGGTGCGGGTGTTTCGAAAAATGCTGCGTTTCACAGCCTTTCTATCCTTTCCTGCAATGTTTGGTTTAGCGATAATTTCAAATGAATTTATCCTACTCACCATCGGAAAGCGCTGGATTGATGCCGTTCCCTTGTTGCAAATGCTCTGTATTGGTGGTGCTTTTGTTCCTTTTTACACGCTTTATCAAAACGTAGCAATTAGCAATGGACGTTCGGATATCTATATGTTTTGCAACATTGCACAAATCGTTTTGCAGCTCGTCATCATTGGTTTCTTCTATCATCTCGGCATCAATACAATGGTGATGGTCTACACGTTGTTCACCATTGCTTGGCTTTTTGTCTGGCAATGGACCGCACGTCGCATCATTGGCTTGCGGTTTCGAGAAGTGATAAAAGACGTTATGCCCACGCTGTGTATTGCGCTATTGGTGATGGCAACAACCTATTTCGTGACACTTTCGTTACACCATTTGTTGCTGTTGCTTATCTGTCGCATTCTCATCGCTACATTGCTTTATGCCGCAATCATGAAGCTGTTGCATGTAGAAATGATGGATGAGTTGCTTCTTTTTATTAAAAAACGTTGAGCCTGCGATAAACTAAGTACATGAAATCTGACCATTTCAGCGGAAGGAGATGTATCATTGCGTGTAGAAACAGGCGATTGCGCTGCTTAAGCGGCAAGAAAGGGCAGTGTTGTTGAATGGTTTCTGGGGAGAAACCTGCAGCAAGTGCTCCACGATAGAGGTTTAAAAGTCCCATATCAAGCGCTTGAGCGTAAATGTGCTTTACATCGTGTTGACGGAAAAAGGCTTGTACCACACTGTTCGATTTTATGTTGGAAATCCAGTTCTTCTTGGATATTTGATGCGTATAGGAATTGAAATTGTCGGTGCGATAGCTATAAACGACATCGGGAATCCAGCCGGCATGCGCTGCAAAAAACACACAAGGCGTGACAGAAAAGTCTTCACCATAATCAATTCCCGGGTGAAAATGAATGTCTTGTTCTTGTAAAAATGGTCGGCGATAGAGGCGTGCCCAAACCTGATGTTTCACTAAATTTTGGCATAACACCTTGCGCAAAAATTGCTGTTTTGAGGTGAAAGGCTGACTTAGTATGGGCGTATCTTGGCCCTGATGGTAAAGGTTATAGTTGCCTGTAACCACGTCTAAATTATCTTTTTCAAGCGTAGTCATCAATCGTTCTACGGCATGGCACGGCACCATGTCATCGCTATCGACAATCATCACTGCCTCTCCTGTAGCAGCTTGCAAAGCAGTTTCGCGTGCGCCACCTAAACCTTTATTCTCAGTATGATGAATGATGCGCACCTGTTGTTGCCGTGAAGGATAGTCGTGAAGCACCTTTTGAAGGCGCGCAATGCTATCGTCGGGGCTACAATCGTCTACAAAAATAAACTCAAGATTGTCATAAGTTTGTGAAAAGAGGCTGTGTGCACACGCTTCTATATAGCCGAAACGCCATAGACAGGGACTAAAATAGATACTTTCTGCATGTTATTTCTGAAGCATGAAGGTGATGAATAGTTGCAAATTATGACTGAAAAACAGCAAGGTACAGCTGCCTATCAGCAAACGAAACGCAGGAATGGCTTGACGCATAAGCCGGCCTTGGGCTTGTTGTTGCAGTCTTACGCATAAGAAGCTGAAGGCAATGGGGATGACAAATGCCCAATGTGCTGTCATGATATAAACCTCGGTGAGGGCGAATCCTAAGCAAAGGTGCAAGAGAACATCGCAGCCAAACCAAGAAAGACATAGTTGCATGAAACGGTTTTTGAACGCAATGATGCAGCTCCATATCAGGAGTACCAGCACAATATACACAGCACTGTAGCACCAGGAATAGCGATAGCTGACAAATATGGGGCGACTGACGTTGACATCTTCGAATAAATGGTCGGCATGAAAGAGGAGGGATTCCCCAAAGAAATTCTCTACGATGGAGCGAGGACGCGACAAATGTAAATCAACCCAATATAGATTCTCGCCTTCAGCGAGCCCCTTGGCATGGCGTTTCTTTGCGGCTGCATGCGAAAGTACTAACTTCTTCTTAAACGAAGCATCGCGTTCCATGCGCTGTGTAATGCTGCGTTCTCTTCGTTCCTGTTCGGGTTTTTGAATATATTCATTCACAAGTGCATAGCCGCCTGCCACTAAAACGATGGGTAGGACGATGCTGATGAGGAATGATTTCGGCTGAAAGAATTTGCGACCCCGCATGAACCATTGTGCTAAGGCTATCTTAAGGGCATTCGTTGTGGTGATACCTGTTGTGAGAAAAAGGAGGATAGCGATATGCCAATCGCTGATTTTTACGTGATGATGAACCAGCACTTTACCGCAAACATAGAGTGTAAGCAGTAAAAAAAACAAGGAGAGAGCGAAATGATCGGGTGCAACCAACGACAACATAATATAGCCGAAAGAGGCAAAGAAAGCCACGAGTAGCCAGCTATCTCCCCTGTTACAGCCCACAATCTCGTGCAAAATACGTTTCAAAAATAGGAAAGAATAGACCCCAAGCACCACTAAAACGGCGTTCCAAATGAATATCGTACAGTTGAAACCTGTTAGCGCCATGAGGCACGAATTAAGCGCATAAAGCGGATAAATGAACACAGCTAACAGGGGATGACGCGACAAAACATAAAGCGAACGCCACTCGGAAAGGATGACATAGGTGAAAGGATCGAAGCCCGAAAGATGGAAATATTGAAAAAAGAGCGAGTAAAATCCGACGTGCTCACTACATGTAAATTCCTCAAAATGCTGCTGAATAGCAAGCACATTGAGCATGACAAGGTAGCAAGTTAGTAGCAAAGCAGCCCATCGCTCATCTTTTTTAATGGAGAATAATTTCAATATGGCTTTCATCATGAAAGGATTTCAAGACTGCAAAGTTACGCAATAAATTTGATAGAACTTGTAAGGAGGTGTAATTTGCAGCACTAAGTAGTCAGAAAGTAGCGAGAGATGACGCTACTTTCACACCTGTATTTTAAACTTTTTAGCAATAAAAAAGCCAAAAACTTTACTTTTAATAAGACTTTTAACGCTTCTGCTATTTTTCTTAAAAAATGATGCTGTTCGTGCTAAAATCATTGGGCGTCTTGACTAAAACCTTTATCTTTGTGCAATATAGTGAACTTCAGTCATGCGAGAAGCAGTAGGCTTATTCCCCTTATTGCAAAGAAGTGGCGGGCTGAAGGGATAAAAGAGACAATAGCATTCGTTCAAAATTAAAAGATGGCAGATTATATTCATTTTACAAAAATGCACGGGGCTGGCAATGACTATATTTATGTTGATTTGCAAAAATATGTTATACCTAATCCCGAATTGGCTGCAAAACGGTGGAGTACACCGCATTTTGGCATAGGAAGTGACGGCTTAGTGTTAATTAATCGTGCACAGAATGAGGCAGAAGCTGACTTCTCTATGCGCATTTTTAACGCGGATGGTTCGGAAGCAATGATGTGTGGTAATGCCAGCAGATGCATTGGAAAATATCTTTATGAGAAGGGATTGACTGATAAAACAACGATTCGTTTAGAAACTTTATCAGGCATCAAGGTGCTTCATCTCACCTTAAATACGCAGCATAAAGTTGAGAAAGTCACGGTTGATATGTTGGCTCCTTCTTTTGAAGTTGCCGAGCAATTCACAGGCATTGCGCCCTCTTTAACAGCCATTCCGGGTGCGAAAGAAGGCATTTTCGTGTCAATGGGCAACCCACATTATGTTATTTTTGTGGATGATATTGAAGCCATAGATGTGGCTTTGCATGGCAAACGGTTAGAACATGATGCCGCCTTCCCACAGCGTTGCAACATAGAATTTGTACAATTAACGGCCCCTGGCACATTAAGAACACGTGTTTGGGAGCGTGGAAGTGGCATCACAATGGCGTGTGGAACAGGTGCTTGTGCCACAGTGGCTGCGGCATCGCACACCAAGCGGGTCGATTATGCGGCAGATGTCGTGATGGATGGTGGAACGCTTCACATTGATTGGCATCGCGATGACCACCATATTTATATGACAGGTCCTGCAGCTTTTGTTTTCGAAGGTGAGATAGCGTTACCACAGGAATAGCAGATGATATAAAAAATAAAGATATGGCAAAAGTAAATGAGCAATTTTTAAAACTTCCAGGTAATTATCTTTTTGCAGAAGTTGCAAAGCAAGTGGCAGCCTTCAAAGCCGCTCATCCGCAACAACGGGTGATTAGTTTGGGTATAGGTGATGTCACACGCCCACTCTGTCCAGCGGTAATCGATGCGCTTCATCGTGCTACTGATGAAATGGGGCAGCACGAAAAGTTTCGTGGTTACGGCCCCGAACGTGGGTATAGTTTCCTGCGTGAGGCCATTATCGCCAATGATTATGTCCCTCGGGGTATTGCTTTAGAAGCCGATGAAGTGTTTGTTAACGATGGTGCAAAGAGTGATACAGGCAATTTTCAAGAGCTTTTTGCACGTGAAAACAGCGTGGCTGTCACCGATCCTGTGTATCCGGTTTATATCGATTCCAATGCGATGAGTGGACGAACGGGTGTGTTTGCTGATGGCAAATGGACCGAAGTGACCTATCTTCCCTGCACGATGGAGAATGATTTTGTGCCTCAGTTACCAACTAAAAAGGTAGATCTCATTTACTTATGCTATCCCAATAATCCCACAGGAACAGTGCTTTCGAAGCGCGAATTGCAGCGTTGGGTGGAATATGCACAGCAGCATGATGCCATCATTTTATATGATGCCGCCTATCAAGCTTATATTCGTAATGCCGAAATTCCACGTTCTATTTATGAAATTCCGGGTGCAAAAAACGTGGCAGTAGAGTTTAGAAGCTATTCTAAAACAGCTGGATTTACCGGTGTACGTTGTGGATATACCATTGTTCCTAAGGAAGTTTCAGTGGTTGATAGGGATGGGAAACGAGTGCCATTGAATGCACTTTGGGACAGACGTCAGTGCACAAAATTCAATGGAACAAGCTATATCAGCCAATGTGCTGCTGCGGCTATTTATACCGAAGCAGGTAAGAAGCAGGTGCAAGAAACCATTGATTATTACATGGAGAATGCAACACGCATGAGGCAAACCTTACAGACATTAGGCTATACCGTGTTTGGTGGCGAGCATGCTCCTTATCTTTGGGTGAAGACACCTGATGGTATAGACAGCTGGACTTTCTTTCATCGGTTGTTAGAGGGTGCCGCTTTGGTATGCACTCCGGGTGTAGGTTTCGGTCCAAGTGGTGAAGGTTACATTCGTTTTACAGCTTTTGGCGATCGTGAAGACTGCATCGAAGCGATGGAAAGAATCACAGCGTGGACGAAATAGGCGGCTTCATCGAATTAAAATGACGTGTAACATGACAAATTTAAGGTTTGAAGCTGTAGAAGCAGCATCACACAAACAGCCCGTGAAGATGGCTGCTCGTGCACACCGGCCATCGGCTTATTTCGGCAAATATGTTTTCAATCGTGAGAAAATGTATCAGTATCTACCCGTTGAAGTGTACAAAAAGCTCTGTCATGTGATGGATGATGGTGAACGTTTGGAGCGCTCTATTGCCGATGCTGTAGCTGAAGGAATGAAACGATGGGCTATGGATATGGGCGTCACACACTACACCCATTGGTTTCAACCTTTAACAGAAGGTACGGCAGAAAAGCACGATGCCTTTATCGAACACGATGGTAAAGGTGGAGTGTTAGAGGAGTTTTCGGGTAAACTATTGGTGCAACAAGAACCCGATGCCTCGTCTTTTCCCAATGGCGGCATACGCAATACGTTTGAAGCGCGGGGCTATAGTGCCTGGGATCCTACATCACCTGTGTTCATCATCGACGACACTTTGTGCATACCTACCATTTTCATTGCCTATACAGGTGAGGCTTTAGACTATAAATGTCCCTTGCTTCGTTCGCTACATGCCGTCAATTTGGCGGCCACAGCTGTGTGTCACTATTTTAATAAGGATGTGAAAAAGGTGACCGTTAATTTAGGTTGGGAGCAGGAATATTTCTTGGTTGATGAAGATTTATACCATGCACGTCCCGACTTAATGTTGACGGGTCGCACGTTGATGGGGCATGATTCGGCCAAGAATCAGCAAATGGACGACCACTATTTCGGTACCATTCCCGAGCGTGTCCAGGCCTTTATGCAAGATTTAGAGTGTCAAGCTTTAGAGTTGGGCATACCTTGTAAGACCCGACACAATGAGGTTGCACCAGGTCAATTCGAATTAGCGCCCATCTATGAAGAATGCAATTTGGCCGTTGACCACAACATGTTGCTGATGAGTTTGATGGAACGTGTGGCCAAACACCATGGTTTTCGTTTGTTGCTCCACGAAAAACCGTTTGCCGGAATTAACGGCAGTGGTAAGCATAACAACTGGAGTCTGACGACCGACACGGGCATTTTATTGCATAAATCGGGTAAGACGGCGGAAGAAAATCTGCGCTTTGTGGTCTTTATTGTGGAGACCTTGATGGCTGTTTATAAGCATAATGGCCTGCTGAAAGCCAGTGTGATGAGTGCCACAAACGACCATCGTTTGGGAGCCAACGAGGCACCTCCTGCCATTATCTCATCGTTTTTGGGTAAGCAGCTCACCGATTTACTCGACCATATTGAATTAGCTGACAAGAAAGATTTATTCACTGTGGCCGGTAAAAAGGGCATGAAGCTCGATATACCCGAGATACCTGAGCTGCTGATTGACAATACCGACCGCAACCGTACCTCTCCTTTTGCCTTCACGGGCAACCGATTTGAGTTCCGTGCAGTGGGCAGTAAAGCTAATTGTGCCAGTGCGATGATTGTGCTTAATACTGCCGTTGCTGAGGCGCTCACCTTGTTTAAACAGCGTGTAGATGCGCTGATTGCGAAGGGAGAAGATGCGACAGGTGCCATTATCGATGTCATCCGAGAGGATATAAAAACCTGCAAGCCGATTCGTTTCGATGGCAATGGCTATAGCGATGAGTGGAAGAACGAAGCCAAGAAGCGTGGATTGGATTGCGGATCATCTTGCCCCCACTGTTTTGATAGCTATCTGACACCCGAGAGTGTGACCATGTTTGAGTCGGTGGGTGTTATGAAAGAAAATGAACTTCAAGCCCGTAATGAGGTAAAGTGGGAAACCTATACGAAGAAAATTCAGATTGAAGCGCGGGTCATGGGTGATTTGGTTATGAATCATATCGTGCCGGTTGCCACCCATTATCAGAGTCAATTAGCTAAAAATGTACAGAGTATGTTTGGCATTTTTGGTCGCGAAGAAGGAGAGAGACTCACGCAACGTAATCTCAAGATTATTCGTGAAATTGCCGACAGAACGCAGCTTATCGAGCGTGGAGTGGAAGACTTGATCACGGCACGTAAGGTAGCCAACAAGGTAGTGAATAGCCGTTCGCGGGCAATAGTCTATCACGACACGGTAGCTTCTAAGCTCAGTGCCATTCGTTATCAAGTGGATAAGTTGGAACTTATTGTGAGCGATGAGTTGTGGACGCTTCCAAAATATCGGGAATTACTGTTTATTCGATAACTCCATAGATTAACTGTTACAGTAAAAAGGATGTGCTTTTATAGCGCAACTTAGAACTCAAAGCTGAGTCGAAGCGAAGTTTTTACACAATAACGAAAAAGGGATTTGAACATGATTCAAATCCCTTTTTTATTAAAGTGGGCGTTGACGGATTCGAACCGCCGACCCTCTGCTTGTAAGGCAGATGCTCTAAACCAGCTGAGCTAAACGCCCTTACTTTTGCAAAGCGAGTGCAAAAGTAAGCAATAGTTTTTAACTATCCAAATTGTCATTTGTGTTTTTACATTTTTTTTAAAATAACCATTCGTTGTTTTTACATCCTCCGAGGCAGTTGATGGTTTACTTAAACTTCTCGGTTTGTTGCTGAATGAGTGCAGCATCGTTGAAATAATCAATCTGCATGGCACGCTTCACGGCCTCCATGGTCTGTGCTGCCGTTTCGCGTGCCGCATCACTTCCCTGTTTCAGCATGTTGAATATCTCGGGAATGTCTTGCTCGAAAGTGCGACGACGCATGCGCATCGGCTCCAACATGCAGTTGATGACTCTATTCAAAAGCTTCTTACATTTCATGTCGCCGATGCCGCCTTGCGTGTAGGCCGCCTTGAGTTCGTCGAGGTTTTTAAACTCGGGCCAGAAGTCGGCAAAGTCTTGATCGGTAGCGAAGGCATCCAAATAGGTGAACACTGCGTTGCCTTCTACATGGCCGGGATCGCTCACATTGAGATGCGTTGGATCGGTATACATGCTCTTCACCTTAGCCCAAACGGTATCGGCATCGTCGCTCAGATAAATGCAGTTGCCAAGGCTTTTGCTCATTTTCTCTTTACCGTCGGTGCCGGGGAGGCGTCGTGCCGTGGCATTTTCGGGCAGCATAATTTCAGGTTCGGCAAACACCTCGCCATAGGTTTGGTTGAATCGGCGAGCCAATTCGCGCGTCAACTCAATCATGGGTTCCTGGTCTTCGCCCACGGGAATGGTGGTAGCGTTGAAAGCAAGGATGTCGGCTGCCTGTGAAACGGGATAGCAGAAGAAGCCCAAGGGGATATTGGCTTCGAAGTTGCGCATTTTGATTTCGGTCTTCACCGTGGGGTTTCTTTGCACGCGCGACACAGTAACCAAGTTCATCAGATAGGTCGTTAGTTCGGCCAATTCGGGGATTTGGCTCTGAATATAGAGCGTGCACAGCTTTGGATCTAAGCCCGCTGCCAAATAATCCAAAGCCACTTCAACGATGTTTTGACGTATCTTTTCGGGATTATCGGCATTATCGGTGAGTGCCTGTACATCGGCCATGAAGACAAACATGCGGTCGAAATCGCCAGCATTTTGCAGTTGAACACGTCGCCGCAAACTGCCCACATAGTGGCCAAGATGCAACTTTCCGGTGGGGCGGTCGCCCGTTAGTATAATCTTTCCCATGTTAGAACTCGGCTGATTTAGGTGTGCGTGGGAACGGAATGACGTCGCGGATGTTCTGCATACCCGTGACAAAGAGTATCAAACGCTCGAAACCGAGGCCAAACCCAGCATGTGGGCACGAGCCATATTTGCGCGTGTCAAGATACCAGCTGTAGCTTTCGGGTGCCATACCACGCGCTTTGATTTCAGCTACCAGCTTCTCATAGCTCTCTTCGCGCACCGAACCGCCAATGATTTCGCCAATTCTTGGGAAGAGCACGTCGGTGCCTTGCATGGTTTTACCATCGGCATTTTTCTTCATATAGAACGCTTTGATTTCCGAAGGATAGTCGGTCATGATGACAGGACGTTTGAAATGTTCCTCCACTAAATAGCGTTCGTGCTCGCTGCTCAAATCCATTCCCCATTCCGTTACGGGGAATTCGAACTTCTTTCCGTTCTTCACTGCCGCCTGAAGAATTTCAATTCCTTCGGTGTAGGTCAGGCGAACAAAGTCTTCTTTAATGACCGATTGCAACGTCTCCAACAAGTTTTTGTCAATCATCTTGTTGAGGAAATCCAAATCGTCTTTGCAGTGTTCCAATGCCCAGCGCACGCAGAATTTAATGAAATCTTCCTCTAAATCCATCAGCTCATCTTTGTCTAAGAAAGCCACTTCGGGTTCAATCATCCAAAATTCTGCCAAATGGCGCGGCGTATTGCTATTCTCTGCGCGGAACGTTGGGCCAAAGGTGTAGATGCCACCTAAGGCTGTTGCGCCCAATTCGCCCTCTAATTGACCCGACACAGTGAGGCTCGTTTTTTTGCCAAAGAAATCTTTTTCATAGGGCACCTCACCCGTTTTGCCTGTTCTGCTGAGGTCGAGTGTCGTCACTTGAAACATCTCTCCCGCACCTTCGGCATCGCTTGCGGTGATCAATGGCGTGTGGAAATAGTAGTAACCATGCTCATGAAAATACTGATGAATGGCAATCGCCATGTTGTGACGAATGCGGAAAACGGCACCAAAGGTGTTGGTGCGCAGACGCAGATGCGCATATTTGCGCATGTATTCAAAGCTCTGTCCCTTCTTTTGCATGGGATAATCCGACGGGCAAAGACCATAGATTTCGATGGCTTTGCTTTGAATTTCAACGCTTTGACCAGCACCTTGGCTTTGCACCAATGTCCCTGTTACCCCGATACATGCACCTGTTGTGATGCTTTTCAAGGCTTCAGCATCCATCGAAGTGGGGTCAACCACAATCTGAATGTTGTTGATGGTCGACCCATCGTTGAGGGCAATAAAGTCGACAGCCTTACTGTTTCTGTGGGAGCGCACCCATCCTTTCACGAGTATATCGTGATTAAAGTCGACGCTTTTGAGGGCGTCGACTATTTTTGTTCTTTTCATTTTCAATTCTGAATATTACTCAAACATCCCACTCCGGAGGATTTCCACCTCTTGTTCGGTGAGGAAACGCCAGTCGCCGCGACGCAAATTCTTTTTCGTCAGGCCGGCAAACTGCACACGATCCAAGCGTGTTACGCGATAGCCTAAGTGTTCGAAAATGCGACGAACGATGCGGTTTTTGCCACTGTGGATTTCGATACCCACTTGCTTTTTGTCGCGCGGATCGGCATATTCGATAGCGTCAGCATGGATTTCTCCATCTTCCAATTCAATGCCACTGGCAATCTTTTGCAAATCTTCCTCTGCCAAAGCCTTGTCCAAGTGCACATGATACACTTTCTTTTTCAAGAACTTAGGATGCGTGAGTTTGCTGGCCAAATCGCCGTCGTTTGTGAGCAATAGCACACCCGTTGTGTTGCGATCTAAGCGTCCCACGGGATAGATGCGCTCCGGACAAGCATCTTTTACCAAGTCCATCACAATCTTTCGCTGTTGTGGGTCATCGCTGGTGGTCACACAATCTTTTGGTTTGTTGAGCAGCACATAGACCTTCTTCTCCAAAGAAACAGGTTGATCGTGGAACTTTACCTCGTCTGAACGCAACACCTTTGTACCCAATTCGGTAACAACATTGCCGTTGACCGTCACCACACCTGCCTGAATAAATTCATCGGCTTCGCGGCGAGAACATACGCCGGCATTTGCCAAGTATTTATTCAAACGAATAGGCTCGTTGGGATCAATGTGTGTCTCTTTATATTCAATGCGCTTCTTCAAGCTATATTTCGCGTTGGGATCGTAACCCGGACGGTTTTTCTTAAAGTTGCGGTTGGGGTTGAAATTCTGTTGTGGACGGTTGTTGTAACCGCCGTAATTGTTGTTATAGTTACGGTTGTTGTAGCCACCTTGTTGTGGATAGCCGCCGCCATTGTTGTTGAAGTTGCGGTTGTTTTGATAACCACCCCGACCTTGATAGCCGCCTTGTTGTGGGCGTCCGTAACCTTGTGGCTGCCGTGGTTGATAGCCACCTTGCTGCTCTTCGCCATTCGCATTGTAGCGAGGACGATAACCTTGCTGCTGTGGACGTGCATAGTTGCCTTGCTGTCGGGGTTGATAACCGCCTTGCTGCTCGCCGCCATTGTTGTTGAAACGTGGGCGATAGCCACCTTGTTGGGGGCGATTGTTGCCTCCGCGGCTGTTATATCCCCCTTGCTGACGGTTATAGCCGCCTTGATAAGGTTGGTAACTGCGTTGTGGCCGCTCGCTGTTTTGCAGCGCACTGCCAAAACCTTCCGGGCGGAATCCGCCTTCATGTTCACTGTTTGCGCCTTCTGAACTATACGCCCGCTGTGAATGAATGCGTGGGCGCTGTGGCCGACCTGCACTGTGATAGTTGGGTGAATAACCTTCTGTTTGTCGTGAGTAACCCTCACGGGTGCCCTCATTCTGCTCGTTTGACAGATCTTGAGCCTTGTTTTCTAATTCTGAATCCATAATTTTTAATTCATGATTTGTAGCCTCGCGGCCGGGTTAGTACTTTATTGATAACTTTCTTTTTATTGATTAAATTTGTTTACATACCAGTATAATTCAGCGGTGTGATGGCCATAAGTTCGGCTTTCACGGCAGCGCTCACGTTGAGTTGCGCGATAAACTGCTGAATGGTTTCTTGCGTCATTTGCTGATTGGTGCGGGTAAGCGCTTTCAAAGCCTCGTAGGGATGAGGGTAGTTTTCACGCCGAAGAATGGTTTGTATGGCCTCGGCCACCACGGCCCACGTGCTGTTTAAATCGGCCTTCAGCTTGTCTTCGTTGAGAATGAGCTTCTGCAATCCTTTCAAAGTGCTTTGCATTGCAATGAGGCTGTGTGCCAAAGGCACCCCGATGTTGCGCAGCACGGTGCTATCGGTGAGGTCACGTTGCAAGCGGCTCACGGGCAGTTTCTGTGCCAAGAATTGCAAAAGCGCATTGGCCACTCCCAAGTTTCCCTCGCTATTCTCATAATCGATGGGGTTCACTTTGTGGGGCATAGCACTCGAGCCCACCTCGCCTGCTTTAATCTTCTGCTTGAAATAATCCATCGAAATATACAACCAAAAGTCGCGATCAAGGTCGATGAGGATGGTGTTGATGCGGCGGATGCCATCAAAAACGGCACCCATGTGGTCGTAATTGCTAATCTGTGTGGTCCAAGTCTCGCGCTCCAAACCCAACTTTTGACGGACAAACTGCGCACCAAAGGCAGGCCAATCGATTTGTGGATAGGCCACATGGTGGGCATTGAAATTGCCTGTCGCACCACCAAACTTCGCTGTAAACTTGCAGGCTTTCAATGTGGCCAGCTGCTCTTTCAGACGATAAACATACACCATAACCTCCTTGCCCAAGCGGGTGGGTGAGGCCGGTTGTCCATGTGTTTTGGCCAACATGGGCACCGCTTTCCACTCCTCGGCATAGGTTTCAAGCTGCCCGATGAGCGCTTCGACCTGCGGAAAATACACCTTTTCCAAGGCTTCTTTCAACGAAAGTGGCACACTGGTGTTGTTGATATCTTGTGAAGTTAGCCCGAAATGAATAAATTCCTTATAAGCCTCGAGCCCACCAATGCGGTCGAAAGCCTCTTTCAAGAAATATTCCACGGCTTTCACGTCGTGATTAGTGGTTTGCTCTATCGTTTTCACCCGCTGTGCATCGGCTTCAGAGAAGTGGCGATAGAGGTCGCGCAAGGCCTCAAACTGATTGCTGTCAACGCCCTTCAGTTGTGGAATGCCCCATTCGCACAGGGCAATGAAATACTCTATTTCCACGCGCACCCGATAGCGTATCAATGCATATTCCGAAAAATAATCGGCAAGTTCTTGGCATTTGTTTCTATAACGTCCATCAATAGGCGAAATGGCAGTCAGTGAATCAAGATTCATCTTTTCTTTAATTGATGTTTAAAACCTTTTTCGATACGAAAGATATCAACGCCGCAAAGATACTGTTTTTTCACAAAACTGCTTTCTTTTGGAGTGATAAAGTTTTTTAAAATCTAAAGAAGCCCGTTTGATTTGTAGCTTATGATGTGTCTTATTTTGGATACACCAAGAACCTTTTAGGTGCTACAATTCACATAGTCGCAAGCTATGCACGTAGCCACGGAATAGCATGAATGAGCTTATTCCCGATAAAGGAGATAAGGAGGGATGTGCAGTAGCTTATGATGATCAATGCGGCATAAATGATAATGGGATATTTAAATCCATAAATGAAATCACTAAAGAAATAATTACAGAAATAAGTATGTATGAGCCACATGACCATAGACTGTTTTCCCATGGCAGAAAGAATGTTTTTTATGCCAGGAGTTATTTGTATTTGGAGGAAAAGTACGGCAAGTGCTATTTCGAAGATGAGATTGGTAATGGCGTTGGAGAGTGAACAATCGATGACGATTAACCCTAATAAAATGATATAAATGAGCCTTTGATGTTGGGTTAAGTAGGCTATTCTTAGCTGACGGGTGGTACTGATGTGATGTAGTGCCGCCCCAATGACAAAGGGAAGCAGCAAATCGAAATAAGTACAAACAAAATAAACCCACGTTCCATAAGCTCCGTTAGGTGCGATATACCGGCTGATGGCATAGATACTCGCAAGATAAAGCATGCCTGATAGGAAAACACTTGTTAGCATGCCAATCTTACCCATGCCTCTAAACAAGTAGAAAGCCGATAGAGACAGTAACGCGTATGGAAATAGAAACCAAGTTTCTGTGTTATAGCTACTCCGCAAGCCTGTCGCATTTAGCACAGCTGTCTCCCAATCCCCAGGATAACCTTCCTTGCCTATCCAATGGCCTATGCTGACAAAAATGAGCAAAGTGAGCCAATAGAAAATATATAGTTTACATAATTTCTTTATCTGCCCTTTGATGGTTATCTGTCCTTTTGTATAAATATAATGTAGACCATAACCACTTATAATGAGGAAAATAGCAACGGGATGTGCGGCGTGACTTAGGAAATAGACAAGTGGTGTGCTACCGATGTAAAGTAGAGGGGTGCACATGGCATCTACTTGTGGATGATTAAAAAGATGTAAAAATAGCATCATTAAGATGGCTACACCTTTGAGCATGACCGATTGTTCTTTATTCATAAAAGCTGATTCTGTTGTGAAATGAATGCGAATACTATCCCTTTTATCGTTACTGATGATGTGCAAAGTTACAATTTTTATTTTTAATCGTCGTTTATCGTTGTCATCTTTAGCAAGTAAAAGCGATGAAAGAAGACTGAAACAGAGCTTTCGTAGTTGCTTTATTTCTCGTTGGGAGCGACTGGGGAATATTTAAAATGCTTCTAACGGAATCCTTGCTTAGCATGTCTATTTCGGTGGGTATACAACAAGCGGGTACTTGATTGCCAATAAAAATGGTGCACTTTACCTCATAAAAGCTATGCTGTTGTACAGCAATCACGATGAGATTGTGACCCCATTTGCACTGCTTTTCTATAGCGTTGCATAGCAGGTAGGAGCAATGGGGTAGAGAAGTGGATGAGGAAAGGGTAAAACTATAGCAAGAAGTGGGCTTGTATAGGAGTAGGTTCTTGCCACTTCGTTGTGCGTAGATAGTATGGTTTTCATGTTTTTCCCATTTCGACGCATGACGATGATGCATTTTTGGGGATAGAAACTGCAATATACCTAAAAGTAGGTATTGTGGAGCGACGATGAAAGCTGTAATTTTGCCCACGCTATCAAATAATCATGCGCAAAAGAAACGTTATCACCTTTCTCTTTCTTTTGGTTTGCCTCATTCGCTTATCGGCTGCCAACGATCCGCAACGCTTCACCCTTCAAGGCAAAGTGGTGGATGCCGGGCAAGGCGACGGATTGGGGTTTGTCACCCTTCGGCTGTATGCCGGCGAGCGCTTCCTGTCGGGTTTGCAGACCTCTGACCACGGCACGTTCCGGTTTTCCGACCTTGCTCCGCGTCGTTATCGCCTGCAAGTGTCGTCGGTAGGCTATGCCACGCTTGACACGTTGGTGACGCTCAGCGGTGACTTGCAGTGCACATTGCGCCTGCATGCCACAGCCATCAGCTTAGGTGAGGTGACGGTTACGGCCCAAGAGAAGAAAGGACTGACGAGCACATCGGTTATCGATCGCACGGCCATGCAGCATCTGCAACCCTCGTCGTTCAGCGATTTGCTGAGCCTTTTGCCCGGCGGAATGACCGCTACGCCCCACACCAACGTGGCCAATGTGGCGCGTTTGCGCGAGGTGGGTATCTCGAGTAGCGACTATGCCATCAGTAGTTTGGGTACAAAATTCATGGTGGATGGCGCCCCCATCGGCACCGATGCCAACATGCAACTGTTGGGACGGAACATGAATGCCGACGGAAATCGCTCGACAGTGGGCTATGGTGTCGACATGAGAATGCTGGCAACCGACAATATCGAGCAGGTGGAAGTGGTGCGAGGCATTCCTTCTGTGAAGTATGGTGATTTGACCAGCGGGCTCATTCGCATTGAACGCAAGCGTGTGGCAACGCCGCTTGAGGTGCGCATCAAGGCCGATGGCTATGGCAAACTGCTCTCAGCAGGAAAAGGATTTGCCTTGGGCAACAACTGGATTTTAAATGCCGACGGCGGTTTGTTCAACTCGAAAGCCGATCCGCGCAACCGCTTTGAAACCTACAACCGGCTGAATTTCTCGGCCCGACTACACAAGTTTTGGCTCTTTGCGCAAGGTGGAAGGCTTAATTGGGATGTGGCTTCGGACTATGCCGGCAACATCGATCACGTGAAAACCGACCCCGAAGTGCAAGTGAACAAGGAAGATCGCTATCGCTCGTCCTACCATCGCGTGGGGCTAAGCACGTCGTTACGCTACAGTCCGCACGAAGACTCGTGGCTTCAATCGCTGTTGCTGCGCTATTCGACGAGCGTTTCTTTCGACGAAATCGACCAGACAAAGTTTGTGAGTGTGGACCGCGATACGCCTGCACCACTGACCGAAGAGAACGGCGAATATGATGGCACCTATCTGCCTTCGACCTATGTGGCGCGCCATCAAGTGAAAGGAATGCCGTTTTATTCGAACTTACGGTTGGAAGGCAATGCGCAGAAGGCGATGGGGGCACTGTCGCATGTGCTCACAATGGGCGTGGAATGGCAATACAACAAGAATTTTGGGCAGGGGCAGGTGTACGATTATCTGCGTCCCATCGATGGTACATCGTCGCGCCGTCCGCGTGCATTCAAGGATATTCCGGCTACGAATTTGTGGGCGTTCTACGCGCAAGACGAAGCCAAACTATCGGTGGGCAAACATGTCATCACGGCCTTGTTGGGCGTGCGTGGCACCGCGATGGTGGGATTATCTTCGGCCTATGACTTGCACGGAAGGTTGTATGTCGACCCGCGATTGAACGTACAATGGGACCTCCCGGCCATGGGTAAGTTGCACCTTTATGCCTCAATGGGCGTGGGGCGCATGAGCAAAATGCCCACCATATTGGATTTAAATCCCGAGAAACGCTACATCGATTTGGTGCAACTGAACTATTGGAATGCCAACGACGCCTTGAAGAAGCTCCATATTCGCAGCTACACTATCGACACCAATAATTATCATTTGCTGCCGGCACACAACACCAAATGGGAAGTTCGCGTGGGCGGTAGCTGTAAAGGGCATCGGTTTTATGCCACCTTTTTCCACGAAAGCATGAACGACGGCTTTCGCAGCACGCAGCAAATGATACCGATGCTCACCTATAAACAATATGATGCATCGGGCCTTCGGGGCAAGACACTCACGGCTCCTCCGTCGCTCTCCGCGTTACCCTATCGCACTGACACGCTGCTGCGCACATATCAAGTGATGGGAAACGGTACAAAGATTATCAAGCAGGGCATTGAATTTCAATATTCCTCACCCCGCCTCCCGGCACTTCATACGCGCCTCACTTTCAACGGAGCATGGTTTCACACCACCTATTCGGCGGGCGAACCCGAATATTATGCCGGTTCATCGCAGCAGATTAACGGCATCACCATCAACAATCGTTATTTGGGCATTTATGCGTGGGACAACGGTTATGTGAAAGATCGGTTCACCTCGAACCTCATTGCCGACACCTATCTCGATCGGTTGGGGCTTATTCTCTCGCAACGGCCGAATGTTATTGGTTGGGAAAGACGCTCACACCCACACGTAATCCGCGTCCTATAGCCTATGTTGATGTGGCAGGCGTGGAACATCCCTATACCGATGCCGACGCGACCGATGTATATAAGCGCTGGTTGGTGCTGTCGAATGTGCGTCAAACCCAACTGGTGCAGCGCGAACGTGCCTATATGTGTTTGAACATGAAAGCCTCAAAACAGTTTGGCCGCTATGCGACGCTGTCGTTTTTTGCCGACCGATTGCTCGCCATTGCGCCCGACTACGAGGTGAATGGCTATATCGTGCGGCGCGTGTTCACCCCCTATTTTGGAATGGAATTAAATTTTAAG
>NZ_BAJQ01000033.1 GCF_000613785.1 Segatella oulorum JCM 14966 | reverse complement strand
ATTACACCTCATAGTAGAGTTATCTCAAGGTCGTATCATCATCGAAGACAAATGAGAAGAGAACTGCAGCTTTATGTCGCAGTTCTCTTCTCATTATATGTGCCATCTAATTGCACACTGTGCGTATATTCGCGCTGCAATTAGAGGTTAGGATTCATTGCTTTCCACTGATCAACAGCAGGAACGATGCCCAATTCTACGATTTCATCGCGCATTTTGCAAAGATGCTCATAAGACCTTTGCAAGCCTGCCATCTCTTCTTCTGTACCTGTTGGTGCAACAAAATGAACACCGGTCTTATCAATTGTAGTTGGCATAGCCATCATAACATTCTTGAAGCCCAACTTATCGTTGTTTACATAGCAACCTGCGGGCAATGTAAATTCCTTACCGCCCATTGCTGCTTCAATCATTTTTACTGCGTTGTAAGCAGGACTTTGGAATGAGCTGCGGCCACGAAGTTTGATGATGTTCGAACCTCCTTGCACTGTGTGGTGCTTGATTTCTTCCCAACGCTCAGCAGAAAGATTCATATCACTCAGCGGCTTGCCATCGACTTTCACTTGAGAAGCGAACACAGCCATCTGCTCACCATGCCCACCATAGGTGTGGGCACCAGTTACTTTGTCTTGCTGTACACCAAACTCTTCGGCTAAAGCCTGCTGCAAACGGGTTGAATCCAAAGCAGCTAACGAGGTGAGTTGGTTGGGTTTCAAACCTGAATGAATCAAAGTTGTTAAGGCTGTTACATCAGCAGGATTGAAGATTACGACTACATGCTCTACATTAGGACAATATTTTTTAATATTATCGCCAAATTCAGCCGCAATCTTGCAGTTGCCCTTCAGCAGGTCTTCACGTGTCATACCCTCCTTACGAGGCGCACCCCCTGAAGAAATAATGTACTTAGCACCCGTGAAAGCTTTCTCAGGGTCAGTTGTATAACTGAGCTTAGCACCTGGGAATGCGCATTGTGCCATTTCATCATACACGCCATGCACACCTGGTTCGAAGATGTCATAAAGACAAATGTTAGGTGTAAGACCGAGCATTAAAGCACTCTGTACCATGTTTGAGCCAATCATTCCACCAGCTCCTACGATGACAAGTTTGTCGTTTGATAAATAATTCATAATTTAATTTGATATTTATTGAGATAAAATTTTATCCTTTTGCTTGTCGCAAAGTTAATAAAAAAATGATGATTGATGTTGTTTCTTATGGGTTTATTTGTTGTTAATTCTTAAAAGCCATACCTTTGCAAAGTAGAATTAGCAAAATAGAATAGGGTTATGACAATAGCAGAACGATTACAGGCATTGCGCGAAGTGATGCAACAAGAACATCTCAGCGCATTTATCTTTCCCAGCACCGATGCGCACCAAAGTGAATATGTGGCCGATTTTTGGAAAGGGCGGCAATGGATCTCAGGCTTCACGGGCTCTGCAGGCACCATTGTAGTGACGCAAAATGCTGCAGCACTTTGGACAGATTCGCGTTATTTCATTGCTGCGAAAAAACAATTAGCAGGCACAGGCATTCAGCTTATGCGCCTACGCCAGCCCGAAACGCCAACGATGACGGCATGGATAGCCACACAATGTCTGCCGGGAAGTGAAATTGGTATTGACGGAACGGTGTGGAGTTATGCTGACACCGAGCAGCTCATAGCCGATTTACGTGCGGCTGGCGGCATGACCTTGCGTGTGAATTTCGACCCACTTCAGCGCATTTGGAAAGACCGTCCTGCACTGCCTAATGCTTCCATCGTGTGTCAACCTCTACAATATGCGGGTGAGACTACAGCCTCAAAACTGCAACGAATACGAGAGAAGTTAGCAGAGTTGCATTGCGACGGCATGCTCATCTCGGCCTTAGACGACATTGCTTGGACGTTGAATCTCCGCGGAACAGATGTGCACTGTACCCCCGTTTTTGTAGCTTATCTGCTACTCGAAAATGAAAAGACCACGCTCTTTGTGGCGGATTCGAAACTAAGTCCTGAAGTACGTGCCTACCTTGAGAGCGAACATATCGCTGTGAAACCTTATGATGCTATTGCAAGCTATCTCAAGAAAGATTATTTCGCCTATAACCTGCTACTCGATCCACACGAAACCAATAGTTATCTTGTTACTTGCGCCAAGCCGAATGTGACACAAATTGTTTTTCGTTCCTCCCCTATTCCACGAATGAAAGCGATTAAAAATGCGGCCGAAATAGCCGGCTTTCACGAAGCGATGCGCAAAGATGGTGTGGCGATGGTGAAGTTTTTGAAATGGGTTGACGAAAATGTTGCCCGAGAAGCACTCACAGAACTTTCACTCAGCCAAAAGCTTCACGAGCTACGGGCAGCACAACCGCTGTTTAAAGATATCTCATTTGACTCGATTGTAGCCTACGAAGCGCATGGAGCCATCGTGCACTACACGCCTACAGCCACAAGCAACGCGCGCATAATGCCCCATGGATTTGTGCTGATTGACAGCGGTGCGCAATATCAAGATGGGACGACCGACATCACTCGCACCATTGCCCTTGGCCCCATCTCCGACGAGCAGACACGTATTTACACCCTCGTATTGAAGGCCCATATTCAACTTTCACTTGCAGTATTCCCTCAATACGCCTGCGGTACGCAAATAGATGCTTTAGCACGCGAGCCACTTTGGCGTGCAGGCTACAATTTCCTTCACGGCACAGGACACGGCGTAGGGGCCTATCTCGCTGTACATGAAGGACCACAGCAAGTGCGAATGGAATATAATGCTACACCTTTAGAAGCAGGTATGACCATCACGAACGAGCCAGGTATCTATGTAGAAAATGCTTTTGGCGTGCGCATTGAGAACACGATGCTCATCGAACAACACAGCCAAACGCCTTTCGGCACATTCCTTTGTCTCAAACCCCTCACATTATGCCCCATTGACACGCGCCCCATTTGCACACAATTACTCACCAACGAGGAACTGCAATGGATCAATGATTATCATCAACACGTTTACAAAGCCCTCTCTCCTACTCTCAACGATGATGAACAGGCATGGTTAGCCAAAGCAACAGCGCCCATTTCGGTTTGCTAAATTTTTAAAAATAGTACTGCACATCGGTCTTGCCTGATGAATTTTCCGTAATTTTGCAGGCGCAATAAAAAGAAGCGTTCAAGTGAAACGTATATTCCACCCTCATATTACACCTGTAGCTAAAGCTGCATTGGTGCTGTTTGTGTTGCTGGCAGTCTATTATTTCTGGACACGGCAGCCTCTCTTTGGTCTCATAGCGACACTCGTTGCGGTGCTCGCCACAGACCGTGCGCTTCATACAACTTACGTCTTTGCGCAAAACAGCTCAGGTGTAGAGGAACTTATCATAACCCATGGTCGCCTTTCACGCAGCCGTGTCATTCGTGTTTCGGACATCGTGAGAATAACACCTATGCGCACAGCCTTCGGTCTTAGCCGTTATCTGCTGCTACACTATGGCACCCATCATCTGCAAAGCGTGCAGCCCGATGATGTGGAAGGGTTTATCCAAGAATTAAAGAAGCGACAATGAAACGCATAACCTATCTCCTTCTACTCTTTCTTTTTGCCCACATCCCTACCTTTGCTCAGGTAGACAACGATTCGATTGAAGAAGACGACATCATTCAGCACGCCGACTCGGCACTGCTCAACATGCTCGTCCCCGACTCTATCGTGCGCCCTTGGCCCGAAAGTGTGCAGCATCAGTTGCAACAACTCATGCAAAGTGACATGTTACAAACCTCGCAGGTAGGACTGATGGTTTACGACCTCACGGCCGACAGCGCACTCTTTGCTTACAATGAGCGCCAACTCATGCGCCCTGCCAGCACCATGAAACTACTTACAGCCATTACAGCCATCGACCATTTGGGAGGTGACTACCTGTTTAAAACAGAATTGTGCTACACTGGGAAGATTGAGAATCGAAAGTTAACGGGTGACATTTATTGTGTGGGAGGGTTCGACCCACGGTTCAACACCGACGATTTGCATGCTTTTGTCGAGGCCATTCAGAAAATGGGCATCGACACCATTGAGGGGCACCTCTACGCAGACAAAAGCATGAAAGAAGCGAAAGACTTTGGTGAGGGCTGGTGCTGGGACGATAAAAATCCAGTGCTCTCGCCCTTACTAATTAGTGGTAAAGACACGTTCATGAGTCGTTTTCTCAATGCACTCATGGCAGCTAACATTGTTGTCGATGCACCTATTGACGAGAAAACAAAACCAAACGATTCCTATTGCATTGTGAATCGTTTCCACACGATGGACCAAATTCTCATGCGCATGCTCAAAGATAGCAACAATCTCTACGCCGAATCCATGTACTATCAATTAGCGGCAGCTACAGGAAGTCGCCCCGCCACAGCCAAGCATGCACGCGAAGCAGAAAGAGTGCTCTTGAGCAAGGTGGGGCTCAACCCGGCGAACTATAGATTGGCCGATGGTTCGGGGCTCTCGCTCTACAACTATCTGTCGGCCGAAGTCGAAGTGAAGCTGCTGCGCTACGCCTACCAAAACGAGAACATTTTCCACCACCTCTATCAAGCCTTACCCATTGCAGGTGTCGACGGCACACTGAAGAAACGCATGCGCAGCACCTTTACGCGCAACAACGTAAGGGCAAAGACCGGCACACTAACGGGCATTAGCAGTTTGGCGGGCTATTGCAAAGCGGCCAATGGGCATTGGCTCTCTTTCGCCATCATCAATCAAGGTGTGATGCATGCACGCAACGCCAAGAACTTCCAGAACCGCGTGTGCACCATTCTCTGCGCGCCTAATTGATATTCTGAGGAATTTCATCAATGGTCTTCACGATGGAATCGCCCGTAGGCAGATGGAAGAAGCCCACGCGAATGACATGCCCAAAGTCGGCATTGCCACGCACACGCAGATGCACAGCTTTCCCCAACAGCAACGTGTCGCGCCGAGACGGATAAGACACTAATTGCAAAAGATACTTTGTGCTGCCATCGCCCACATAGAAAATATCGGCACTGTCATGCGCGACGACGGCCACAGAATCGCATGAAACGACTTTCTTTTTTGCGGCAACAACCGGTTCAAACACTTGCGCCGCAACCGTATCGCCCAACGGTTCCTCTTTTGCAAAGCGACACGACACTGCTGAGCACATCAGCAAGAGAAATCCGGTAAAACTTATTAATAATCTTTTCATATCTGTTCAATTCATTTCTTTGCGCGAAACTCTTTCTCAGCCAGCACAATAAGAATATCGCCATAGGTGATGTGCTCGGGACAATGCTCTTTGAGCACCTTGCGCTCCGCCGATGTGCCCAAGCGTTCAACAACAGGATTGACACAATCGTAACGTTCCTGTCCGATGATCGCAACTGCCGACAACTCACCCTGCGCCACATAATGGGCTAGATGGCCCTCAATGGTCGAAACCGTAAGGCTGCGCTCCACGGCAATATCGCCAATGGTCTTTCCTTCCTCAAACAACTGTCGCGTTATTTCGCGCGTATTCACTTTCGCGGGCTTCTCCGCTTTCGGCTTTTCAGTCGTGCGCTGCCGCCGCCTCTTGGTTGGTTCGGGAGAGGATTCTACCTCGTCAATCGCCTCCAAGAAACACTTTTGACGCAACTTTAAATAGCTTTCTACCTGGAATCCGGCTTTGAGAATAGCCGTCAACAAATAATATTTGCTCAGGTAAGCCACACGCAGTTCGGCATAAGTCGTCTGCAAACGCTCCACCCCCTGCTTATTTCCCACTTTTGCCTCTTTCGTCTGTGCCAAAAGCGGACGCAAATAAGTATTGAGCTGCGCGATGAAGTAGCCGACACTTTTCTGCATGCGCTCTACAAACACCTCGTCTTGCAAGGCTTCAAAAGACTGTTGCGCGATAAATTTCAGCCACTTCGCAGCCACATCAGCCACCTGCGTTTGCATGCTTTGCAATGTGGCTTTGTGCAGCATTTGCAGTTTGGGATAGGCATGCAACCATTCGATAGCCGCCCGATTGAGCGCTTCCTCGGCCTGCATGAGGTCGCGGAAATTAAATAGTTCCAACAGCTGCTGCCGATAATAATCTTGCTTCAGATAAGGCAACTTCACAATGCTTTCTTCGGCCGCATGCTCTTGCTGTTCGATATAGGCATCCACCCGATGGTCATTCATGATGGCATGGGCGTGCAAGGGCGAAGCCAACACCAGCCCTTCGAGCGTCTTGCAGCGACTGAGCGCCACATAAACCTGTCCCGAAGCAAACGAAGCGCCCGCATCAATAATGGCATGTTCGAAAGTGAGTCCCTGACTCTTATGAATGGTGATGGCCCAAGCCAAGCGCAGCGGATATTGCGTAAAAGCACCTTGCACCTCGGGTTCAATCTCTTTGGTTTTCTCATTAATCACATACCGCGTGTTCTCCCACACTTGCCGTTCCACCGAAATATCGAATTCGTCGCCATCGCAATGCACCAAGATGCAATCATCATCAATCGCCTTCACCTGACCAATGCGCCCATTATAATATTGATGGGCCGGCGAAGCATCGTTGCGCACAAACATCACTTGCGCACCTTTCTTCAACACCAAGTGCTCGCTCGTGGGATAACTATACTCCGGGAACGTGCCCCTTATCTCGGCTGCAAAGCAAAATGCAGGCTCTTCTATGGCCGCCAACTGTTGCTCATTATAATGGTCGGCCATGGCATTGTGCGTCGTCAACCGAATATAGCCCGCTTCCTTCGGCGGAACAAAGTCGGGCTGATAGCGTGCGTTCAATGCCGCAAGATCATCTGCTGTGGTCTCGCCATTACGCACATGATTTAAAATTCGCAGGAAGATTTCGTTTTGCTGCCGATAAACTTTCTTCAACTCAATCGTCACATAAGAAACCTTAGCCAAAGCATGGCTATCGAAGAAGTAGGGCGTGGCGTAATGTCGATTCAGCAGCATAGCGTCTTCGTCGGTCACCACGGGCGTGAGCTGCTGCAAGTCGCCTATCATCAGCAACTGCACGCCACCAAAAGGCTGCAACGGATTTCGAAACCTTCGCAACACGGCATCAATGGCATCTAAAAAATCGCTGCGCACCATACTGATTTCATCAATAATAAGCAGGTCAAGCGTCTTGAGGATGTTGCGTTTGATTTGTGAAAAAGCAAATTTCTCCTTGTAGATCATGTGGGGCACATAAGGCGAGAACGGCAACTGAAAGAACGAATGGATGGTCACTCCGTGCGCGTTGACAGCCGCTACGCCCGTTGGCGCCACTATGACAAAACGCTTCTGTGTCTCGGCTACAAACTGCCGCAAGAAGGTGGTTTTGCCCGTGCCGGCCTTGCCCGTGAGAAAGACACTCGTGCCCGTGTGCTCTACAAAATCCCACGCATAGTTCAATTCCTTATTTTCTTTTTCCACGCTTATGCTGCTTGAATGATGAAACGAAATGCCTTGATAAAGCTCTACAAAGTTAAAGGTTTTATTTCAGAAATCGTTAACTTTGCAGCGGTATGGAGCAGAGTAACAACATTTTCACCCCCACTTTATTAACATGGTTTGCACAGAATGCCCGCGATTTGCCTTGGCGACACACCCAAGACCCCTACGCCATTTGGCTGAGCGAAATCATCTTGCAGCAAACACGCATCGCACAAGGGACAGCCTATTGGCAGCGCTTCATGCAGCGTTGGCCCACGGTGAACGACCTTGCCCGCGCCAGCGAAGACGAGGTGCTGCGCGCGTGGCAGGGTTTAGGCTATTATTCGCGTGCGCGGAACTTGCATCATGCCGCCCAACAAATCGTCCAACAAGGCACATTCCCCAATAACTATGCCGACCTGCGCCGGCTGAAAGGCGTGGGCGACTATACGGCGGCGGCCATCGCCAGCATGGCCTTCCATCAACCCCATGCTGCCGTCGACGGCAACTTCTATCGCGTTTTTGCTCGCTATTTTGGCCTCAGCCAGCCCATCAACACCCCTCAAGGCAAGCAACTGTTTGCCACGATGGCACAGCACTATCTGCCGCCCCGTCAGGCTTCGGCCTATAACCAAGCCATCATGGATTTCGGAGCCACGGTGTGCACACCCAAAGCACCCTCCTGCTCCGCCTGCCCACTGCAAGAAACCTGCGCGGCCTTTCGCGAAGACCGCGTCGACCAGTTGCCCGTGAAATTGCGCACGCTCAAAGTGAAACAGCGCCAAATGGATTGCTTTTATGTGCATTGTCACGGTCAGATAGCACTCCACAAGCGCGCTGCAGGCGACATCTGGCAAGGTCTGTGGACTGTTCCCGAGGCCGACCACCTTGCCGCCTCACTTCGCCAACAAGCCACGCTGCTAAAATCGAATGTAAAACACGTGCTCACGCATCGCGTCATCCACGCCAACTTCTATCGGCTTGAATGCCATCAGCGCCCCACCCTCCCCGCAGATTTCATTTGGATTGACGAAGCCGACATCGACCACTACGCCATTCCCCGCCTCATGGAAATGCTCCTCGACTGCTTGGCTTAGTCCCTAACAAACAGAAACACCGTCGTCGAGCACCTCGCCGCGACTATACACTCATGTTTGTGACGCGGCAAACTATTCGCCTCGACTATACACTCATGTTTATGATGCGGCGAACTGTTCGCCACGACTATGCACTCATATTTGTGACGCGGCAAACTGTTCGCCACGACTATGCACTCATATTTGTGACGCGGCGAACTATTCGCCACGACTATACACTTATGTTTGTGACGCGGCGAACTATTCGCCACGACTATACACTCATGTTTATGATGCGGCGAGCTGTTTTCCTGCGATAAACAGCGCGGAATATCAGCGGCGAGCCCCTCGCCGCGACTATACCATCGTGTTTGTGCAGCGGCGAGCCCCTCGCCGCGACTATTCACTCATGTTTGTGCAGCGGCGAGCCCCTCGCCGCGACTATTCACTCGTGTTTGTGCAGCGGAAAGCACCTCGCCGCGACTATTCACTCGTGTTTGTGCAGCGGCGAGCACCTCGCCGCGACTATTCACTCATGTTTGTGCAGCGGAAAGCCCCTCGCCACGACTATCACCTCGTATTTTGCAGCGGCGAGCACCTCGCCGGCAACCTTATGACACGGAGCCATAGGAGAAATGGTAGGGGCGGTGCCTGTGTGCCCGCCCGAACGTCCGCGCAGCGGCGTTTCCATCCGTAAAAGGCACGTCCTCACCCGCAAAAGCGGCATTTCCACCTACCATCGTTACGTTCTCATTCGCAAAGAAGGCGTTTCCACCTGCCATCACCACCTGATATAATAGGTCGACGTGGCGTCTACATCCTCCGCCACCTTATTATATATATAAATCATGCACGCGCGCATTGTCCATCATGCTACATCATGCGGCAATGCTGTGTTTTCCATGGTGTGATGCTTTTCAGCCGCGCCATTGCATGTGTTTCATGGCATGACCGCCCCAGGCTGCCTCGCCAACGTGGCGGAAACCGAGGCGACGATAGAGCTGCTCGGCTGCAGGGTTGCCCGTGTCGACCAACAAGCCCACGGGTAATTGCAACGCGCACGCTTGCCGTTGCACGGTTTGCAGCAGCCGTGTGGCGATGCCGCGACCTTGATAGGCGGGCAGCACGGCCAAGCTATCCACATAGAATTCGCCTGCCTGCGTCTCGTCGGGCATGCAGGAATGGTTGCGCCCAAAAGCTCGTCGGGCACCATCGACAAAGGCTTGGCGCAGGCCGTGGAGCCGACTGCCCTCGTAGGCCACGCAGCACCCCACGACCGTTTGCCGATGCAGGGCCACCCAGGTGTTGCGAAACGAATATTGCGTGTTGGGAAGGGCAACCAATGTGTGCATGAGCTGGCGGAAATCGTCGAGCGTCTGGCCCGAGCCAACGAACGACAAACAGCATTCGTCGGTCATGGCTTGCATGATGAGCTGTGCAATGACAGCTGCCTGCGAGGGCTGTGCGTGGGCAATCGTAATTTGGTTTTGTTGCATGCGAGAAAGGTGTTAACGAGTGAGCGAGAATTTGATGCTCAGCCCAAAGTCGTGGGTCGACATGGGATAGCTGCTGCCACTGAGCAAGGGTGTGTTGTTTTGAAAATCATAGAAAAACGTCATGGTGAGCATGCGCGAGAGGGTGTAGCTGGCCATGAAATTGAATCGCAAGGCCGTGGTTCCGCTACTGGCGTTGGTGATTTGTGTGGCAATGTCGCGCAACAGCGAGGCTTGTCGTCGATAGCTCATGTCGAGGCTGAGGTTGAGGTCGCGGTTGACCTCGCGCGATGGTTCATTCGACGGAGCCGATGAAGCGGCCTTCGCTATCGCAGTGCGACGGCTTTTCGCCGGGCGGCGTTTGCCCATGCCCAGCAGGTTGAAATCGTTGATGCGATAGCCAACGCCCACCACCCAGTCCTTGCTCTGCGCCTCGTTGAGCTGAATGCTCGTGAGGCTAAGGTTAATGCTGCGCACGGTGCGATATTCGAGCTTGGCCGTCAGCCCGCTTTCAAACATCATGTCGATGCCGATGAGTGGCGAAAAGGATTCGTTGAGGCTCACCATCGCCACGTTGAAGCGGCCACTCGGAATGAGGTTACCGGTGGCGACATCGGCCACGAACCCCATGCCACGCTCTGCCGCCCAATAGTTGCTGAACGAGGAGTAGGAGCCAACGGAGTAGATGCTGCGATAAGCATGATTGATGTCGAAGCGTTTAAATCGCTCGTTGAACCACGCAGTCGTGCCAAACCTGCATAGCGCAGAGTCCAGTTGGGCAAGAGATGTGCCAAGGTGGGAAAGAGGTTCAGATGCGCGTTGCCCATGTGGGTGTAGGCCGAGAGGAATGCCGGCACCATGACGTCGGCGCTGTAGCGATTGACGGTTCCGTTGGCCGGGTTGAAAAGCAGGCCAGCCATGGGCGAACCGGCCGGATAGTGCAGACCTTGATAGCGTTCTTCGATGCGGCTGCGATAGGCATCCAACAAATTGCAGAATCTTGCAAAGGATGCGCTCTGATAACCGCTGCGGGCGTTGCCGATGCCTTCGAAAGCACCTCGCAGCGAAAGGGTTGTCATGGAAAACGTGCCGCTCTCGAGGGTGGGCTTGTCGGCATACATATATTGAATGCGCTGCGCGCGTGTGGTGTTGCGGGCGGCATTGAGATCGATTTTCATATCGCGGAAAGGCTCTATCACAGCGCGCACTTGCAGGTCTTCGGTGCGTTGTGTGGTAGCGGGCGTGGCAATCGCCGGGTTGAGGAGCAGCCATTGCCTATCTAACGCTTTATCGATGTAGCCGTTGCCGGTCAGTCCCAAGGCAAAATCTAAGCCCGGCGCCAACAATCCATTGTCGCGCCGTTGGCCAAAAGCATCGCCGATGGTGGGCATGAAGCCGGGCAAGGTCATCGCGTATTGTTCCCGATAGCTGACGTTGATGCTGCGCACCATCATCAGCACGCGCGCCAAAGCCAGAGACGATTGATAGCCTTTTGTGGGCTCAAATGGCGCAGTCTCGTGCACAATCAGCATGAGTTTCTGCACCGAATCCACCTTGTTTGTCACTCGGAGTCGATTTTCATCGAGCAACTTATACTTCAACGGATAGAGGCGTCCGTCTTCGGTGCGCGCCACAATGCGTAAACACTTGCTGCGCAAATGATGCGTGACGACGGGCAAGGTGTCGGGCTTGAGCACTATTTCTTGTGCAAACTCTCGTTGCTGTCGCCCGTCGCTGCCGGCAGGATGGGATGCGTTTTGCACAGTGTTTTGCTGCGACGAACGCCGATTGTCCTCGCGCAGCTGGTTGAAACGTTCGTTGGCTTTGCGCAAAAACGGAATGTGGTTGTAGAGCCGTTCGAGATTAAACAAACCGTTGAACGTCAGGCTGCGGTTGTTGGTGATGATGTTGCCCAAGCTCTGATGCGCTGCAGTCTCCGTGCCGCGCACCCACGAATAGGTGGCATGATATTGCCCCTGCAGGCTGGTCCAATCGAAAATGGGGATGAGATGGAGCGGCACTTGATAGGAGAGTGTGAAGGCTTGCTGATAATCCAAGGGCGTCCCGAGATGCCTGATACTCGTCCACACCGAATCTTTCCACGCCTTGTAGCGGTCGGCATAGAGCGATTTATTAATGGGGGTATAGGGCTCTTCAATCTGCGCGCGTGTGGCACTTTGGAAATTCAAATGCAAGTTGCGTGTCAAATCCCAGCGAAGCACAAAGTCACGATTCCACAAGAACTGCTCATTAAAGGTCACGGGCAATGGCGACGCTGTGGGCGCATCGATGTTTCGCTCTTGATACTCATAGTAATTGCGCGTGAGTTCGGTGTTGAATGCAAGATTTTGGGGCAACCAATTCAAGCCAAAGCGGCGAACAATATCCAGCCAACGCGAAGCATTGCGCAAGTGCTTAAAAGGCTCCCACGGCTGATAGACGGGCGACCAGGCATAGCTCATGGCCCCTCGCCAGCTGTCCTCGTTCTCATAAACGGTGGTTTCTCCGCGCGTATGGCGATGGGCATGACTATAAGAGAACGAGAAATTGGCCGGATCATAGGGCATCGGTGCGCGTGGACTCTGAATGCCTACCCGCGCATTGGCCACCGAGAAATGGGTCTGCACATGCTTCGTCACCGCAATGTCCTCAAGCATTTGGCGCTCTTGGGGTGTGCCCGTTTGCAAAGCATCGCGCAACAACACATCGGTGTCAAGGGGATTATAGCGCGGCTTGCTCGATTCATTCGTGCGTGAATAATAAAGCGGAATGGTGACATGGGCTTTGCGAGGGAAGAACTTCCCCAACTCCAAACTGGTGGTGAGACTATAGGCCGAAACGGCATTCTCTGTGCGTTCGCTCACCGTGCTCTCCAATCCGCCGAAGCCATCGCTCACATAGCGTCCTTGCAGATTGACGGAGCCGAGGTCGGAAAGCTGCATGTTCAGATTGCCATTGGCCGCCCAGCCACCTTTTTGATTATAGTCTTTCAAGCGCAACTCGTTCACCCACACCTCGCCGCTCTTACTACCTGTCGACAGATTGCGCACACCAATCATAATCGTTCGCACCTCGCCCAACGACGGATTGCCCATGATGGTTCTTAAATTGCTCGGGTTCGTGGCATCATAATCCGAATAGGCGCTGGTAAATGAAGCTAAGCCCTGCGCCTTGGCGATGTTGCGTTGGCGCTTCAAATCGGTGAATACCGATAAGGGGATGTCGAGCATGTTTTCTATCGGCCACACCGCTTGCCGATCAGCGGGTACATTTAAATGGTAGCGCCCCGCAGGCGTCAGACGCAAGGGTATTTGATATTCGTAATAGTTGTTACGGTAGTCAGAACCTAACCGTACGAAAACAGCCAGCTCGTTATCAGTCAGCGCGGTGGCATTTTGTGCAAAGGCGTTGGCATGCACAAACATCTCCAAGCGCTTGTAACGACGCAAATCAAGCGTGGTGTTTTTGTAAACGGCCTTCGATTCGCCATGGCTCAAATGGTCAACAACCATATTCAACGCGGCTTCATTGCTTTCAATCAGTTGCGCTTGCGTAGGATCTTGCTCGCGATTGATGCCCGGCGGAATGACATAATTCACGGGCGTTTTCTCGGCATTCTCCTCAACACTGACAGTGCTCACCGCCAATGTTCCCGTTCCTGCACTGGCATCAAGGTTATGTTCATAGACTCGCCAATCACCCCGCACAAGGTCTAAACTGCCAAAACGCAAGACAATGGGATGCTGAAAGCGCGTGAGGAACAAGCGCATGAAACGAATGCTGGTGAAATCGGAGATGCCTCCCACGCGACGCTCATAATCGCTTAGCGGAATACGAAACTGATACCAAGTCACCGTCTCGGTCTGCCCGTTGCGCAACCGCACATTAGCCTCGCGCTTATCCACAATATGATTGCTACCCACCACCATATCGTTGGGGCGCAACGAAACATGGTATTGATAATAGCGTTCGTATTCATTCAGCGTGTAGTCTTGGTTGATATCCTCCACATCGGGCGTGGCCTTATAGGCGTTATCGTAGCGTGCACTCACTGATTCGTTGTCGGGCGAATTGCCTTGTGGATTGTTGATATACTTATAGCGGCGCAAAATATCGGCACGCATCTGGTCATAATCCTCGCCGCGGAAGTAATGATAGTTGTCGTTAGCGGGGTCGTGCTGAATGGCGTTCCACACATCGGCACGCACAATGCTTTGCGCTGTCGTTAAAAAGTTTTGGTAAGAAGGGAAACGACGCTCCTCATCATCGTTCAGACCATTGAGCCCTACATCCTGCAGCACACGCGCACCGGGCGACGTAGCAAAGGCATAGTTGATGGTTGTAGACGTGGGGATCTTGCCCCATTGCGAGGTGGTAAACTGCTGCGAACCATCAACGGGCAAGCCACTCTCATAGAATTTCCGTCCATCGTGGAGCACATCTTCAGAAACTTCGCCCAAATTGAAATACAAATCGCCGCCATAGGTGTTGGCATTGCTTTGCGTGCGCGAATAAATGAAAGGGTCTAACAGCCAAAACTCCAGATAGGCTATGTTGGCACGTTCGAAATCATTGGTGTCGAGTTTCCGCATCATGCCTCCCCAATGTTGCTGCGGATTGGGCAGCGTGCCATCGGCATTCAGCCCGGGATTGAAATTATAAGGACCGCGCTCCTCAGGATAATAGGCCACGTTGAGCACGTTCAGTGTTGAGAGTGTGCCGTTGTAATTGCTCACATCGCGTTTGGGATAGAGCTCGCGCGTGGATATTTCGCGCACATAATGATTGGAGAGCTGATCGAGGTCACCGCGAATATGTGCCGGTGTGAGCGAACTACTGCGCCGCGTAAATAGCGGGTCGATGGTGTACCATGCCATTTGCGAGCGGTTAAATCCGCTGCTCAATGTGGTTTTGTCCGTGCTCTCTGGAAACATTGCCGGCACACTCGACAACATCCATGAGGTGGGTGTGGAGACATCTATCTTGCTGGCTGCACTTTCAAAGTCGTCAAGATAGGATGCATTGTCTTGCGTATCGTGGTTGCTGCCCGCAAGAAGTTGCGCAAACTCACCCGTAAATCGCAGATAAGAAGGCTGCGTAACATGCAAGAAAGGCAATTTATTGAGCATGTCGGTAAGCCACTGACTCTCTTTCTTCCAATTCAGATTTAAGCCCCAAAGCGTGTTGTTCAGCGGTTCTTCTCCCATCACAACTTTGTTTATCAAGGGCTGCTCGGAGAGATGTTGAAAGGTTCCGCTGAGCTGAAGGTCATGCGAAAAGTTGTATTCCCAATTCAAACCAAACATCGTTTTGCGCTGCATGCCATAATTGTTGTTGGTTTCAAGCGACACATTCACCGGCGTTCCGGCATTCAAAATACTTTGGTTTAGGATGGTCACTTCGCCTGCATTGTAGTCTACACTATAATCTACGCCTTCTGTCAATTGCACACCTCCCGCCGTAACCAGCACCGAACCTTGCGGAATGTTATAAGCGCCTAAAGCAATAACATTGTCTGAAGAGCCGCGGAATTGTCCCACCAAATGATATTTATTCTTCTCGGCCATCTGCTTGGCCGCCGTCTTTGTGCGATGATAAAGCTCGGTAAAAGCATAGCCTTGTGCCACGGCAACACTCACACTACGCGATGTAAGTACAGCTAAAAGATCGGCTCCAAAAGGTTCGGGTGAGGGGAAATAAACTCGTCCATTGCTCACGGTATAGCCTTCAACATAGTCGAAATAGCCATTGCTATTGGGGCGATTGTTGTTGTCTAATCGATCGGCTCCCAAGAGCTTTACCAACGGTTTTGTGCGCACTTGCGGTTCGGGAATATAGTTTAAATCTACGCCATCGGTGTTGCTTTGGTACTTCACATCCAAACGGAAACGCTCGCGTTCCACCCGATCGCCCAAGCGATAGACGTTTTTCATCATCAAGTTCCAGTTGCCTTGCGAGGGATTATTATCCGTGTTCTTCAACGCTTTCACAAACAACGCCTCGTTGACATTGGTTCTGTCGCCGGCAAACTCACCCACTTGATAGGTCACACCGCCATAGGTATAGGAATAGGCCACGGCCACAACCTGATCGGTATTGATGCCCACATTGAGGCTCACGTAGCCCAATGCCTGATTAACGCTGTATTCAGCACTACTGAGCAACCGCGCATTCTCCAACTTTTCGTAATCAACACCGCCCACCAAACCCGCACCATCGAGCACCGAAGAAGTTTGATTGATGTTGCGCGCCGCAGCATAGGTAGTGCTCATGGCTGCATATTCGGTGTTGGCTTGATTGGCCGGAACAGGCATGCCCGACACCGACCAAAGCGAAGGGCGCAACAAAGTCACCGGCTCTCCCAAATCGGTTAAGGCAACAATGTTGCGCGTGTTGGTCGTAGTTCCCGTGTTGTTGGTCACCCAAATCTCCACACGATTGATTTGCACGCCTGTCATCAGATTAGGCAACTTTGACATGCCTTCAGCATAATGGCTGCGGAAATAATGAGAAAGGAAGAAATGGCGGTTCTCTTCGTAATCAGAAACGTCAATATCGAAGGGCGTTAATTGCACACGTCCCCGCGTTGAAACACTTTTGGTGGAACTCTTTTTCTGCGAGGCTACGAGTTGCATCTTTAATTTTCCGAACTGCAAATCGGTGCGCAAACCAAACAAAGACATGGCGCCACTGACGAGCGAGGAGTTGCTGGGAAACGACACATTGCCTGCCTCGACTAGCTTAATGATTTCATCGTCTTTGCCTTCGTATTTGAGTTTCAGGTTTTGTGCATCGAAATCAAACGTCGCATCGGTGTTATAATTCAGGTTCATGTTCACCTTGTCGCCCACCTTTCCATTCACATTGAGGTTGATTTTCTCATCGAAATTCATCGTGGTTGTGCGACGACGATTGAGCGTAAGTGCCGGATTTTCCAAATTCTGATGCGTGAACCCCATGCGCAATTCGGCCGTGCCTTGCGTGCGAATCCGCACACCGCCCGGACCAAAAATCTTCTCGGCCGGTCCTAAATCAAAGTGCATGTCGCTGAAATCAAACTTATCTTTCCCCTTGCGCACAAAGATCTCAGCATTCTTTTTCCGAAAGAAGGCACTCCATTGCTGATGATCGCGCCACCGCAGATATTCGTCTTGCGTCATCATCAGGGGTGCCCCTAAATAGGTTCCGCCTAATTTTTGTCCGAAGATATAGCGTTGGAGCGTGTCGTTAAACGTCACTTGTGGACGCAAATCAATGGGCGTCTGCAAATCCAAACTGCTGCTATCTAAATCGCTCCAGCCGATGGGTTGTGTGCGTTGAATGCGCCAACGCGGCTTCACCTTTTGGGGAACAACAAGCGTATCGCGCCGCGGAACAGCCTGCTTTTGTGCATCACGGATTTGCGACGGAAAGGAAATGCCGAAAGCATCGCTAATGACAACCAGCATTAGCAGCCCCAAAAGCAGAAATGTCCTTTGTTGTTTCAAATCCGTTTACCGTGCACTATTTTAATTGTTTCAACGCCGCTTTCACCACCTGTTCAACAGGCATGTCGGGTTGTTTTTCTAAAATGGCCACCACAACTTTGGCCGTTGGCGCAGGCGAGAAGCCCAACATGGTGAGCGCAGAGACCGCCTCGTCGCGCACTTCACTATTAACCGAAGTGGCCGACCTGCCACTCGCCACATGCAATTCGTCGGCAATGCCGCTGGCCATGATTTTATCTTTCAAGTCGACAATGATGCGTTGCGCCGTCTTCAGACCGATGCCTTTCACCGATTTAATCAGGCGTTCATCGCCATTGGCTATGGCATTGCAGAGTTCTGCAGGGCTCATCGACGAGAGCATCATGCGCGCCGTGTTGGCACCCACCCCCGAAACGGTGATGAGCAGCCGATAGAGTGCACGTTCTTGCTTGGCCACAAAGCCATAGAGCGTGAAGCTGTCGTCGCGACCACCTGCCGAAAGCACCTCGTGCACATAGAGCTTTACTTGGCGCTTGCCCTGCAAAGCCGTGTAAGTGGTGAGCGAAATGTTGAGTGCATAGCCCACGCCGGCCGCCTCAACCACAGCCAAAGCGGGGGTGAGCTCGGCCAATTCTCCTTTGATGTATTCAATCATTGTTTCTTCTTTTTCGTTTCTACTCTTTTAAAACGGGCGCCCAACCGATTTATTGCCAGCGCTCTTGTGGTGCAAAATTATAGGTTTCTATCGAATATGCGGCGGCAAAACAAGGTTAAATAACAATAATTCCCGCCGCGCATGCGCCACGCTTATGGGCTAAAACACTATCTTTGCGCCCAACATTCAAATTGTATTGAGGAAATGATGCAGAAAAAAACATTCGCAAAAGGCCTGTTCACGGCCTGCACAACGCTGGCCATGGTAGCTATCATGATGAGCGCCATGCCCGCCGAAGAGGTGATGAGTAGAGAAAACGGCATGACCATTGTCAACACCACCTCGTTGAGTCAAGCGGTGAAAGGCTTCAAAGGTGCCACGCCCGTGAAAATTTATATCGAAAAAAACAAGATTCTAAAGATTGAGACATTGCCCAATCAAGAAACGCCAAAATACTTTAACAAGGCGAAAACCCTGCTCGAGAAATTTGCCGGCATGCGCGTTGCCAAAGCTGCAAAGGCCGATGTCGACGGCGTCACAGGTGCCACATTCTCGTCGAAAGCCTTGAAAAAGAATGTGCAATTAGGCTTAGAATACTACCAAAAGCACAAATAGGCGAAACCGCAGGGCGTTCTCATTCGTTTTTAATAAAAACAAACGAAACCACAGGGCGTACTCATTCGTTTTCAATAAAAACAAGCGAAACCGCAGGGCGTTCTCATTCGTTTTCAACAAAAACAAGCGAAACCACAGGGCGTTCTCATTCGTTTTCAACAAAAACAAGCGAAACCACAGGGCGTTCTCAGCTATTTTTGATAAAAACAAGCGAGATACCGGGGGTGTTTCATCATCGTTCATGAGATGGTGAGCAAAGCCGCTTCACGCAGCAACGCCCAACCCAAAATAACGGAATGTAGCCGTCTTTTGAGCCAAAATGAGGTCTTAAAGGCCCATCTTCCATAAAAAACAAGCCAAGAGGAGCCAAAAAGCCCCTCTTTTTTATATCTTTGTGGCATGCAACATCCACGATTACATGATATGCAACATTGGAAAGTTCTTTTAATGGCTTGTTTTTTCCCCGCAACACCCCTGCTGGCGCAACACAAAACCGTGCGCAAAAAGAAGCCAAACGTTACGAAGACCATCGACAGCATAGCCGTCAAACGACTCACGCCCACCATGCAATGGGGTGCCACAGACATTGTGACGCAACAGCAAATGAACAAGGGGTTGGTCACCAATTCGCTCAATGCACTGAGCGGACAGGCAGCGGGCGTGAACATTGCAACCGGCGAAGACCGCATGGCACAGCTCAACAGTGTGCGTGTGCGCGGCACCACTTCGCTCACAGGCGGCAACAATCCGCTGGTCATCATCGACGGCATGTACAGCGATTTGGCTACGCTCGCCACCATCTATCCGGCCGACATCGAGCGTTTTGCCATCTTGAAAAATGCCACCGAGACGTCGAAATACGGTTCGCGTGGGGCTTCGGGCGTCATCGAAGTAACCACCAAGAAGGGCAGCAACAGCCCTTTCCGTCTGAGCTACGATGGCACCATCGGATTTGAAACGAGCCACAAAACCATCCCGATGCTTTCGGCCGGCGATTATGTGGCGACGGCCAACGCCCTCCATCTGCCGGTGGTCAACGGGGGCTATGACACCAACTTCCAGAAAGCGCTGTTGCGAACGGGCTTCGTGCAAAATCATCATGTGGCGTTTAGTGGCGGCAACGAGCAAAGCAACTATCGTGCTTCCATCGGCGTGATGGAACACAAAATGGTGGTGAAGGTGAATGCTACGAAAAATTTCACGGCCAAATTCGACCTTTTTCAAAAGGCTTTCAACAATCTGTTGAATATCGAATTTGGCGTATTTGGCTCATCGCAAAAGAATCATTTTATCTTAGACCCGCAGAAACTTTTTTATAGTGCGGCGGCGCAAAACCCCACCTTCCCCGACCATAAAAATGAGCAAGGAGGATGGGATCGCAACGCAACTGCCAGCCAACTCACCTCGCCGTTGGCCGTGCTGCTGGAACAATACGACAACAAAGCGCTCAACTTCAACACCCACATGGGGCTCGACTTCAACCTCACGCCCACACTGCAAATGAAAGCTTTCGGCAGCTACAGCTTCAGTTCGATGGAAGATGCCATATTTCACCCCACTTTCATTTGGGCACAAGGGCAAGCCAATCGGTTGGAACACAAGTCCGAAGAATGGGTGGGAAATGCCACTCTGACCTACCGCCGCCAATGGCAAGCCCACGATTTAAAGCTGACCGCCATGGCCGAATATCTGAAAGAGCGTCACGAACGCTTTTGGACGATGGTGAAAGGGTTTACCAACAACCATTTTGGTTATTATAATTTGGCCGCCGGTTCGCTGCGTCCTTACGGCGGAACAGGTTCCGACTTCAACGACCCCACACAGGTTTCAGTGTTGGGAAGTGCGGTTTACAGCCTGTTGCAACGCTACACATTAGAAGCCAATCTGCGCGCCGATGGCAGCAGCCTCTTTGGCCAGCACAACAAATGGGGACTGTTTCCGTCGGTCTCAACCACGTGGAATGTCGACAAAGAACCTTTCTTCGCTACGCTCTTCCCCACCCTCAGCCTTTGGAAAATGCGCATGGGCTATGGCACAAGCGGTAATCAGGCGAGCATCGAGTCCTATTATTCGCTCAACCTGGTGCACCCAACAGGCATCATCAGCTATCAAGGTTTGCCCAAAACGGTGTTGGGCCTCTACCGCAACACCAATCCCGATTTGAAATGGGAGACGCGCAGCACCTTCAACATGGGCATGGACATGGGCTTTTGGATGAATCGACTCATCGTGAAAGCCGAATTCTATTACAGCACCACGCGCAACATGCTCTATCTTTATGACGTGCCAGTGCCGCCCTTTACCTTCGATAAATTCTTGGCCAACTTGGGCAAAATCCGAAATAGTGGCTTTGAGTTAGGGCTTGGCATCACACCCATTCAGAAAAAAGACTTGGAACTCAATATCAACATGAACATCGCCTTTCAGCACAATCGTCTGCTGACTTTATCGGGCAATTACAAAGGAAGAATGCTCTCGGCCGCCGACATCACGCCCATTGGGAAACTTAATGGTGCCGGTTTTCATGGCGGCGACAACAACATCGTCTACCAAATCGTGGGGCAACCCTTGGGCGTTTTCTATCTGCCCCATTGCAAAGGTTTAGTGCAAAATGCCGACGGAAGCTATCGTTATGACATCGAAGACCTCGACCACAACGGCACCATCAATCTTGAAGATGGCGGCGACCGTTACATTGCTGGTCAGGCCATGCCCAAATGCACCATGGGTTCGAACATCAGTCTGCGTTTTAAGAATCTCGATGTCTCCCTACAAATTAATGGTGCTTTCGGCCATAAAATTTATAATGGAACGGCACTCACCTACATGAATATGACCAGTTTCCCTGACTATAACGTCATGGCCAAGGCTCCGGCACAAAACATTCACGACCAAATTGCAACCGATTATTGGTTGGAACGTGGTGACTATCTCAATCTCGATTACATCACTGTGGGCTGGAACATTCCGATACGTTCAAAGGTTATCAGTGCCTTGCGCGTGGCATGTGCCATCAACAATTTGGCCACACTCACCGCCTACCATGGCTTAACGCCCATGATCAATAACTATGTCGTAGACGGAACCTTAGGCATTGACGACAAACGTTCCTATCCGCCCTATCGCTCCTATTCATTAGGCATCAGCATTCAATTTTAAAGACTATGAGAAAAATCATCCTTATGCTGCTCCGTCACAGCATGCCGGGCTTGCTTTTATGCCTGACTGCATGCTTAAACGAAACACCACACGACCAAATAGCAGAGACCGAGGCTTATACCAACGCCACCGATCTTTATCTAAACACCATCGGTAATCTGTATTTGCAAATCGGAAGCAACCAAGAAAGCCAAGGTCTGCAAGGCACTTATCGCGGCGTTTACGACTTCAACACCTTCACCACCGACGAGGCTATGATTCCCATTCGTGGTGGCGACTGGTATGATGGCGGCTTTTGGCAGCGACTTTATCTGCACACCTGGACGCCAGCCGACGAAGCATTGTACAACACTTGGAAATATCTTTATAAGGCCGTGGGGCTGTCTAATCATGCTTTAGCTACCATCACGCGCCACAAAGACTTGCTCACACCAGCGCAATATGACGAATATATGGCCGAGGCGCGCGGACTGAGGGCCTTGTTCTATTTCTACCTCATGGACATGTGGGGCAACATTCCGCTCAGCATGAACGACGGAACCGAGGCCAACAACGCTCTACAAACACCGCGAAAAGAAGTGGCCGAGACGCTGATTCGCGAGCTACAAGCCGCTGTGCCCTATCTTTCGCCCGCCCATAGCAACTTGCAAGGCCGCAATTATGGGCGTTTCACGCAGCCCGTAGCCTATTTTTTGCTCTGCAAAATCCTGCTCAACAATCAGGTGTACATGGGGCCGGGCACACATCTTTTCACGGTCGACGGCGTGCAAATGAATGCTTTTGAGGCTTGCATTGCCTATTGTCAAAAGATTACAGCGGCAGGCTATACGCTCTCGGCTGACTACAAACAGAACTTTGCAGTGCACAATGAAACCTCGAATGAGAATATCTTCACCATCCCGATGGACAAGCATCTCTACGCCAACGAATATCAATATTTCTTCCGCAGCCGCCACTATCGCCACGGCGACGCATTGGGCATGGCCTCCGAAAATGGCACCTGCGCCACGGTCGCTACAGTCAATGCTTATGGTTATGGCACCCCGAACGAAGACAAACGCTTTGGCATGAACTTCTATAGCGGTACAGTGCGCGTGGATGGTCAGGTCGTTCGCCTCAGCAACGGCCAACCTTTGGTTTACGAACCTTTGGCTGCCCGCATCTCACTCACGGGAAGTCCATACGAGAAAACAGCCGGCGCACGCATGGCAAAATATGAAGTCGACCGCACGGCCTATAGCGATGGCAAGCTCATCGACAACGACATCGTGCTGTTTCGCTATGCCGATGTGCTGCTGATGCAGGCCGAAGCCTTGGTGAGAAACGGACAGAATGGCGATGCAGAGATGAATTTGGTGCGCCAACGTGTGGGCATGCCACCGCGTCAAGCCACCTTAGACAACCTGCTGCAAGAACGACTTTTGGAATTGATGTGGGAGGGATGGCGACGCAACGACCTCGTCCGCTTTGGAAAATTCCAACAAGCCTATGACTTCCGTTTGCCCATTGCGGGCGAGAACACAGGCTTCACCTGCCTGTTTCCCATTCCGAAGAATGCCATCAAACTGAGTCCTACACCCCTGCAACAAAATTCAGGTTATCACTAATGATCCACGTCAACGGAAGCATCCAACGCTATCCGCTGCTGCGCATCACACTTGCCTTGGGCTTAGGCATTGCGATTGAGACGCAGCTTCTATCCCAAGTTACTCCCTGGGTGTGGATAGGGTTTATGGTTGTGAGCATGCTATTGGCGCGCCTACTGCGACACGAGCTTGCAAAAAGCGGCTGCCTTTTATGGGCAACCATAGCTTTAGGAGGCTTTTTGGCGCAAACGAGCAGGGCGCAAAATCTGCCCACATTGCCACAAGGCGAGAGCCATTTCGAAGCGGTGATAACCGACATTCCCATTCAAAAAGGAAAGACCTGGCGCTGCGACATTCGCATCATGCGACTCAACAACCATTTGCTGCGACACCCTTTGCTGCTGAAGGCTTCCATTCTCAACTCTCCGCAACACGACATGCACTTAACCATTGGTCAGGGACTCGTGGCAGATGCCATGCTCGAACCTCTCAGAGATACGCCGCAACAGCTGCATTTCAACTATGCGCTGTGGCTGAAACGGCAAGGCTATGTGGGCGAAACGTTTATCCCCTATTGGCAACTGCGCACACAAAAGCTACCACTTTCCTTACCTTTTTGGCAGAGATTGCAGCTGAAACTGCACTGCATTAGAGCGAAAATGCTATGCTATTTGCACGGCCTTGCACCCAACACGATGGAGAACACCCTTATCACGGCTTTGATTTTGGGTGAGAAGCGCGCCCTACCCCGCGCCCTCAAAGACGATTTCAACATGGCAGGAGCCAGCCACATCCTGGCACTCTCAGGACTTCATCTCGGCATTATCTTTAGCTTGCTCACACGCATTTTTCGCCGGAGCACCATCGCGCTCACCCTCGCTATCGTCGCACTGTGGGCATTTACCTTCCTCATAGGCATGCCCATCTCGGCTGTTCGCAGCGCCATCATGCTCAGCATGTATTGCATCACCTTCATGTTGCAACGCGAAGACAAACCGTTTAACGCCCTGGCCCTGTCGGCTTGCATCATTCTCGTGGCCAATCCTGTCGCTTTGTTTGACGCAGGATTTCAGCTTTCATTCATGGCCGTGCTGGGCATTGCCATTGTCTATCGCCCATTATCGAACTGCTGGAAGCCCCAACTACGCCCCTTGCGCTGGGCGTGGGAACTCACCTGCGTGTCGTTCGCCGCACAATTATTCACCTTTCCTTTAGTGCTCTACTATTTTGGCCGCGTCTCTCCCTATTTTCTTTTGAGCAATTTTGTAGTCATCCCCGCCACCACAGGTTTGCTTTATCTCGCCATCGTGTTGCTCGTGTCCACCCCCATTCACGGCTTGCAACTGCTCGTTTATCACCTGATGCTGCAAATCGCGCAAGGCATGACGGCCGGTGTGCGCGGCATCGTGCAACTTCCCGGTGCGCAACTGCCCGCCATCTACACCACGCTGTCGCAAACTTTTTTGCTCTACGTGGCGCTCTTTGCTCTCGTTGGCGCATGGTACAAGTTGCAAGCCAAGCGCGAAGATGCCGCCTTGCTGGCTTAACATCACATAATCGCATCCTAAAACAACCATTTGTCGGCGGTTTTTTATACCTTTGCACGTGCAACTTATAAAGAAAGGATAAAGAAAATGAATACAAAAGAAATTCCCGTGTTGCTGTTAACGGGCTATTTAGGAAGTGGAAAAACAACCTTAGTGAACAGAATTCTGACCAACAAACGCGGCGTGAAGTTTGCCGTGATTGTAAACGATATTGGCGAAGTGAACATTGATGCCGACTTGATTGAGAAGGGAGGCATTGTCGATCAGAAAGACGACAGCTTGGTGGCCTTGCAAAATGGCTGCATTTGCTGCACGCTGAAAATGGACTTGGTGGAACAACTCTGCGACATCATGCGCATGAAGCGCTTCGATTATATCGTCATTGAGGCCAGCGGCGTTTGCGAACCTGCACCCATCGCACAAACCATCTGTTCGATTCCCACGATGGGACCAAAATACATCAAAGACGGTATCGCCCGCTTAGACAACATTGTGACCGTGGTGGATGCCCTGCGCATGAAAGATGAGTTTGCCATGGGCAACGACCTCATGCAGAAAAACATTGACGATGAGGACATTGTCAACCTCATCATCCAACAAATTGAGTTCTGCAACATGATTTTGCTCAACAAGGCTGCCGAAGTAGAACCCCACGAACTGCAACGCATCAAGCACATCATTCGCGCCCTGCAGCCCAAGGCCGACATTTTAGAATGTAACTATGGCGAGGTGGATTTAGACCAACTCATCAACACCCACCGCTTCAATTTCGACGAAGTGGCTACATCGGCCGCATGGATTGACGCCATTGAGCACCACCATGACGACGAGGAGGAAGAGGAAGAGCACCATCATCATCACGAACATGAGCACGAAGATGACCATGAACACGACGACGATGAGCACGAACACCATCATCACGAACACGAGCACCATCATCATCACCACCATCACGACGGTGGCGAGGTGGAGGAATATGGCATCGGCACCTTTGTTTATTATCGCCGCAAGCCTTTCGACTTGGTCAACTTCGACCGCTTCATTGCCGAGCATTGGCCCCACGAGGTCATTCGATGCAAAGGCATCTGCTGGTTTAAGGACGAGCCACAAACCTGCTACGTCTTCGAACAAGCGGGCAAACAAATGGGCTTGCGCAACGCCGGACAATGGTATGCCACCATGCCCGAGAAAGAACTCAAACCGCTTTTGGCCGCCAACGAAGGATTGCGAAAAGATTGGAACGAGACCTATGGCGACCGCATGCAAAAGCTCGTGTTTATTGGTCAGCATCTCGACCGCGAGAAAATCACAGCCTATTTAGACGAAATCCTCGTTGACTAATCCCGCCATGACGTTGCAACACATCAAACTCATGGCCTTCGATGCCGACGACACCCTGTGGGATTGCCAATCACATTTCGACCGCGTGGAGCAGAGTTTCTGCCAACTTCTGGCCGAATATGGCGATGCCCACACGCTGTCGACGGCACTATTTGAAACCGAGAAACGCAACATGCCCACCCTTGGTTATGGCACAAAAGCCTTCACCCTGTCGCTCATCGAAACGGCCATCGCTGTGTCCAACAGACGAGTGAGCGCGCGCATCATCGAGGAAGTGATGCAAATGGGACGCTCGCTGCTCACCTTTCCCACCACACCCCTGCCCGGTGTTGAAGACACACTCATAGCCCTCAACGCACGAGCCGACCGCGACAACTTTGAAATGATAGTCTTCACCAAAGGCGAATTACAAGACCAGCTCAACAAATTCAAACGCTCGGGACTGGCCAACTACTTCGACGACTGCTGCGTGGTGGCCGACAAAACCGAAGCCGAATACCGCCATCTCTGCGTGGAACGCGGCATCAAACCCTCGCAACTCCTGATGATTGGCAACTCGTTTAAATCGGACATTGCACCCGCTTTGGCCATCGGTGCCCACGCCGTGCACGTGCCTTTCAGTGTGGCTTGGAAGATGGAACTGTCCGAAACCTTCGATCACGAACGCCTCACAACGATTGAAAACCTCAACGAACTGCTGTAATCGACATCAAACGCGTTGCCGTTTTATCGAGCAAGAAATAAAGTATCAGCACCAATAACTACACCTGCAGTTGTGCACTGCTGTTTGACGACGACAGGAACGTTACCCCTCTATTCATCATCCTCCTCTTTGAGTTTTTCACTTGCCTCCACTTCGTCATACGCTTTCTTGCAAAGCGCCTTAAATCCTTTCAAATTAAAATAGTTTTTAGTTGCGATATACTCTCTGAATGACTCATGATCATAGAGCGCCTGACCCAAAAGCTCAATCTCCTCAACACCAAATTTCTTGCAAAACAGATATTGGTAATAACACAAATAGGCCGCAACCTTATAGCATTCCTCCAACGTAAATTCTTCTGCCCAGTCGGGTGTACCTTCCTCGTCCTCGCCCATCATGTATTTGATATAAGTATTGATGAGCGAGATTATCTTTGCGTATTCTACTTTTGCAGGTAGCTTTAGGACACTTTTCAACAGCCCTTCCCTGATTTCCACATGCGGATGTTTCGTTTTTTTCTTGATGGCAAAGGTTTCCTCGAGAATATAGGATCTTACTACCGTTTCATATTGCACCAGCATATCATCAAGCAACAAACGATTGATTTCCTCATTCTTGTCGTAACCATACTTTTGCAACAGATTGGTAAGAAACCCAAAAGAATTGTTTTTCAGCCATGCAAAAGCTTTCTTACTGTCATGAAATATAAATTCGTTTTCATAATATGTTTCCTTGTTGAGGAGCCTATAATAAAGTTTCCCTCGCTTAAATAGCGTCGCATCATAATCTTCCTCGAATATGTCGGGCAGCCCTTTAATAGCTACGGCCGCGTCTATCGTGGGATAGGAGAAGATGTAATTGTAATGCGAAACATAGATGGTTTTATTCCAGAAATAGCTTGCTTCCGAACAGCAATTTTGATTCATAGAGAGCTCTTGCCTTTTGCGTTCAGCGGGATCACCATCCTTAAAAATAAAGCTGCGAAAACCTTGTTGCGTCAAGATTGAATTGTTTTGGGCGATGTCTACACCATAATATTTCAAGATAGCCTTTCGGGCAGTCTCATCGTCCACCGGTTGATAGCCACGTTTTTTCAATGCCTCATGAATAAGTTCAATGGCAATATCGGTATATTCCACTTGGTCTTTGCGTGACATAACTTCGATGCCGTCCATCCCCACATCAGAGAGCTCCTCGTAATAAGCTCTGATTGGCTTCTCATAAACTTTCAGCAAGTTCTGCTTCTCGGGTGTAGCCGATAAAGTTATCGGGGCATGCGCTTTCTCACGCGCTTTTTTGCAACCGCTTGTTAGGCCAACGAGCAGCAGCAAGAGTAACAGGTCACGAATATTTTTCATCTGAAATAAAAGAAAATGTTTAATATACGCACAAAAATAAGCATTATATGGTAACATGCCAAATATTCCCTTTGCTTTTATACCCCTAAACAACAGGCCCTAACATCATGCACAATCCACCCATTACCCCATCGGGGTTATACTTTCGATAGCGCAGGGTTGGCAAGTGCAACGCAGCCTACCCTGGGTAACAATGCAAGCGAGAATACTACCCCCTGGGGGTCGTACTTTTTCTCATCGCACATCATTACCACACGCGGCGAATGGATTATTCGCGAATGGTTTCCCCACACGAAAATTGATTTTAAAAAGTACAATGCCGATGGCATAGGTTCCCCTCCACGACTTTACCCAGGGTAGCCTCCTATCGTCGGCAACCCTGGGCTGACAAAAGTACAAGCCCTACAGGCTTGATTTCCCCCACATCCATTTACACACGAGGATTTAACGATGGATGCGCCCTTGCAGGGCGACACGGCAGGCACACAGGCACCGCCCCTACCAATCTCCATTATACATCCGCGTACAATCCTCCCCAACGATATCAACCACCCAAACGGAACCGTAGGGGCGGCGCCTGCATGCCCGCCCGAACGTCCGCGCAGCGGCGTTTCCATACGCAAATGAATGAATACAACTACACAACACATCGGGGGCGGAAATGCATCGCGCACTCCCGCCCCCATTCTTTAAAACAAATTGTGTGTATGCAAACTGGCATCGAGATGATGCCCTTTTGTTTTAAAGCAAGTTATCCTTTCGGCGTCACCGTGGCATCGCCCTGACCCTTTCCGCCCGGCTTGTCCTTACCACCGCCGGGGTTATCCTTACCATCGCCACCGTCGCCCGGCTTTGCAGCATCACCGCCCGGCTTCTTGCCATCGGGCTTCTTCCCGTCGCCCGGTTTGTCGCCATCCGACGGCTTCTTGCCGCCCTTCTTTTTCTTCGGCAGCACCTCATGTTTGAAACGGTCGATGTGCTCGTTGAGGAACTTGGCTAACGCGTCGTAGTCGGTGGTGCCCGAGACCATCGCCAACGCATTGACGAACTTCACGAGGTGACGATAGGCGGCATCGGTGGCCAAACGTGCCTGGCGGAGTTCACCGGCGGCAACGGCCGATTGCGCGGTAGTGCGGTTGACAATGAACTGTTCCACCTTGGCATTGGCCTCCTTCAGCGGCGCAACAAACAGCGTGAGCCCGAGCTTCGTTACCTGCGCGGCATACTTCGTTTCGAGATCGGCGATGAAATTGTGCAGCAAACCCGTCTCGCGGTCCAACTGCATCGCAGGGTCGATGCGATAATCCACCAAACATTGCTGCAACTCTTTCGCAGCCTGCGCCACATCGGGCACGGGCGCATCCGTCAACCCCTTAATCGATTTGCGCAACCCGCGGAAAATGTTGTCGCGCTTGTCGTCGGCCGCCTTGATGTCGTCGGTGATGAGGCTCTTTTGCGAAATCACCAAACAGCGATCCTCCTCCTTCACCGCGGCCGCCAACGCCTCGATAGCCTTTTTTGCCGCAGCATTTGTGCTCAACGCCGTCTCCGTCGCGAAACGGTCGCTCACCACCTTCATAAACTCATAGTGCGCGCCGTTGTTCAACTTTGGTAAGTCGATTGTCTTGATGTCTGTCATATTTTTATTTCATTTAATTGTTAAAAGCGAGCATGTAGCTCCATTTTTGTCTCATTCTTTTTTTCGGAACGCTTGCGGAAGCTCCGCAAGCACCAAAATTTTTGTTTTGTCATTTGCGGAAGCTCCGCAAGCGCCAAATTTTTTGTTTTGCTATTTGCGGAAGCTCCGCAAGCGCCAAATTTTTTGTTTTGCTATTTGCGGAAGCTCCGCAAGCACCAAA
>NZ_BAJQ01000034.1 GCF_000613785.1 Segatella oulorum JCM 14966 | reverse complement strand
TCCCTAAACACGTTTTGTAATTTTGCACTTGCTGGTTGACTCTGCGAACATTCTTGTCAACAACGCTTTTTCGAAAAACATAATGAAATATTTGTGATTTCAAATAAATTCTCTTACCTTTGCAGCGCCTTTCGAACATATTCTATACGAAATTCTTTTGGAGAGATGGTAGAGTGGTCGATTACAACGGTCTTGAAAACCGTCGTGCCGAGAGGCACCGGGGGTTCGAATCCCTCTCTCTCCGCAGGAAGTACTCTGGAGAAGACTTCAGAAAACACTTCACGAAATCAGTAAGTATCGTAGCTTCAACAAGTTACGATACTTTTGTTTTATACTTACACGTTTTTTCAGAGTACGTAAGGAGGATGCCGAAACGCCCAAAATACTCTCCTACGGTTACAATCTGGTTACAAAAAGATGAGCCGAATAAAAATTGTAACCAAGAGTACGTACAGAGATTGTTTAGAGTACTTATATGTTACTGTTATTCAAATGATTATGTAGAACTTTGCAGTGGGGTATATAGAAGTTCATTCCATCCATTCAGGTAGTAAAATGCCTTCGATGTGATACAATTTCCCATGATCCCGGTTGCAATTAAAAACAGTCAATGTATGAAATCAATTTTCAGAACAGTCTTCTATCTCAGAAGCAACTATGTAAACAAGGAGGGCAAAACCCCTGTGATGTTGAGGATCTACCTTAACAACGAACGGTTGTGCATAGGTTCAGCCGGGGTCGCCGTTGAACAGACCCAATGGGACAGTACGCGAGAACGGGTGAAAGGACGCAATACCGAAGCCCTAAGCATGAACTTGCAGTTGGACAGTATCCAAAACGACCTGCAAACCATCTATCGCAAGTTGGAAATGACGAACGACCTGTGCTTGGAACGCATCAAGTCCGAGTATCTTGGCAGGCAGGGCAATGTCTGTACACTCATGCAGCTTTTCGAGAAGCATAATACGGACATACAGGAACAGGTTGGTGTCTCGGTGAGTGTGGCAACGTTGCAGAAATACAACGTGTGCAAGAAACACTTTGCGGCCTTCTTGAACGAAAAGTACAAGCGCTGTGACATTCGCCTGTCTGAACTGACATTCACTGTCATTCATGACTTTGACATTTATCTGCGTACAACCGCTGGGCAGAATCCCAATACGGCCACGAAAACGATGAAGACTTTCAAGACCATCACCATACTAGGAAGGAAGATGGGCGTGTTGAACCACGACCCGTTCATAAATCATCATTTCCACTTGGAGCCGGTAAACCGTGGCTTTCTCACGGACGAAGAAATCATGAAGATTGCCAACAAGGATTTCGGTATCCATCGTCTGGAACTGGTAAGGGATGTTTTCATCTTCTCTTGCTTTACAGGTCTGGCATATATAGACGTGTCCAACCTTACGCCGGACAACATCGTTACGCTTGATGACAAGCAATGGATCATGACAAAGCGTCAGAAGACAAGCGTGGAGACCAATGTGCTGCTCCTTGACATTCCCAAGCGCATCATCGCCAAATATGGGCATAAGACCTATCGGGACGGTAAGCTCCTTCCGGTACTTACAAACCAGAAGATTAACGCTTATCTCAAGGAAATTGGCGACCTTTGCGGTATCAAGAAGAACCTGACCTTCCACCTTGCCCGGCACACGTTTGCCACGATGTCACTGAGCAAAGGCGTTCCGATGGAAAGTGTGTCAAAGATGCTGGGGCACACCAACCTAAAAACCACCCAAATCTACGCGCGTATCACGAACAAGAAGATAGAGCATGATATGGAAGAACTGGCTGGTAAGCTCGGCAAGTTCAATGCGGCTATGGGCATGTAATATGATAATGTAATAATTCTAAAATAGAAAGAAGATTATGGGAACAAAGAAAGAACTGTCCTACTTCCGATTAAAGTTAGAGACCTATCTTGGTGAGCATTTCCCCGAGATGCTGAGTGACAAACCATTTGTAACGGCAAGAGCCGATGAAGCCCTTACCGCCTACTGTGATGCAGTGTCGCAAGGCTTCTCGCATCTAGAAGCGGAAACGATGGCAAGTGAAGTCCTGTATCGAGGGCTGCATTTTTCCAAGTACGACACGCTTGTGTCTGTCTTGGAGAATGAATTTGAGAAGGAACTGCCCTCCCCACTCCCCGAAAGGCTTTCTCCGATACTTTTGAAAAACAAGGCTGTGCAAAGAGTGTTCGCCAAGTATGACCTTGCGGACGACTTTGGCGCAAGTCCTGAATACGAGAGGCTCTACACCGAACTGACCGGTACAATCGTCCTGCTTATCGAGGACAATCACCTGCCGACAATAGACGGCGAGAGCGATATTGTATAATAACCGCGTTCTTTATCCTTTAAAGAAACACTGTTTTCTAAAAGGTTCATTTTTTGCAGCAAGGTGGTTATCTGTTTTGAGATAACCACCTTTTGTTTTCTCACGATTATGGTTCTTATGGTCTTATAGCCGATAGGAACTCATTCCTCAATATTTTACCGGATAGCAATCGCAAATGATAAAGCGACAACCTTTAAGTCATTTTTTCCACATTATGTATCCGCGCCCTGATTGTCTATTGGTTATATAAAACTGCGATACAAAGCAAGATTGAAAACACTGCCACCAAGATGGTGGTAGGTGCTGTCACCTTAATGGCCAAAAATACCGTGAAGAGCACAAGCAATACGTTTATGGCAAGCGTGTAACGGAAAGTGACAGGCATTTGGAGTTGATAATGCAGACCATTGGCTAAACCGGCAAATACAAGTGCCAACCCCGCACTGAAAAACCAAAAGGCTTCGGCTGAAAGTTGGTTGTATTTCTTGAAACTGAGTGCCGAATGGGTAAAGCCTAGCAACATTATCCCAGCAATGGCAACAAGATGCAATGTCCTCATAAGTTAAAAGTTTATGTCTTTTTCACAAAGGTACGAATAATTTCTATAAAAGGGGCATGTGGCCAGTATAAGTCATAGCCGGTTATCACCGACAGTAGCCACATTCTCTTTTCCTTATTATTACGGCTTTGCACTTTCGCTTCCTTTCCATATCTCCACGATATGCGATGTCAAGGAGACGGATACTGCTCCCTTTTTATCCGCAAAGGTAGTACGGGGCTTGTGGCTTTCAAAAGGTCTGTGCCGCTTGGTTTGTCTGGAAAATCTCCACACCTGCGGGTTGTATTTTCCGACAAAACCTTGTGCAAGCCCACCCCGCTACCTTGATTTTGCTACAAAAAGGAATCAGCATACTCCGATCTTTGGACGCATAAAAAAAATGTCGTTATGGATAAGCAGAAAGTAAATACAACATCTTCGATGAACAGAAAAGGATATAGCTCCTCCTCTCATTACCGCATTAACCCTGTAGTTGGACAAAGTGGGCAAATGTTGGCAACCAAGTTCGTACAATGGGACGTACCCTCTTTGGAGAGCCTTTGTAACAGCAGGGTGTATATCCTGCGTGCGAAACTCAATCGTGGTGAACGTATGAGCCGTGAAGAAAAAGACTGGCTATGTGAAGCGGTGAACTCAAACACCTACTTCCGTACAGCCGTTCCCCTAATGGGCTACCGCTTTGATTTCTTTGATGTACTGAAAAAATATCTTGTAAATCAGTACGGACAATGGACAGAATACTATGCTCCCGACAGAGCAAGCCTGAGAACCTACCTATACGGACATATCAATCAAATTGTAGAACTCCCTAAACATTAAGAAGACATGAAAGGAACGGAACATTTCACACGGACAATAGCCGAGTATCTCAACCAGCGTGCATCGACAGACCCCTTGTTTGCCCCCAACTTGATGAAGCCTAACAAGAACATAGAAGATTGCATAACCTACATCTTGAACGAGGTGAAGAAAAGTGGTTGCAATGGTTTCGACGACGATGAAATATACTCTATGGCAGTGCATTTTTTTGATGAGGATAATATTGACATCGGCAAACCGCTCGATTGCCATGTGGCGGTAAACCATGTGGTACAGCTCACAGACGAGGAAAAGGCGGAAGCACGCAGGCAAGCCATTGAGCAATACCAACGCGAACAGCTTGCCAAGATGCGCAGCCACAGCGAGCGAACCAAGAAAACGGAAAATAAGGTTGTACAACCTTCACTATTTGATTTTTAACCCTTAGACAATATCGCAATATGGAAGCAATGGACTTGAACGAAGCACGGATTTACGTAGGCACTTATGCCAAGTACAACAACGGCACTTTGCAGGGCGAGTGGGTAAGCCTTTCGGATTTTTATGATTTGGACGGCTTTCTGGAGTATTGTGCCGAAATACACGAAGACGAGGAAGAACCCGAATATATGTTCCAAGATTGGGAGAACATTCCAGATAGTCTGATAGACGAGAGCAATTTGGAAGAAAATTTCTTTGAACTTCGAGACGAGTTGGACAGACTGAACGACACGGAGAAAGAAGCCTTTTGGACATGGGCAGAGGGCAATAACATCAAACTCACACAAGACGCTTACGACCTTGTGAAGTCTTTCCAATCCACCTATATCGGCAATTATGCAAGCAAGGAGGAATTTGCAGAAGAACTTGTGAGAATGGAAAACGACTTGTCAGATTTTGCATTGAGCTACTTCGATTTTTCAAAATATGCCGACGACCTTTTCGACACGGACTATTGGTATAAGAACGGCTATGTATTTCGTAACGAATAAAGCAAGGAGGAAAGAGTATGAAACCGAGAAACAGATTTGAAAAGGCTGTGCTTGCTGAAAGCAAGCATTTGCGCCCCATTACCAAGACGCAAAGCAAGTGGGCATTCCATGAGTGCATCGACCACTTCGCCTACCGATTGCCCAAAGGTCATACTACGTGTATGGACTGCGGACATAGTTGGATAATGGACAAACATAGAGAAACTTGCACCTGCCCCCATTGTGGGGCAAGGTTGCAGGTTGAGGAAACCTACGGGCGCAAGTTGAAACAAAAGCAATACTTCACAGTCCTTACTACCTGCGGAGCATACCAAGTGTTGCGTATGTTCCTGATAGTAGTGGGCATGGAGAAAGGTTGTAAGGCGAAATATGAGACAATCGAAATCGGTCAGTATTGGTGGAACGGGCAAGGGCGAAAGGTTGTGATAGCCGTTCAACGCATATTGGGGCATTATATGGACACGTTCTCTTTCTATTCGCCAATGGCAGTGCGAAACGACAACGAAGCCTACCGCCATATATCGTACTCTCCGATATATCCGAAGTTCAAGGCAACGGAAGCACTCCGCAGGAATGGATTTAAGAATGATTTTCACAAAATCGCACCCATTGCCCTTATTCCAGCACTACTCACCGACAGCCGTGTGGAAACCCTCATCAAGGCAGAACGCATAGACCATTTGCGCTATTTTCTCAATAACGCAAGGGCATTTGAAGCCTATTGGCAGTCGTATAAGATTGCCGTTCGTAACGGATATGAGATAAAAGACATTTCCTTGTGGTGCGATTATGTGGATATGCTCCGCAGGTTGGGCAAAGACGTTCACAGCCCGAAGTACCTTTGCGCCAAAGACCTTAAGGCCGAGCACGACCGCATAGAAGACAAAATACGCAGGCAAAGAGAAAAAGAAGAAATCGAGAGAAAATGGCAAAAGGCAATCGAAGATGAAAAGTGTTTTCGAGAACTCAAATCCAAATTCTTCGGTATCCATTTCACGGACGGCACCATCCAAGTTCGCGTATTGGAGAGTGTGCAAGAGCATTTGGAAGAAGGGGTAGCTATGCACCATTGTGTATTTTCCAATAGATACTACCTCAGAGAAGACTCTCTTATCCTTTCGGCAACCATTGAGGGCAAACGGATAGAGACTATCGAGGTATCACTGCAAACCTTAAAAGTGGTGCAAAGTCGTGGCGTGTGCAACAAGAATACGGAGTACCACGAGCAGATAGTAAACCTTGTCAATGCCAACAGCAAGCTTATACGCAAAAGAATGAGGGCAACAGCATAAAGAAAAATATAAACCACCAAATTATCACAGCAATGAAAGTAGAAATAGAGAGCATCGTATGCAACTGGGCAGACGAGATACCTTACATACTCGTAAGGGTTATCAATGCGATAACCCTATCCGTCAATAAAGAGGAGTTAAGAACGGCCATTAAACAGATAGCCGAAGAAACGGAACTCGACAAGTTCTTTGTCTATGGATATGGTAAACATCATTTTTGGTTAACACATCGTAAGTTATCGAATGGTGAGCCAATGGAGCATAGATTGTTAATAGCAAAGTTTTAGATGTATGAAGAAGAAACGGATTTACAGAGTACGAACGCAATATATTTTCGAGGGTGTGTTTGAAGTTCTTGCCGATAGTAAAGAAAATGCACGGCAGAAAGTCCTGCAAGATTGCAGGCTGGTGATGGGAGGAAGTATTCACAGCACCTTGCCAAACGATGAAATAAATTGGTTTTTTGACATTCATCCCGATAAGCAAATAGACAACATTACAAAGATATAGGAACAAGCCCTAAACAATTCCAAGAGCCACGCAATACAAAACTTGCATGGCTTCTTTTCTTTGCCTTTGAACAAGCTGGCGACCAAAGCAAAGAAGCAAAAGAAAGTCGCGGAGAACAAGAATTCTAATAGATAAAATGTCAACGTCCTGCCATATTGTCTTGCTTGCAGTAATTTTAAGTTTGGGCATATATTTTGTATATAAAGAAACATGTTTTATATTTAAGCCCCCAGCCAAAGGACTGGTATTTTCAATTATGGGAATAAAACCCGGCCCCAAAAGAATTGCGAAATCCACTGGACAGCCTGACAGAAGGCAAAGGGATAACAAATCCACTCCAGGTAATACCCCTTCCCTAAGACCTCACATTCATAAGAAGGGGGACTAATTCATTCATGGATTTCCTTAAAGAAGCCCCTAATGATGAATATTCATCATTAGGGGCTTTTATGAATGAAAAAGAAAATACTCGACCTGTCTTCTTTTTATCAACCCACGAAGCACTCTACCCTTGTATCGGCAGAACGAAACATACTCCCGATAGAAGTTCCTATCTCCCGACTCTATCTTCTGGAGCAGCCTACTCTTGGGGTGCTTTCCATAACCGAGCAATCGCCCCACACCCACATTGTAGGCAAGCAAGGTCAGCAGCAGTGCATCCTTTCCATAGCCCTTGAAGTATTCAAAGCATTTCCAAAGGTCGGCACGGAGTAACGAGTCCGCCTGCCGTTCTGTCATATCCGCCGTGAAGTGCTCTCCTGGTTGCAGCTGATGACCATACCCTACATAAGGAAAATCCTTCGGCTTATTATGAAGTCCCTCAAAGTATTTAACAACAACCACACCACGTTCGAAAGGAGGCAAGTCTGCCAGCCGCACCCTGCGCTGGGCAAGGGTCGGCTGACAGAATAAACATAAAATACAGAATAAAGCAAAGTGTTTAGTTGTCTGCATCTTTCAATACTTTGGTAACTGTTGCGGAGGACTTTTCCTTATTTTCCGCCTTTTCGTTGTTGAAACTGAAAGTCAGTTGCTGCATTCTGCCGAAGTTATCCTCCACATATACATCAATCGTCTGGCGGTCGGCTGAGAGCGAGGTGTAGTATAAGCGGAATACACCTTTTATGAGTGGATAGCGGTCGTTCGGCTTAAAGACTGTGCCGTTGTCATTTTTTAGCAAGCCCTTGCCATCAGACTGGAAATATCGTATCGTATAGCGAGTGTCGGCAAACTCACCGCTCCGCTTTAGTGTGCAACGTATCTCAGCTGTCTGTCCCCTTATGATGTCCTTCTGAACCGGCATTGTTTCCACCGTAAACGGATAAGACTGCTGAACATCCAAATCCCTATCACAAGCAGATAGGCAAAACACGGCAAGGGTCAGCACGCCCATTACCCAAATCGTATTCAATATCTTCTTCATCTTTTCTTCTACTTAAAAGTTAAACCTTAGTCCTACAGAAATAGCCGGACGGAAACGATGCACGTCCGTTCCAAATAGGAAACGTCCCTGCGCCTTTACAAGAAAGAGAACCCTGTCCGTCAGGAACACTTCCACCGAGCCATGCACAGCACCGCCATAGACAAAGCGGGAGCGGTCGAGCAGTGTCGCCCCATCGGGCAGCAGCTTTTTGTCCTCGTTCAGCTGCTCATAGCCACCCAAGGCGGATATGCCACCATAAAGAAACACGTTCTTACCTCTGTCGGAGAGAACAGGGTGCATATAGCCCACCTGCAAGAGAGCATCCTTGAGTTTTACGTTATAACTTCTGTACAGCATATTCTGCTGTTCATACTCAACTCCCACAAAGGTGTAGTTCTCCTTTTTGAGATAACGGGTAAGCGATATGCCTATACCGAAATTATCACCTGTAAAAAGTTTCTCACCCTTGATAAGCGGAACACTCCCTAAGACTTCAATCCCACGCTGTTTGGGGATAAGCCGCTGTGCATTCGATGGCAAGCTGAAAAGCATTGCCACCGTCACACAGGCTATCATTGTAATATGAAGTTTCATTTTTACCATTTTAGTTTGAGGTTATCAATTTTCTTTGCCAGCTGCAGGCCCTCTGCCGTTATATAAAAAGTCAGCGTCCGACCGCCATTTCTCTCATAGAGCGTCACTTCAAGCTGCTTGTCTTCTGCCAGAGAAAACTGCTCGAGCGCAAATACAGTGTGTTCACTACCCATACCACGCACCTGCATCACCTGATGATAGGCACGAAGTGGCTGCAACACCTGTTCCTGTATAGCAGTACGCTTTGCCATCTTCTTATCTACCACCTTAAATGTGATAAAATCCACCGAGTATGGCATGTTCGTGCCGTTTTCCATTCGAGTGTGGAAATACAGCAAGCCGTTATGGGCATACAAGCCACGAAGCAGGAACTTCATACCGAACTGCTGTGCACCGATGTGCTTAATGCAGCGTATGTCATTCTGATAGATGGTCTGCATCATCAGCTTTACTAATACGGGCGACTCATTACCGAGTTCCTTGAAGTAAATGTCAGAGCGATTGCTTGGCAGCCTGCCTTCTGTTGTAGAGAGAAAGTCTTTCATCTCGATACTTAACTTTTCCGGTTCATCGGCATATTTTACATTAAAAGCGTAAAATGAGCCGTCCTCACAGATGACACTCATATTTGTCTCCGTCTCAAAGTCCTTCACCGAAGCCTTTACACGTAGTACGTTCTCAGCATCCTCCGCCTTTCCTGCGATGATATTCTGCGAACCTAAGTCTACATAGCGGATGGCAGAAGGGAAGATAAGATGCACGGTCTTGTCAAAGGTTACGTCCAAGCCGTATGGCAGGACGACACGCCCGTTAGGAATGGAACGGCTCATACCTTGAAAAAGCTCTCCCGAAGTAAGCGGACGGCTTGGTGTCAGACCATCATTGTTTTCCTGTGCTGTGGCTGTTGCTCCCACCAAGGTAAGCATAGCCATTGATAAAATAATTTTCTTCATTGTTCCTTTTTATTTGATGTTATTTTTTACTTATCATTTTCGATTGTTTTATTTGGACTGAACCAAGAAAAGGCGGTAGCCACCTTTGAACGTTACCTTGACGGTGCGCAGTTTCTTCTGAAGCAGCTGACTTGCACCCTGCATCACCCCACGGGCAGCCTCGGAGATAATCTGGTCCTTGGCAGAGGAAGCGAAGGTAAAGGATGTTCCCATTGAACCGCCGATGTTCGCCCCAACTTCCTTAAGCGCATTGATATCCTCCGAACCTGGTATATACACACCCTCCTGTCCGTCTGTGTCGTATGCCGAGAGTTTGACGGCTATGATATGGCCGTCCACCTCAATGCTTTTGACAAGCAGGTGCATACGGTTACCTGCTATCTTGGCGACGGCTATGAGTCGGCTTTGCCGTGGAATGTGCAGTCCCTGTACTTTGGCACTTTCAAGCAGACGGAGCACGACATTATCGCCCTCTTTGAGCGTCGTTGTCCTGTCCACCACCACTTTGAGTGTGTTGCGCATCGTGGGTGCAGCCGCACTTGCGAGCGAATGGAAGCCCAAGTTGCGTGCTTTCGTGCCATACTCCTTGATGAAGTCAGCATCGCTCATAGGCTGCCCCAGTGAGGACACTACCTGTTTGCGTTCCGCCAAGATTTCCATTGCAGGCAAGTCGGCTGAACCTCCGTTTATATTACTGCCCATACTCTGACCTTTGTTCGTTGACGTTTGCCCTTTACCCCCGGTAAAGTCATTACCCAAAGATGGTGGAACGGCAGAAGCCTTGGGAAGATACTTCGCTGCCATCTGATAGCTCTTTTCCATCAAGGCAAGCTGCCGTTTCTCTTCATTGTCCTCCCTGCTGTCTTTGGCAGAGAGTTCCTTTTTAAGGTTATCTATCTCCGAGCGCAGGGCTTCACGCTCCTGCTCGTGTGGGTCGGGAGCGTAAAAGGAGTTCAAGAGGCGATTATTCTCTTCATAGCGATGCATGGAGTTTTCTATCTTTGCCGTAGAAGCAGCTGTCTCTGCACGCTGCTCCTCTGATGGAGCAGTGTTCTGTGCAAAATAGTCCGATAGCCTGCCCATCTCCTCGCGGGTCTGTTCCTCCTCGTGTGCCTTGTCGCCTAATTCGTAGGCTTTGAGCTTGTTTTCGGTGAGCTTTTCTGTCGTTGCCTGCGGGATGCTGTCATTGAGTCCCTGCTCCGCTGCAGTCTTATCCTTACCCGAAGGGGCGAAGATAAACCACATCGAGAGGGCAAACAGCAGTCCCAGTCCTCCGAAGACCAAGCCTTTCTTCATTTGTTCTTTCTGTTTATTATCCATTTTCTTTGATTGTTTGATGATGTTGTAGGTAAAAATTGCCGTGTAACTCTTGTAAAGTGCTGTCCGTCCGTATCGGACTGTCCGTCAGCTTTCCCTTGGGGATGGGTAGTTTCTCCTCCTTTGGTGGCAGGAAAAACTGCGCTATCATCCAAAGCGAGCAGAGCAGATAGATGAAGCTCAGCCCATAGACGATTTCCTTTCTCTGCCTTATCGTGAGTCTTTCACACCGATGGCGGAGCCACAGGTGAAAGCGCAGATAGTGACACGAGCGTAAAAAGTTTCTTTTCCTTGCCATAGCCTTACCGTTTATAAGTCTGTATGTCCCTGTTCTCCTTAACGAGGAAGTTCTCCATCAGGAAGCCTGCGGGTTGTTGTCCGAACGGACAGAGTTCTGCAGCGTGCAGGTCGTAATGAGACTACGCTCCGTGACGTTACTCTGACGGACGATAAACTCCCGTGCATAGGTCGTTACCGCATAAGGGTAAGTATTGAAGTTGCAGTGGATAGAATCCACCTCTATGCGCTGATTGACATTACCCGATATGGCACGGTTATAATAGCCCTTCTCTGCCAAGTCCTTGTAATAGTTGAAAGCCGACTTGTCACACAGTACGAAGGCACGTTCCATATTCTTCTCAATGGCATCCTTGTCGGGCGCGATGGTGAAGAACAGCTCGTGGAAGCGACGGACGTGTTCCCTTGCCTCCACGGGACGGTTTCGGCTTGCATCCTGACTGAGGGCAAGCATGAGCGACTTGCCTTGGTCGAGCACATAGATTTTCTCCCGCTGCTCCTTGGCGAAGCTGTACGAGGCATAGAGGGCATATCCGCTCACCGCCACGCAGACGATGGCAAAGACAAAGGCATAGAGTCTTATCTGCCTGAATGAGGTCTCGATATTGTTAAGTGATTTGAATTCCATTTTTTTCTTTTCCTTTCTTTATTAGTGATTACTTTCCTTTGAGTAGCACACCCTTGATACGTCCACCGACATTGCCGATGACCGACCCGGCACCTGCTGCGGCATATCGTCCGCCCGTGTAGGCACTTTGTGCACCGCGCTGTGCAGCTTGATTGACATTGCGACCATAAGAGCCGATACCGCCTCCTGCTTCGATAATCCAGCCTGCAACGGTGGGAACGCAGAAGTAACCCACGATACCGATAAGGAAGAAGACGATGTAGTACCACGTCCCCGAATCAGGCAGGTAGTTGGGGTCACTGAGCGCTTCGATGTCCTTCTGTACCATCAGCACCTGTATCTTCGTAAGCAGTGCCGTAAGGATAGAGCTGACAGGCAGCCACAGGTAGACAGAGATATAGCGTGAGAACCATGCGGTGAGCGAACCCGACAACCCGTCCCATACGGCAATGCCGAAGACAATCGGGCCGAGGATGGAAAGGACGATGAGCATGAAGGTGCGCAGCGTGTCGATGATAAGTCCTGCAGCATGGAACAGCAGCTCCATGAGGTCATGCACCATCTTCATCACCCACTGCTTGGTCTGATAGGCAGCACGCTCGGCATACATACCCGCTATCGTCACGGCATCTTCAGGTCCGATGATTCCCATTTCCTCTATCTTCTCATCGAACTTCTCGTTGGAGACAAGGTAGGCTGTCTCAGGATTCCTAAGGTAGGCTTCCTCTTGCAACTTGTCCCGCTTGGCTGTAAGTTCTGCAAGGTTCCCCTCCTGCTGGTGTACCATCATCTCCGTTCCCTGCACTACGGGCGAGAGAACGGCATTCATCGTACCCAGTACGACTGTCGGGAAGAACATGATGCAGAAGCCCAGCACGAAGGGGCGCAGCAAGGGAAAGACGTCTATCGCCTCGGCACGGGCAATGGAAGCCCATACCCGAAGGGCAATGTAAAAGAGTGCGCCCAAGCCTGCAATGCCCTTGGCAATGCCCGTCATCTGGGCACAGAGCGGCATCATCTCGTCATAGGTGGAGCGGAGCAGCTCATGTAAACTGGCAAAATCCATAAGCAAAAGTGTTTTATGAAAGTTCTTTCAAGTTCTTTTAAGTCTATGGATTTACCAATACCTGCTTGCCGTATTGCCATAGAGTGCCTTGACAGAGGCAAGGTTATTCTTCTCACGGGCACGGACGTAACTTACGGAGATGTTTTTCCTTGTGTAGTACGACACGAGCGAGCGATTTTCCCTCAGCGTGGTGTAGATGCGGTCTATGGACTGCATTCGCTCGTGGTCGTTCATCGAGAGGACACCCGACTTGACGATGGACTTGAGTTCCTTGAGACTCTCACCGCTCTGCTCCAAAAGCTTGGCATAGCCCGAAGCCATCGCAGCAAGTTCTGAAGGGCGGAAGTTCTTGTCCGAGAGCATTTTCTTATACGAGGTAACATAAATCTCTGAGATGTCGCCCACCATCAGAATACACTCCTTGACCTTATAGGCATCCCCAATGAGGTTATTCACCTTCTTTAGGGCATCATAATACTTCTTGGTGTCGTTGTAGAGTTTCTCCACCTCCTTGAACCCGTCCAAGGTATTCTTCACCGTCTTCGAAGCTGTTGCTATCTCCTTGACCGAATTGACGATGTTGCCGGCAAAATTGCCAGGGTCGGTTACTACCCACTGTGCGTGGGCTTTGGGAACAGAAAGGCTCAATCCTAAGAGAGCCATGAAAATGTACTTTTTCATTGTTACTATAGTTTTGATGGTTTGTACTTATTTCTTTTTATTGTTTCTTTTCTCTATGGCAAGCTGTCGGATAGCCGTTTCGATATCTCCACCAAGCTGTGCTGCCCTGTTCATCACCTCCACCTTCTCGGTTTCCTCCGTGGTGTAGGTGAGGTATTCCTCCATGCTCACTTCCGTAGCATAGACTGCACTCTGCATACCGCCCAGCCCTATCCACACTTCCTTGTAGAGTCGGTTCGGGTCATTGTTCTGGTTGATGGAGAGTATCTGGCTCTTTTCCTTTTCAGAAAGACCGAGCATCGCCTGTATGCCGTCGAACTTGGTCATATACTTGCGTTGGTCGAGCAGTATCTTGCAGTCGGAGTTATTGATGATACTCTCCTTGACGATGGGCGACTGGATGATATCGTCCACTTCCTGCGTTACGACAATGGCTTCTCCGAAATACTTTCTCACCGTCTTATACAAATACTTGATGTAGTCCGCCATGTTTGCCGAAGCTATGGCTTTCCACGCTTCCTCGATGAGTATCATCTTGCGGACACCCTTTAATCGGCGCATCTTGTTGATGAAGGCTTCCATGATGATAATCGTTACCACAGGAAAGAGGTCTTTGTTGTCCTTCACTTGGTCGATTTCAAAGACGATAAAGCGCTTAGAGAGCAGGTCGATATTCTTGTCCGAGTTCAAAAGGAAGTCGTAACGACCGCCTTTGTAGTATTGCTTCAATGTCGTAAGGAGGTTATTGATGTTGAAGTCAGAGAGCGTCACCTTGATGTCACGCTTTTCCATATCCTTTCGGTACACGTCCCGCAGATACTCATAGAAGGTATTAAAACAGGGCGTAACGCTGTGGTCAGCACATATAAGCTCGATATAGGCGTTGACGGCAGAACCAAGTTCGCCTGCCTCGGTCTTAGTGATATGTTCGTCGGCACTCTTCCATAGCGTGAGCAGCAGCGTGCAGATACTCTCCCTTTTCTCTACATCGAAGAAGTAATCATCCGTGTAGAAAGGGTTGAAGGATATCGGACTTTCATTGGTATAGGTGAAATATACGCCGTCCTCACCCTTGGTCTTGCGGTGGATAAGTTCACACAAGCCTTGATATGAGTTACCCGTATCAACCAAGAGGACGTGCGCCCCCTGCTCGTAATACTGGCGTACCATGTGGTTGGTGAAAAAAGACTTACCACTGCCCGAAGGACCCAAGATGAACTTGTTACGGTTAGTGATGACTCCCTTTTTCATTGGCAAATCCGATATATCCAGATGAATAGGTTTTCCAGAAAGGCGGTCAGCCATCTTGATGCCGAAGGGAGAGAGCGAATCCTTGTAGTTCGTCTCTGCCGTAAAGAAACAGAGGGCAGGCTCGATGAAAGTGTAGAATGACTCTTCTGCTGGAAAGTCTGCGGCATTGCCGGGTATGCCCGCCCAGTAGAGCGTTGCAGCATCAATGGTGTTATGACGAGGGTGGCATTCCATAAGAGCAAGTGCAGAACCCACGTCATTCTTGATCTGGCGAAGTTCTTCCTTATCGCTGCTCCATGCCAGCACGTTGAAGTGGGCACGGATAGAGGTCAGTCCCTGTGAGTGGGCAATATTGAGATACTCCTGTATCCACTCCTCGTTGATTTGGTTGCTACGGCTGTAGCGTGCCAGCGAGTGCATGTTCCTTGCCTGCTTTTCAAAGCGTTCCAAGTTGACATCACTGTCCTCGATGAAGAGATACTGGTTATAGATATGGTTGCAGGTTAGCATCAATCCTACGGGAGAGGCAAAGGAAAGACGGCAGTCGCTTCGGTCGGTCGATAATCGCTCATATCGGCTGTCCGTGCTGACTGTTGTCGGCAGGTCGTCCGTGTCGGAAAGCGTATGCAGGCACAGCTGATTGTCGCCTACACGTACAAGGTCTGCGCCCAGACGGATGTCCTCCAATGAAGCATGTCCCTCTTCAGAAAGGGAGAAATACCTGTCGAGCAGACCGCCCTTTTCGGTGGTGCCGACCAACTCTTCCTCTGTCATGCGGACAAGCCTTATCTGCTCGGTATCGTTAATGATTCGCTCGAACTGGTCTACGGCTTCCATGAACTTCATCACCTCGTCCTTATTGGTGATTTCCTTGGGAATGAGGTGTCCACGGCAGAGCGAAGAGAAGTTGCTCTGCTGTGCCATACGCTGCTTGTTCGTCTTGGTTAAAAACAAGTAAACGGAATGGTGCAGATAGGGACGTTCATTGAAGTGCCTTTCAGATGCACGGGCAAGGAAGCTCAGTCCGCCGTCAGAGAGTTTGCCTTGGTAATCCTCCCTGATGAACCAGTCCTGCTTGTGTACGATGCTGTAATCGGGTAGCACCTTGATTGCCTTGTGCCAGGCAGAGTGCATTGCTTCGTATTCTGTAGAAGTGACGGTAAAGAGTTCGGGCAGTTCCGCACGGAAAGCCACCGTGATGTCAGCATCCTTGCTCACCAGACAGCCCTGCTCTATGGAGAGCAGTGGAAACTTCGATTCCAAGGTTGTTATCTTGCTTTTATTTCTCATTTCTTTGCTTTCTTTGGTTGAAGGTTACGGATAAGGTGGCAGACCGTACGGCGGTTCACAAGGTAGCGTGGTGCATACGCACTGCTCCTTTTTTCATCAGCCCGTATTGCCCGTACTTTCTGTTCATGGTGAACGTTTGCCATACCACAAGGCTGGCACCCACTACACCTATGACCAAACAGGTTACTTGGCTGACTCCGCAGAGATAGAGCACGACAACGAGAATGAAGACTGCCAGCAAGCCTCCTGCAAAGAGGAAGAGGTACTGTGCCTTCAAGCCCTTGAACTCTACCGTCCGGCCTACACCCTTGTTGATTTCAAATGCTGCCATCGCCTTACAGGAAGAAGCTTCTCAGGATAGTGGCAGCCACAATGAGGAAGATACATGCACCGAACCAAGAGGCTGCGGTCTTGCTCGTATCGGGGTCACCACTTGAGAACTTGTTGTACACTTTTATTCCTCCTATCAACCCCACTACCGCCCCTACGGCATAAATGAGTTTCGTGCCGGGGTCGAAGTAGGAGGTTACCATTTTCGTTGCTTCATTGATTCCGGCAATACCGTTGCCCTGTGCGTATGCTCCTATGGCGGTAGCCGTCAGCAGGAACAGCAGCATCATGATTTTCTTTTTGTCCATTGTTCTGTTTATTTTAAGTTGTTAATGATAAATCTTTGATGGGAGGAGACGGTGGGGCTGGCTCTGTCTTATCGTATAGGATTGTTTTACCAGTGAGCCGCTTCGTCCGTTACTCCTTCCCTGTTTGCAATATGGATTGTTTTACAGATAGTAGGAAAGCGGCTTTTCTTCCGTCGTTCCCTCGTTATTGTTTTCATTGTCTGTCTCAGGGGCAGAAGTCATTTTTGTATCATTCTCCTGCAGCTCCGCTTCTTCGACTTTGCGGATGGCAGCGAGTAGTTTCTGATGGTCTTGCCCCTGTCCGAGTGCGGCTTCCTTCATGTATTCCATGAGCTGCGTCCCCCGAATCGTTTGCAGCGTTTCGTGAACGTCAGTTTCGCTTTCCTCATCGAGTGCATCGTCATTCCTGTGCCAACCATTGACACGGATAATGTCCCTTGCGAGGATGCTGGACGGTGATACTTCGGGCAGAGAATCGTCTGCGATCAGGCTTTCACCTCGTCCGCCGATTTCCAATTCCAGTTCCTCACGGGCTATGGTGTCCTCATCTGGTTCGTCCATCGTGTAGTCGACATTCATCTCATTGTCGTCCTCCTCAGCGGTACTTCCTGCTTTTTCGGCAGCATCTTGCCCTGCCAAGGAGTTTTGCCCTGCAAAAGTATCAGAAATTTCAGCTGATTTTTCAGACGGGGAAACGGCGGGAACTTCAGGGACAGACGGGGAAGTGAAAGGTTTGCTCCTGCCTACCAAAATATGGCGGGCACTGTCTATTTGCTCTTGGGAAACAGAAGGCTTGGGACTTGCACTGGGCTTGCCAGCTTTCTGTTTCGGAGTGTTCTTACCTGATAGGGCTGCTGGGTCTTGAAAAAGCCTCCAAAGGTATGCGGTACAGAGAAGCATCCATACTACACCCAAGAAAAGGAGAATATCTAAAAGAACAGTTTCCATATTCACAGGTATAAGGTGTTTTTTAATTTCTGCTTGTCTGCAATCTCATTGATAAGCTCCTGATGGGCTTTGAGGTGATTGGTAAGGATATTCTCTATGTAAGCCGTCAACGTCGTTTCCGCCTTCGTATCGCGGAGAACATTGCGGAGTATGGTTAAGGTCTCTGTGTTGATCGTGAACCCCGATTTGTTTCGGGATCGCCTTGGAATAAAGAACTTGGCTTTGTAATCCTCCCATTGTTCCTCTGTGCTCTGCAGCATAAAATCAGCAAGGTAATCAGCCCCTTTCAAATCCTTGTGGTCTTCCATAAGATGCTGAGTTCCGGACGCTGTTTTCTTTACCTGAGTGGAATTGTCCGTGTTGTCTTCCTTGGTATTCATGTCTCTTATGTAAACCTGAAAGAAAATGACACTGCAATATGCAATCAGAAGAATATTGCTGAATACCAAGAATAAAATCAGAAAATCGTTTGTTGTCATAATATGTTATATTGTTATGGTTGTTTTACGCCGTTGTCTTGCCGTGGCATTGTTGAGCAGTTCCTTATGCTCCCTGAGGTGCTCACGGAGAATGTTGTCTATGTAGGATGCCATCGATACCCGCTCGCCCAAGTCTTGCAGTACGTTCCTCAATACTTGCAAGGTCTCCACGTTCATCGTGAAAGCTGTTTTTTCGCGGATACGGACAGCGTGAAAATAGCGTGTCCGGTAATCGTCCAATGAGAGCGCGGGAGTCTCATGCGGCACTTCCCTTGTCCTTTCCGCATTCGTTTCTTGGAGAAGCGAAGTTTTCCCTTGAACCGGCATAATCTCCTTTGCCTCTTGTTGCTCGTTTTCTTCATCCTCATCGGGCGGATCGAAGGTAAGCGTTTCCTTGGGCTTGCCTTTCACCACGCCATCCTCCGCCATCTCCTTGAGCTTGGATTCCAAGATTTTTCTCCGTTCGTCAATCCGTGCCATTGCTCGCCTCCTTCTTTAGTCTGATATGCGTGAGCAGGCTGTCAATCATCTCATCCAGCCCCGTGCCGGCACGAAGGGCTTTGTTTGGTGCTAAATAAGTTGAACGGAATGCTCCACGAAAGCCGTATTGTTCCAACTCATGGCTGAAACGGTGTGCGGCATAGACATGCTCGTCAAACAGCGTGTACCCCTCGTTCCTGATGTATTCGCTGTACTTCTCTATCAGCGTGCTCTTCACCCGCCTGTCCACCTTGTTCCAAAGGAGCATGACATCCTTGATGCGTGCCCCGCTCATCGACACCCCCAAGTCCTGCATGGTCTTGGCATAGGCAAGGCAGGATACCATCGACTGCACGTCAGCCTCGATGGGCGAAAGGATATAGGCCATTTCCAGTGAGAGTTCCAACAGGTCGCTCGTACCCGCATGTCCGGGAAAGTCGAAGACTACCAGATCGAAGCGTTTCTTGGAATTTTTGCGGATGTATTCGTCAGCCTTGGCAATGGCACTCTTCGGGTCGGCCTTAAGAACACGGTAGGAAACACGCCCCAGTGCAGAGAAATAGTTGTTCATCTGCTCGGAGACCAAGGGATCACCCTCAACAAAGGTCTTTTCCCTTTGGCGGAGCTTGTAAAAGGAATCCTGCGACAGGTCGCAGTCCACGATGAAGAGTTCGAAGCCTTTCTCATAATAGAGAATACTGCTGACGATTTCTGCCAGCGTACTTTTTCCGACACCTCCCTTCTGGGAGGAAAAGCCCAGAAAGATGGGCGATGTGTTTGTCTGTTCCATTGCGATAGATATTTTTATTTGTTGAACTGTCTTTTGGGCGATATGCCGTTTGGACGTTTGATTGTTCGATAGAGTTACCGACTGTTTGTTTTATCGTTTGTCTTACCAATCTTTCTACCATTCGATTTGTCAATCATTTGTTCTATCAACCATTCGGCTTGTCGAGAGTTCGAAATATCGAGAAATCGACATGTCGAATTGTCGAACTATCGATAAATCGAACAATCTATTTTCCGAACTTTTTATTGTCCTTTTGAACGTTTGTTTGAACGATTGTCCGCTCGTTCTGTCTGCAAAATAAAAGCTTTTTCGATAGATTTTTCTATGCCTGTGAAGTATCGGGAAATGAAAGGAAAAAGAGTGAATATCATTGATAATGAGATATTTGAAAACTCGCCGTAACTTTGCAGGCGAGAATAATACATGGAGGTATATTCTTCGAAACAGACACCCTTACAGGTGGATGCTTCTATTGCATCAACTCTTGATATTGGCAAGGTGTGTCTTTGTAACACAAACCGCCGTTTGTACCACAAAGACCCTTGCCCCGAAGGGGGGAGTAAATTACTCCAAAGTCGTAATTAGAAGCCAAAACGAATATGAAAAAGGAAACGGAACACGGTTCAGAACAAAAGACGGCAGAAAAGCCACGTTGGGACAACTGGCATGTACGCCTTCCTAACCCCAAAGACCAGCAACGGGCGATAGATTTGTTTCAGCGTTCAGGGGCGCAAACCAAGTCGGATTTCGTACGCGCTCGCATTCTTGGGGAGCATTTCAAGGTGATAACGGTGGATAAATCTGCCGTGGAATATTACCGCAAACTCTCGGAACTGACGACACAAATCCATAAGATTGGCGTGCTGTATAACCAAGCTGTGCGTGCCATCAACAGCTATCACAGCGTGAAAACCGCACAGATACTGCTTGAGAAGTTGGAGAAATTGTCAGCTCAAATCATTGCCTTGCAGGAGCAGGCAATCCGTCTGACCATAGACTACCGCAAGAAATGATTGCCAAGATTTCAAGTACTGAGAACCTTGGAGGGGCACTCGGCTACAACTTCAAAAAGGTGGAGAAAGGAGAAGCGAACATCCTTCTTGCCGCTGAACTGTATCAAAGCAACGATGGTAATTACACGATGGAGGATGTACTGGCCGATATGCAGGCTTTGGTACCTAAAAAAAGCCGAACGAAGAAGACGGTGTTCCATTGTTCGCTCAATCCTCACCCGGACGAGATACTATCCGATGAAACACTCACACAGATAGCCAAGGAGTATATGGAGGCTCTCGGCTACGGAAAACAACCCTACATCGTGTTCAAGCACAACGACATCGCCCGTGAGCATATCCACATTGTGTCGCTTCGGATAGACGGTGAGGGAAAGAAAATCAACGACAAGTTTGAAAAGCGAAGGAGCAAGAAGATTACTGATACCTTGGAAAGGAAATTTGGTCTTATTCCAAGTTCAAAGGTTACTGACAAGGCGATGAAAGAAACGCCCAAGATAGACACCAACAAAGGAAATATCAAGGAACAGGTGGCAAATGTTGTCCGCATGGTGCTGAAACATTATAAGTTTTGTTCATTAGGAGAACTGAACGCCATTCTGAGCAAATACAACCTTGCCATAGAAGAAGTAAAAACGGAGTTTCGTGGAAAGAAATATGATGGGCTTGTCTATGTTCTGACTGATGGCAAGGGTAACAAGGTAAGTACCCCCATCAACGCCTCGGACATCGGTCGTGGTGTGGGCTATACTACCGTACAGAACAAAATACAGAAGTCGAAACAAACTGTCAAAGTGCTCATACCTGTCATCAGGAACAAAGTGTTACAAGCTATGCGCACCTCTCCCCAGACAGAAGAAAAACTGCAACGTAAGCTGAAGGAACAGAGCTTGCGTGCAGTAATCCGAAAGAATGAAAGCGGACGCATCTATGGCATCACATTCATTGATGACGAAGTGGGTGTTGCACTCAATGGCTCACGCTTAGGCAAGGGATATGCCGCCAATGTATTCAATGGTTATTTCTCCAATCCTGCTCATAACCCATTCTTGGACGAAACGCTGTATGGCAGTCCTTCTGTCCATCTGGAACAATCGCCAACTGGCCAATCTTTGCAATCCAATGTCGAAGAAGGCGACAACCTTGTCGATGAACTTATAGAGGATATGGTGGGTGACTCTTTCACATCTACGGGCAACGATGATTGGAAAGAAGCGGCTTGGCAACGTAAACTCCGTAGACAAAGTAAGGTGAATCTTAGGTACAGAAAACATTGATATAAATTCATTCAATAAACCGGGCATTTCTTCCTCCCTTCTTTTGGAGGGGACGGGGGAGGCTTTAAAACAATACGATTATGGCACAAGAAGATGATTTAAGGGCATTGGGAAAAGTTATGGACTTTATGCGGGGTATATCAGTGATATTCCTCTTGATTAACTGTTATTGGTTCTGCTATGAAGCTTTCCATACATGGCACTTTACAATAGCCATAGTGGACAAGATTCTGATGAATTTCCAACGCACGGCGGGCTTATTTTCGTCCATACTTTGGACGAAACTCTTTTGTGTGGTATTCCTTGCACTGTCCTGTCTTGGCACAAAGGGAGTAAAGGAAGAGAAAATCACGTGGCCAAAGATTTGGACGGTGCTTTTCTCAGGCTTTGTCTTTTTCTTTCTCAACTGGTGGCTGTTGGCATTGCCTATCGGAAAGGTGGGTGCAGCTTCACTCTATATCTTTACGCTTTCTGTTGGCTATATCTGCCTGCTGATGGGTGGCGTATGGATGAGCCGTTTACTCAAAAACAACCTGATGGACGATGTGTTCAATACGGAGAACGAGAGTTTCATGCAGGAAACACGATTGATGGAGAATGAGTATTCCGTCAATCTCCCCACACGTTTTTACTATAAGAAGAAATGGAACAATGGCTGGATTAACGTAGTCAATCCCTTCCGCGCCTCGATGGTACTCGGCACACCGGGTTCGGGTAAGTCATACGCTATTGTGAATAACTACATCAAGCAACAGATAGAGAAAGGCTTTGCCATGTATATCTATGATTACAAGTTCCCTGACCTTTCCGAGATTGCTTACAATCACCTGCTTAATCACTTGGATGCCTACAAGGTAAAGCCACAGTTCTATGTAATCAACTTTGACGATCCGAGGAAATCGCATCGGTGCAATCCCATCAATCCTGCCTTTATGACGGATATATCGGACGCTTACGAAAGTGCCTACACCATTATGCTCAACTTGAACCGTTCGTGGATACAAAAACAGGGAGATTTCTTTGTGGAGTCACCGATTATCTTGCTGGCTGCCATCATTTGGTTTCTGAAAATCTATGAGAATGGAAAGTATTGTACTTTTCCACACGCCATAGAGTTTCTGAACAGACCCTATGCACAGATATTTCCGATACTCACTTCCTACGATGAACTAGCCAATTATCTTTCTCCCTTTATGGACGCTTGGGAGGGCGGAGCACAGGATCAGTTGCAGGGACAGATAGCCAGTGCCAAGATACCGCTATCACGTATGATAAGCCCGGCTCTCTATTGGGTGATGACGGGCGATGATTTCTCGCTCGACATCAATAACCCTAATGAGCCGAAAGTCCTTGTTGTGGGGAACAATCCCGACCGACAGAATATCTATTCGGCTGCACTCGGACTGTATAACAGCCGTATCGTAAAACTCATCAACAAGAAGAAACAACTCAAATCCTCGGTGATTATAGACGAACTGCCGACCATCTATTTCCGTGGTTTGGACAATCTTATCGCCACAGCCCGAAGCAACAAGGTGGCGGTTTGCTTGGGCTTCCAGGACTTCTCACAGCTTACCCGTGACTATGGGGATAAGGAGAGCAAAGTGATTCAGAATACGGTAGGCAATGTTTTCTCCGGTCAAGTTGTTGGTGAAACTGCCAAGACACTTTCTGAACGATTTGGAAAGGTTCTGCAGCAACGCCAATCCATGACCATCAATCGCAACGATAAGTCTACTTCAATTTCCACGCAGATGGACAGCCTTATCCCTGCAAGCAAAATCAGCAATCTCACACAGGGCATGTTTGTCGGTGCCGTGTCCGATAACTTTGACGAACGTATCGACCAGAAGATTTTTCATGCCGAGATAGTGGTGGATAGTGCTAAGGTATCGGCAGAAATGAAAGCCTATCAGTCCATTCCAATGATAACAGATTTCCAAAACGAAGATGGCTCCGACAATCTCAGAGAGACAATAGAAGCCAGTTATCGCAAGGTGAGGCAAGAGATCCAATCACTTGTAGACTCTGAAATTGAGCGAATCAAGAATGATCCGAACAAATGTATTCTTATTTAAAAGAGATAAATTCCTTAAATAACGTGAGTTCGACGAATTCAGAACAATGCAAGCTGTGTGTCAATGGTCCTTTGCACATTGATGCACGGCTTTTTTGGAAACAGGCAATAGGCAGCAATTGCCCCTAATAAGTTGACGATGAAATTGTCAAAGCATCTATGTCTGGAGTGTTCCACCTGCGCAATATTCTTAAGTTCATCATTCACCGTCTCTATAATGGCTCTTTTTCTGAGTAAAAGTCTGTCTGAAACGCTCATTAACGCTCCTTTCATGTTACTCTTCAATTTGGTAATAAGCTGTATTCCGTCAACGAAAAGCCTTTGAAAAAGGTTCTTGCCGATGTAGCCTTTATCACCGAATAGCTTACCATATATAAAATCTATGAATGCTTTGTACTCCAAAGGCTTACGGTCATCAATATCTCCCGGCGTTATCATAAAGTTGAGAAGTTCTCCTTTCTCATTGCAAATCAAATGCAACTTGAAGCCGAAGAACCAACCCATAGAGCATTTTCCTCTTTGAGCTATGCCTTTGAAAACCTTATGAATATGTATTCTTTGGTTTTTGCAGACACGTAGTGGTGTGCTGTCAACGAAGCTTATACCCGTGCATTTACCCAGCAGGACCTTCTTGATAAACAAGGTTAAGGGTACGGCTACATCCCTTTCCAATTCTACTATACGGCTATAAGAAACAACTTTTGGAAACAGATGGCGAAGCTGCTTGCATACTTTTTCAAGATAGAAATGTTTGAAGCAACGATAACCAGAATCGTGGAAAAGGATCATTATCAGCATAACTTCTGCCTTTGACATTGTAGAATTTCGATGATATTTCCTTTTTCCTGTAGGTTTTAGCGTATATTTTGCTGTCATTGCATCAAAAAACTTGCAGAAGTCATCTGCCATACAAAATATTTCAGTAACTTTGTCCTCGGTGATCATAGTGATTTTTGTTTGTAACTGTTTGTATATTAGTTCTTTAAAGTTACAACAAATTTCGCTAATCACTAAATTTATAGACACTTATAATTCGTCGAACTCACGTTAAATATGTTTACGCTATCCAGTTGGCTTGTACAACTTTAAGAATAGTGGAATTGTAAATCACTGAAATTATGGAGAAAATTAACCATCAGTTTGAAACCAGAGATATCATCGTCAGGCGATTGATGCAAGTATCACGGGTCCCGTTGTATGCATAGATGAAAGAAATACAAGGGTGGTGAAGACTGGAATTAAGAAGACGGCTGAGAAGCCTTGGAGAAGGCAATGCTCAGGGAGATCGTCAGGTCCAATCTGGTTTATGCCGGCAAGAACTATGAACTCTGCCGAGTACAGAGAAACACTTGGCTAGATAAAGTCGAAGAGACGCATCAGGCACAAGAGAACGCCGGTTGCTATCCTACCTGAACTCCGACTCAAGTGAACAGATTGTTCATGAAACCTACCTAATATCCTGCACAAAAAATTGCTTACCATCTTCATAAATAAAAACCTGCTCCTCTTTTCCATGAGTAAGATTTCTTAGCCACAGCAAAACATTCTGAGGAGCATAGAAGGATATATTCTTCCCTGTTGCCTTTTGTCGTCCTAAAGTTTTCCATCCATTAATTCCATCTTGATAGAATAGTTCATAAACATCTCCCGGCCAAATGAAATTACCATCATTGCGAGGGTAAAAATCAATACACTTAATGCATGAATTATGAGGCAATTCATATACTATAGAATCATAACCACTTTTCCATCTAAAGGCTGTAAGCATGTCATTGTCAATGATATTCTCTGGTTTATAAATTGGATCAATCGGAGAAATCAATTTTAATGAAACTTTTTTAGAGCATAGTGAATCTGAGTAGATATCTATGTCAGCAAGCTCTATAGTTTTTTTTGCTAATATCTTATATCTTAAATACTTAAATTTGTGATTTCCTCTTAACATTATTCTATATTTGCAATAAGATAAAGTATCCTTAAATTCATATAGCAGTCTTGCCTGACGAAAGTCTTCGAAATTGCTAACTTCTATTCTACTCCCTATTATATTTTCATATAACCATTTCCGAACCCTAGGAACTAAAGGCATTTTCCGTTCAAGTGTTATTCTTTCCCACTTTCTCTTTTCTTCTTTTAGCATAGAATATCCTTTCCCTGATGAATAATAGATAAAAGGATAACCTGCAGGTTCACACCTATTATTATCAGTAAATATCAATGGTTGGTAAATTATATTTGGTTCGATATTTCTAAATACAGCAGAGTCCTTTTTACCAGAGCCTATATCTACAGCTTTCCATCCTTCAGGAGTAAATACACCTAAGTATATGCTTGAATATCTTTTCTGTATTGGTACTTTTACAGAATCAGTACCAAAGTAGTTCGCTGTAACATCTTTTAAATAAAAATTCTGCAATTCATTAGGTATCCGATCTACATCTGAAAATTTGTCTCTTTGTTCGTTTTGCAAGCCATAGCAAAATCTATATATTTTTCCTTTTTTACGCCCGTCTGTTTGTATAGTATCTCTTTTTGGGGTTAGGCCATCATAACCAAATTGTAGGAATATGCCTGTGGTATCTCTAAGTGTAAGCCATTGATGTGATCCCCGGTAATCAGGAGAATATTTGAAATGCTCTGCGGCGACAGGGATACCACATGACCGCATAGCGTATAATCCTAAATCGCAATTTTCCCTACAATATCCAACTCGGTTATTATATAAGAAAATAGCATCCATATGTGGTAAAGATAATTCCGAATAAAATTTACAGCCTTGTTTTTGTAGCTCTTCATTAACTATATTACAAGCCTCTACAACATCACTTCCATGATAAAGAGAATCTAACAAATGGGCATAATACGATTCATATAGAGGTCTCCAGTCTGTTAAAGGTTCATCACCAATACGATAAGGTAATAACAGTTCACAAAAATCATCAAAACTTAGTTTCTTATTCCATGGACGTTTTTTCCAAGAGATAAAAGCCTTATCAATATTATTAATAAGATATTGTGCTGTGATTTTCTTAGAATCATACACTTTATGTAATGAGTGGAATGTAAAATCCTTCCATCTGTTTTTTTGTCTCTGTGTCATTTCATGAACATTGGCAGTGTGTGCAATGTAAGATAAAACAGGTTTGATAGAATCCAATTGCCATCCCTCATAGCTATACCAATGAGGCATATTAGAAATCAAGAATTTTGCTGCCTTTAATTTTTCAGGATCATTACGATAATGAAGAAGGACACTTTCCAACTCTCCGCGATTATCTTCTGCAAATTCCAGAGCTAATTCTAGCTGATTCTCGTTTAATGTCTCTGTTGTACATGCGGCGAGAATAAATATTAAGATTATATATAATGATTTTTTCATGTCATATAATTAGTGTTTGCTGGAAAAACAATTAGGCAATTCTTATTACCGCCAGATTTGTTGTTAAACATATATCCAAATAGACAAGATAAAGCCAAAAAGTGATCTTTTGGAAAGGCGCAAGACAAAGTTTCCTAAAGAGTTTCATCACGTTCTTGACAAAGTAGCACATCCTCATCCTGAATCTTGCCGTGTCCAAGAGTTTGGCTCTTATGTTGTCCACCCAGTAGATCCTCTTGTCGGTGCCGAAGGAGCATTCGACCTCGTTCCTGCCCCCTATGGCCTTGGCCATGTTCCTGTAATATTCAGGCGTGAGGTCTTGTTTGGGCGGCCTGCCAAGCGGTTTGCTATAAGTTCTTATTTCCATGTCCTTCAATAAATCCCTATTGGCCTTGTTCATGTAGATCTTGTTGGCCAGGAGAGTGGCGGGAAGAAAGCCGAACCTTTCCTTGTAAAGCTCTATCTGCAGTTTCATGTCGGCACGTTCTTTATAGGCGTCCCAGGTGTAATGGTCGACGAAGGTGTATGCCTCATATTCGCTTGCACCGACTTTCGCTCCGAACTCCGTCCTGGTCTTCGCTTTGCCGTGGTCTATCGGTCTTACATGGAGCTGAAAGGCACTGACGGTGTGGTCAGCGCATGTGTGGGCGTTGTTTTCAAGCATCCCTCTCTGCTGATGATACATTGTAAACGTCGTATTAAGGGTATTCCACTCATGCCTCGCCAGGAGTTCTTTGCTCCCTGCATGTTCTACAAAGCTTCCCACAATACGGTCAAGGTCTTTGTCCAGGCGGTTGGACATATAGAACTTGGTGTCCCTTACGAGCTTCCCTCCTCTTTTCTTCATCTCGAACAGGCAAAGATGCCGTGTGCCCTTGTAGCTGGTTCTGAAAGGCTTGATGCAACCAACGAGGTGCCGATGACCTTGCATCTATCGTGGATGATGTCAACATCCACAGGGTGGAAGACTTCGGCGTTGGCACAGGTCACCTTGATTTTCAGCACCTCTTTGTGCAACCTGCCCTCGCCGTCGGTGAATTCCCCAGCAACCCCGTCCTCTGCTTCAGTCGCGAAGGGGGCATTGTAGGATGGGGCACAGCCGTCGCCTTCCCTATTGTACACTTCCGTTTTCTTGCACCGTTCTTCCTTGAGAAGCCGTACGGTCATACCGTTAATCTTCTCCTCCGGCATGCGCTTCTGTGTTGTAGCGAAAAGAGAAAGAGCGAATATCAGTTCGTACTTCAGTTCATAACTAAATAGAATGAAGTACTCTATTCCATTTAATCCCATCATTTCCTACCGAATTTAAAATCAAACAAACTTTCCCTACAATAAACTCTTTAGGAACAAGCCCCCAGTGGCGTGAGTCAATAGAAGAGGACACATTATCTCCTGCCATAAAATAATAATCATGCTGAAATTTATATCTATCTACAAAGATCTTATTTAACATTATTTTTTCTTTGCTGCAACTAATATGCATTTGAGTTTCCCATTCAATAATGTTCCTATATAGAATAAAGTTCTTTCTGTTGAGAGGTATTGAATGACCTTTCTTGGGTATATATAAAGGACCGAATTGCATTATAGTCCATCTAAATGTTGTGTCATACGGAAGTGTCTTATAAAGGAAATCCTTTGAATCGTGTGAAATGTTGAGATCTGCAAGATGTCGTTGCATTACAATATTTCCCAAGTTCTTTTTCAAACCTTTTATCTTATATATGCCTTTATCAATATATATACTATCACCAGGTAAAGCAATACATCTTTTTACATAATACATTGTTGAATTCATTTTTATCTTTTCCCATTTATTCCAAATTTCATATGGAAAGTTAAATACGACGATGTCATTTCTTTCTATATCGCGTTTACCTGGCACGCGAATAACATGCAAGGGCTTAGAAGGATTTTTTACTAAGAAATTATAGATTCTAGCGCCTAAAACAGGCTTCCAGACAACAATCATATCACCAGGTTCTAGTGTAGGATACATTGACATGCTATTAACTTTGAAAAAAGAAAAAAGAAAAACGGAACCTATAATATATGTTAATGCAATTCCCAATACTATACCCCCAACCCTATAAAATTTAGTCTTTATTGATTTGAGCATAGAAGTTCTCATCCTAATTATTATACTATTTATATTGAGATATTTTATCGAAATATTTCTTTTTTATCCTTGCAGATTGCAAAGGATGTCCTTCTAATACAATCCTATTATCTTTATCTAGCAAACATACATAATCTCCATTTAAATTATTCAATTTCGCAAACCTTCCTTTGATATCAATACATACTGGATAATCGAATTCTTCTGACTCCAGTAAATATTTAAGTTCCTTGATGCTACGTGGCTGAAGATAGAAAAGAAATGAAACCCTTCCATTGCTAACTTTTCGAATG
>NZ_BAJQ01000035.1 GCF_000613785.1 Segatella oulorum JCM 14966 | reverse complement strand
ATTACGCCAAACTTTTCGCATTTCTAATGAATGTCAAATCCTACCTTACTAGCAACCTACATTTGCCTGCAAGTGTTGAACTATTGGTATTAATGAGAAGGATGTTCTCTTTGGGAAAAGAAGAGTTTATAACAGCTTTTGATAAATGGTATGACAAATGGAAAGGGTTCCTGGATGAATGAACTCTTCTAATCTCTGGCAAGACAACCTATACACACAGAAGACTGAAAACTGTAAGACGTTCAATGAAGCTAATAAAAAGAAGTTTATAGATGGATTCATAAATACAAAAAAGTAGGCTGGAATAGCCCGCCTACCAAGTGTCCATTACTAAACCCCGAGAGGTTTTCAGTCTACCAAATGTCCATTACGCCTAGCTTCGCAATTTTAAAAGCAAGCTGTTGAGTTGATTTTCGTCCTGAATGAGCACCTCACGCGGTTTACTTCCCTGCGCAGCGCCCACAACACCTACTTGCTCAAGCTGATCCATTAATCTCCCGGCGCGATTATAACCAATCGAAAAACGGCGCTGTATCATGCTTGTTGAGCCTTGTTGCGAGAGCACAACTGCATGGGCAGCCTCTTCAAAAAATGGGTCTAAACTGCCCACATCGGCCGTAGCATTGCCCATGCCGCTACCGCCGGTATCTTCAACGGGTTCAGGAAGCTCCAAAGGCTTTACTGGTCCAGGCTCGTTTTCAATATAATCATTGATACGCTCAATCTCAGGCGTGTCGACAAAAGCACACTGCACACGCACGGGCTCGTTGCCATTCAGGAAGAGCAGGTCACCTCGTCCTACCAACTGATTTGCCCCCGAGCGATCGAGAATGGTGCGTGAATCGATTTGCGAACTTACTCTGAATGCCATTCTACCCGGGAAGTTGGCCTTGATATTTCCCGTTATGATTTTTGTCGTTGGCCGCTGTGTGGCAATAACCATGTGAATACCTACGGCACGCGCCAACTGTGCAATGCGCGCGATGGGCAGCTCGATTTCTTTGCCAGCAGTCATGATTAAATCGCCGAATTCATCGATAATAACCACAATATAAGGCATATAGTCATGCCCTTTGGTAATATCAAGCCGATGGTTTATAAATTTTTCGTTATATTCCCTGAGATTCTTTGCACCTGCATTTTTGAGCAAGTCATAACGATGATCCATCAAGGCACACAGACTATTTAATGTGCGCACCACCTTGGTTACATCGGTAATGATAGGCTCTTCGTCGTTCTCGGGCAGGCAAGCCATGAAATGGTCTGATATTTTGTGATAGATACTGAACTCGACTTTCTTGGGGTCGACCAATACAAACTTAAGCTCATTGGGATGCTTCTTATAGAGCAAGGAGGTGATGATAGCATTTAATCCTACTGATTTTCCTTGCCCTGTAGCACCAGCAACCAAGAGATGAGGTATCTTGGCCAAGTCTACCATAAACACTTCATTGGTGATGGTTTTACCTAAAGCTAAGGGTAACTCCATCTTTGTTTCCTTGAACTTCTTCGAATTCAAGATACTCTCCATCGACACAATTTGTGGTTTCTTGTTGGGCACCTCAATACCAATCGTCCCTTTCCCTGGAATAGGAGCTATAATGCGGATGCCCAATGCCGAGAGACTGAGGCTATATCATCCTCTAAATTACGGATTTTTGAGATGCGAACGCCCTCTGCCGGAGTTATTTCGTATAGTGTGATAGTAGGACCGACAGTAGCTTTAATCTCGCGTATTGACACTCCAAAACTATTGAGCACTTCGACAATCCGGGCATTATTGGCCTTGATTTCATCCATATCAACGGTGGGCTTATCGCCATTATCATACTTCTTCAATAAATCAAGGGTTGGCTTCTTATATTGGGTAAATGGCTCAAGGGGGTTTATTGGTGTGCGGAGTATTTCGTCAATATTCACCACTTTCCCATCAGCCTTTTCTTCGTCCTTAGCCACTTCCACCGTTAGTTTGCCTTCAGCCGAAGTCATTTTTCCGTCGATTTCATCGGAATTTTGCACACGGATCGGTGTCATTACGTCTTCCTTAAGAGATGAAACCGGTGGTGCATCAAAATTAGTTAGATCCACAACCGGGGCAGGTAAATCCTCTGGCAGTCCATTGCCCATTTGCACTATCTCGTCTTCTGCAACGTCTTCTTCGTCATCTGCATGCTGCAATGGGGCATCATTTTCAGCTTCGTCATCATTTAAATGATTCGTAACCGTCAGTTTCACGCGTGAAGTAACATACTTAACAGGATTCATGACATATCGTACATAGGTAATCGTCTTAGCACTTAGATAAGTGAGAAATGTCAATGCCGTGAAGGCCAAGAGAATAATTAGACCTGGTGCTCCAACAACATTTTCAATGGTTTGCATGCAATATAATCCATGTGCCCCACCAGGATTGAATGATAAATTGCCACACAATGGGGTTAGAAATTTGGCAAACGAAATGGAGCACCATTCCATGACAATCATTAGGTAGAAGAACCATTTCCAAAGGTTGGGCTGATAAATTCTCATCAGCTTTAGTCCTGCTAAAACAACGAACACAGGTATGAGGAATGCTGAGATACCAAAAGTTAATGTGATAAGCTCATACGACAAGATAGCACCGATGGAACCGCATATATTTGTAAACATTCGGTTTGAATTCAACCATTCTCCCGCACGCAGACTCTCTAATATGCTTTGGTCGGCTTGCCCTGTAAAAAGGAATGAAACCATTGCTATGAGTAAATAACCTGCAATGAAAAAAAGGATTAACCCAAGAAGAAAGTCTGTTTTCTCACTGTTTAAAATATCTTGAAAGCCAACCACCTTACCCAGCGTATTGGATTTGCAGTTAGATTTTTTCTTTCCCATACCTACTCGTTACCTTCAAATTTCTTGCAAAATTAGCGTAAAAATCCGATATGGGGTGTTCTTTTCACAACTTTTTTCTAATTTTGCAGCGCAGCAAATAAGGCAAAATGAAGAAAACGATATACAGTCGATTTGACAAGAAAGCAATTACAGAATTGCCACAAGTCCTCTTTCCTGGCAGGATTATTACCATCATAAACGAAAGCGATGCGGACAAAGCCGTAGACTATTTGCTCTCTTGTGACATTTTAGGCGTAGATACGGAGACACGTCCTACCTTTAAAAAAGGACAGCAACATAAAGTTGCACTATTGCAGGTTGCTACACACGATACATGCTTTTTGTTTCGATTGTCAGATATAGGTTTACCTAAGTCCGTTATCCGCCTGTTAGAAGACAAACAGATACCTAAGGTAGGACTCTCTTGGCACGACGACCTATTATCGCTCAGCAAGCGAGAAAAGTTCACACCTGGTTATTTTATTGACTTGCAAAATCTTGTTGGCACACTTGGCATTAAAGATTTAAGTTTACAAAAGATTTATGCTAACCTGTTCCATCAGAAGATAAGTAAGCGGCAACGTCTTACTAATTGGGAAGCCGATGTGCTCAACGAAAAGCAAAAACAATATGCTGCCACAGATGCATGGACGTGCATCAATCTATATGAAGAAATCGTTAGACTCACCCGAACGAAAGCCTATCAGCTCATTGACAATTCAGAGAGCATCACTAAATAGACAACAATAAGAAAGGATAAAAACAGAAGCACAGATACATGTATAAGACAGTCCATCTAAAAAAAGGAAAAGAGGAATCGCTCAAACGGTTTCATCCATGGATTTTCTCGGGTGCCATTCACCATCTTGACGAAGATATTTCAGAAGGCGAAATTGTGCGCGTAGTTACATTTATGGGCGATTTCATCGCTATTGGCCATTATCAGATTGGTTCTATTGCAGTGCGAGTGCTCTCTTTCCAAGACATTCATGTTGATGAGACATTCTGGGAAGCGCGTTTAGGCAGCGCCTTAGCCATGCGAAGAGGCATTGGTATGGCCGACAATCCACAAAACAACACTTATAGGCTCGTTCATGGTGAAGGCGACAATCTGTCGGGGCTGATTATCGATTGTTATGGAAAAACAGCTGTCATGCAAGCGCACAGTGTAGGCATGCACAACAATCGGTTTGACATCTGTAAAGCGCTCATTAAGATTATGGGCGATAGAATCGATCAGGTCTATTACAAAAGCGAAACAACCCTCCCCTATAAAGCCGAGTTAGGACAGGAAAACGGGTTTATCTATGGTTCTACCGAAGAGGATGTTGCCATCGAAAATGGCCTTAAGTTCCATGTCGATTGGCTAAAAGGGCAGAAGACCGGCTTTTTTATCGACCAGCGAGAAAACAGGAGTTTATTAGAGCACTACGCCAAAGGGCGGAGTGTTTTGAACATGTTTTGCTATACAGGAGGCTTTTCTGTCTATGCCATGCGTGGGCAAGCAAAATTGGTACATTCTGTTGATAGCAGTGCTAAAGCTGTTGAACTTACTAATCAGAATATTGCATTGAACTTTCCGCAGGACACACGCCATGAGGCTTTTTGTGAAGATGCATTCAAATATTTAGATACGCATGATGGCAAATACGATTTGATTGTGCTCGACCCGCCGGCCTTTGCCAAGCATCGATCCACATTGAGAAACGCGCTAAAGGGCTATACTCGCTTGAATGTGAAAGGCTTTCAGCAGATAAAAAGCGGCGGAATTCTTTTCACATTCAGCTGTTCGCAGGTCGTAACGAAAGAGCAATTCCGCAATGCTGTTTTCACGGCTGCTGCACAGGCTGGCCGAAAGGTCAGGATACTTCATCAGTTGCATCAGCCGGCAGACCATCCCATCAACATCTACCATCCTGAGGGTGAGTATCTAAAGGGGCTCGTGTTGTATGTGGAATAGCTATCTTCTGCGCGTAAAAGACTTTATTGAAAGCCGACAACTACTGCAACGCGATAGGCTCTATATCGTTGCATTGAGTGGCGGAAGCGACAGTGTTGCACTGTTATGTATGATGCGCGAATTAGGCTATTGCATCGTTGCTGCTCATTGTAATTTTCAATTACGAGGAGAAGAAGCGTACAATGATGAACGATTTTGTGAAACGCTTTGTGCTCAATTCAATATTCCTTTCCACCGCATTCATTTTGACACCCAGACTTATTCGCAGCTCCACCATGTGAGCATTGAAATGGCAGCGCGGGAATTGCGCTATCAATATTTTGAAAACTTGCGTGAAGATGTAGCCGCAGAAGGCATTTTAGTGGGGCATCATCAAGATGATAGTGTAGAAACAATTTTGATGAATCTCATTCGTGGCACAGGAATAGATGGATTGCTGGGCATACAAGCCAAGAAGGGACGCATCATCCGTCCGCTTTTATGCCTGACACAGAATGAAATCTACGATTATCTAAGGGCAAAGCGACAAGCCTACGTTTTAGACCAAAGTAATCTCATAGATGACGTGGTGCGCAATCGGATTCGCTTAAACATCATTCCGTTACTACAGGAAATTAATTCGTCGGCAAGCCAAAACATCATGGCTACGAGCAAGCGATTGTCGCAGGTTTCAGAACTGTTCCATCAAGCTATTCTGCAAAACATTGAAGCAGTGACAAAAGAAAAGACCGATGATGCTACCCTACTCGACCTCGAGCAATTACAACATCTCACAGCCCAAGAGTACACCCTCTTCTATCTGCTGCGCAATTTCAATTTCTCCTCTGAAACCATTGCGCAAATCTCCTCGCATCTGCATGCTCCAACCGGCAAACGATGGCTTTCGAAAACGCATGTTGCAGCATCAATCGCTCTTATTTAATGATTGAGAAACGTTGTGTTGCTGATTTGCAACAATCTCTGGTAATCCCCGAGGAAGGAAATTATATTTGGAACGCAAACTTGAAGTTCACATTCACCCAACAGCCAATCTCACCAACATTTCAACCCAGTCGTGCGGCTAATGAGGCCACTCTCGATGCTGACAAAGTGAGGTTTCCTCTAAAAATTCGTTATCCACGCCAAGGAGACCGCTTTACCCCATTTGGGATGCAAGGGAGCAAATTGCTCAGCGATTTTTTAACCGAGAAAAAGTTCTCGCTCAATAAAAAGCAACAACAATTAGTCATAGAGGACAGCGCCGGGACGTTGGTTTGGATTGTAGGACTGCGCACAAGTCAATATGCATGCATCAATTACCAGACTCGCAAAGTTCTGAGAATTTGTTGCATCCATGCCGATTAAAGTGCTCTTCAATGTGTCCTGCGCACGCCATATCGAATCTAAAACAGACGTTCCCGACCTCGGGAACGAACAAAATGGGTTAAAAACGTTGTTCCCGACCTCGGGAACAGCTGAAAATGACAAAAATCATCGTTCCCGATGTCGGGAACGCCCAAAAATGAAAAAAACAGCTGTTCCCAATGTTGGGAACACGCAAAAACATCAAAAATGGTTGTTCCCAACATTGGGAAGCCACAAAAATGAGAAAAACAGTCGTTCCCAAAGTTGGGAACACGTTTTTTGTGTCCTTTACAAGGCATCATGACAGAAAATATTAGAGCAGATGCACCCATTCTAAATTTATTTTACTATATTTGCAGCCGCATTCTTACATTTAATAAATTATATGATGGAGTTTACAGCGAAACAAATTGCCCAGTTTATTCAAGGTAAGATTGAGGGCGATGAAAATGCTAAGGTTAATACATTTGCAAAAATAGAGGAAGGTGTTCCTGGCGCTATATCTTTTTTAGCCAGCCCAAAATACACACACTACATATACGAAACGCAATCGACAATCATTCTTGTCGATGAAACAATTGCTATTGAAAAGCCCGTTAAAGCCGTATTGATTAGGGTGAAAAATGCGCGCGATTGCGTGGCAAAACTGTTGCAATTATATGATGCTGCTACCCACCCCAAAAAGCAAGGTGTTAGCGAATTGGCGTTTGTTGCGCCTTCGGCAAAAATTGGGAAAGACGTTTATATAGGCCCTTTCGCTTTTATTGGTGAGAACACAATCGTTGGTGATGAATGCCAGATTTATCCAAATGCAACGGTTGGCGACAACGTTGCACTCGGTAATGCCTGCACCATCTACCCCAATGCGACCATCTATGCAGGCTGCCGGTTAGGAAACTGCGTAACCCTTCACGCAGGAGCAGTCATCGGAGCCGATGGTTTTGGATTTGCTCCCAATGGGGCCGATGGTTACGACAAGATACCACAAATAGGCATTGTAGAGCTTGAAGACGACGTGGAAGTGGGTGCAAACACTTGTGTTGACCGCTCGACCATGGGCAGTACTAAGATACATCAAGGGGTGAAATTGGACAACCTCGTGCAAATCGGCCATAACGTAGAAGTGGGTTCCAACACGGTGATGTCTGCGCAGGTGGGCATTGCCGGCAGCACGAAAGTGGGTCAATGGTGCATGTTTGGCGGCCAAGTGGGTGTTGCGGGACACATAGAAATAGGCGACAAAGTGTTTCTTGGTGCACAGAGTGGTGTACCCGGCAGCATCAAGTCTGATCAAGTTCTAATCGGTACGCCTCCTATGGAGCGCCGCCCCTACTTCAAATCACAGGCAATATTTCAGCGACTCCCTGAAATCTATCAAGAACTCAACGCATTGAAAAAGGAAGTTGCACAATTAAAAGAAAATAGAAAATAAAATATGGAAGCTAAAAAGCAAACAACACTCAAAGGTAGTTTTTCTCTCTTTGGGAAAGGATTGCACACAGGATTGAGTCTAACGGTTACTTTCAATCCTGCCCCAGAGAACACAGGATATAAAATTCAGCGTATAGATTTAGAAGGGCAGCCCACGATTGATGCCATCGCCGAAAATGTGATTGACACACAACGTGGAACTGTTTTAGGTAAAGGCGATGTTAAGGTTTCGACGATTGAGCATGGAATGGCAGCGCTTTATGCATCGGGCATTGATAACTGTCTGATACAAGTTAATGGCCCCGAATTCCCTATTCTCGACGGTTCAGCGGCCATGTTTATCGACCATATTAAGAAGGTGGGTATTCAAGAGCAGAACGCATCGAAAGATTATTATGTCATTCGCCATAAGATTGAGGTGAAAGATGAAAATACGGGGTCTGTTATCACCATACTTCCCGACGACCAATTTAGCTTGACGGCCATGTGCTCGTTCAATTCTAAATTCATCAATAGCCAATTCGCCACACTTGAAGACATGTCGACTTTTGACACCGAGATTGCGGCAGCGCGTACCTTTGTCTTTGTCAGAGACATCATGCCCCTGTTGGAAGCCAATCTCATTAAGGGCGGCGATTTAGACAACGCGATTGTTATCTACGAGAAAGAAGTGAGTCAGGAGAATTTAAATCAATTAGCAGACATCCTCAAAGTGCCTCATATTGATGCAAAGAAAATCGGTTATATTCAGCATAAACCCCTCATGTGGGAAAACGAATGTACGCGGCATAAATTGTTAGATATTATCGGTGACATGGCTTTAATCGGTCGTCCTATCAAAGGAAGGATTGTTGCTACTCGTCCCGGGCACACCATCAACAACAAATTTGCACGCCTCATGCGAAAGGAAATTCGCAAACACGAGGTACAAGCGCCTAATTATAATCCCAACGATCCTCCTATTTTGGATAATAAACGGATTAGGGATTTGCTTCCGCATCGTTATCCTATGCAGTTGGTTGATAAAGTCACTGCAATGGGGCCAACCAGCATTGTCGGCATTAAAAACGTAACAGCCAACGAACCTTTCTTTCAGGGACATTTCCCAACAGAGCCTGTAATGCCAGGTGTTTTGCAAATCGAAGCAATGGCGCAGTGCGGTGGTTTGTTGGTGTTGAGCCAATTAGAAGAGCCCGAAAAGTATTCCACCTATTTCTTGAAAATAGATGATGTGAAGTTCCGACAAAAGGTCGTTCCTGGCGATACGCTGCTATTTAAAGTAGAATTATTGGGACCTGTACGTCACGGCATCAGTTCGATGAAAGGCTATGTATTCGTGGGCGATCAGGTTGTTTCGGAAGCCACATTCACCGCACAGATTGCAAAAAACAAATAAGGCATAAAGAATATGAATCAAATCAGTCCCTTAGCTTTCGTTCATCCAGAAGCACAATTAGGCGATAACAACATCATAGGTCCCTTCTGCTATATTGATAAGAATACGGTTATTGGCAACAATAATAACTTTCAAAACAGTGTGACGATTCATGTTGGAGCGCGCATTGGTGACAACAACGAAATTTTTCCCGGTGCAAGCATTTCGACGAAGCCACAAGATTTGAAATTTAAGGGTGAAGCTTCAACTTGTGAAATTGGAAATAACAACAGCATCCGAGAGAATGTTACCATATCGCGCGGAACGGCATCTAAAGGAAAAACGATAGTTGGAAGCAACTGTTTGCTGATGGAAAACATGCACATTGCACATGATTGTGTTGTAGGTAATAATTGCATCGTCGGCAATTCCACCAAATTTGCCGGCGAAGTTACCATTGAAGACAATGCCATTATTAGCGCCGCTGTGCTCACCCACCAATTCTGTAAGATAGGAGGCTACGTCATGGTGCAAGGTGGATGCCGATTTAGCCAGGACATTCCACCTTATATTATTGCAGGGAAAGAACCGACACGCTATTGTGGAATCAATTTGGTGGGGCTACGTCGACGAGGTTTTAGCAACGAAACCATTGAGCACATTCATGAAGCCTATCGCTTACTCTATTCAAAAGGTGTTTTGAAAGAAGGGATTGAAGCCATTAAAAACAACTTGGAAGTAACGCCCGAAATTCAATACATCATAGATTTTGTAGAGCATTCAAAGCGCGGAATTATACGTTAATGTCTACACTGATTGTTCTTGTAGGCCCTACTGGTGTAGGCAAAACAGCAGTAAGTATTCAAATTGCCCAGCATCTGAACTCTCCGATAATGAATGTTGATTCACGCCAGCTCTATCGAGAGATTCCCATTGGTACAGCTGCCCCTACAGCGATAGAACAGCGAATGGTGAGACATTATTTTGTGGGAGCGCAGACCATTACCGATTACTATAGTGCAGCCCAATTCGAGATCGAAGCGTTGCGTGTTGCGCAAACTTATTTTGAAAATGGCGGAAAAATGCTGCTTGCTTCGGGGGGTAGCATGCTTTATATTGACGCATTGTGTAAAGGTATTGATGATATTCCTACCATTGACGCAGAAACCCGTGAATTGTTGCGACAAAAATTAGCCCATCAAGGCTTAGCAGAACTGACAAAAGAACTCCAGCAATTAGATCCCGAGTATTATGAACTTGTGGACAAGAAAAATCCAAGGCGTGTCGTGCATGCCTTAGAAATCTGTTATATGACCGGTCGTACATTTACCTCTTTCCGCAATCAAACGAAGAAAGCACGCCCTTTCAACATCCTCAAGATTGGATTAAATCGTGACCGTGAAGAGATGTACACTCGCATTAATCAGCGTGTTTTGGACATGGTTCAAAACGGACTTTTCGACGAGGCACTCGCTGTTTACGCGCATCGTGACGAAAATGCCCTCAATACCGTTGGGTACAAGGAATCTTTTCTTTATCTCGATGGGCTTATCACACGCGAAGAAGCGATTCGACAGATACAGTCCCACACGCGTGAATATATGCGTAAACAACTCACCTGGTTTAAGAAAGATGAGCATATCAAGTGGTTTCACCCCGATAACATACAAGAAATTTTAAAATATATTGACGAGAATAGCTAAGCAGCAAGAAATTCGTTATTTTTGCATAAACAAAAAGAAAAGATTGGCGTATGGATAAGATAAAACAGTTTTTCAGATGGTGTATTAAGAAATTGCGCCGTTTTTGGCCGTGGTATAAATCACTCTATCAAGGCAAAGCTTGGTACACGAAAGCACTCATTGGTTTTTGCTCATTCCTCATCTCGTTTATCGTTTATTTAGGAATGGTCGACATGAATTTCCTCTGGCTCTTCGGAAAATCGCCTGGTTACTTCTCGGGTATCATGGATCCACAGACCAGCGAGGCTTCAGAAATCTACAGTGCCGACGGCAAGTTGATTGGTAAATTCTTTAATGAAAACAGAACGCCGGTGAAATATGAAGAAGTAAATCCCATCTTCTTCAAAGAACTCATTGACACTGAGGACGAACGCTTTTACAAGCATTTCGGCATCGATCCTATCGGCTTGTTTGCCGCCATGAAAGATGCTGTAGTACATCGCGGTGGACGTGGTGCATCAACCATCACGCAGCAGTTAGCCAAAAATATGTTTCGCGTGCGCTCACAATATTCAACCGGACTCTTGGGTAAGATTCCTGGGTTGAAAATCTTGATTGTGAAGAGCAAAGAATGGATTATTGCTACCAAATTGGAAACCGTTTATTCGAAGAAAGAAATTATCACAATGTATGCCAACACGGTGGATTTTGGTAACAATTCGTTTGGCATCAAAACGGCAGCCAAGACCTATTTCAACACCACGCCACGCGACTTGACTGCCGAGCAGGCTGCCGTGTTAGTGGGCATGCTGAAGGCCACATCCTATTACAATCCCAGGAATAATCCCAAGAACTCGCTGGCACGCCGCAATGTTGTTTTAGACAACCTTTACCATCATGGCGACATCTCGCGTCAGGTGTGCGACTCGCTGAAGAATATTCCCATCAAGCTTGATTTCAAGGTCGAAGAGAACTATGATGGGCAAGCAAAATATTTCCGCGAGGCCGTGGCTAACTATCTCAAGGATTGGTGTCAGGACAACGGCTACGATTTGTATTCAAGCGGATTGAAAATCTATACCACCATTGACACGCGCATGCAGAAATATGCTGAAGAGGCGGCGCGCAAACAGATGAAACAGGTGCAGCAGAATTTCAACAACCACTGGAGCATCTACCGTAATCAATCCACCAACTGGCTACGACAAGAGCCGTGGCAAGACGAAAATCATAAGGTCATTCCCAACTTCATTCAGCAAATTGCCGAGCGACAGCCATTCTACAAAGCGTTACTCGCCAAATATCCCAACAACATCGACTCGGTCAACTACTATTACAAAGAGTGGAAGCATCCTGTAAAGCTCTTCGATTATGACAAGGGAACCATAGTGAAGGAGATGACTTCGGAAGACTCCATCAAATATATGACCACCTTCATGCACTGTGCATTCCTTGCTATGGAGCCTCAGACTGGTGCCGTAAAAGCATGGGTAGGCGACATTGATTTTGCATCGTGGAAATACGATAAGGTCACGGCCATGCGCCAGCCGGGTTCAACCTTTAAACTCTTCGTCTACACAGAAGCCATGAACCAGGGGCTCACTCCCTGCGACAAGCGCCGTGACGAGTATATTTCAATGCAAGTATTCGACAAGAAGAAGAACAAAGAAGTTACCTGGACACCGGGCAACGCCAACGGCTCATTCAGCGGCGACTCCATCCCGTTAAAAGGGGCTTTCGCCCGAAGTATCAACTCCATTGCTGTGCGGTTGGGACAAGAAATGGGTATCCCGAGAATCATTGAGACGGCCAAGCGCATGGGCATCACCAGCCCACTTGACGATGCCCCCTCATTGGCCTTGGGCTCAAGCGACGTCAGCCTGTTAGAGATGGTGAATGCCTATTGTGTCATTGCCGACAACGGCCGCCACCACGATCCCGTGCTCGTGACGCGCATCGTCGACAAAGACGGCAATGAGGTGTATGTCGGCCCCACGAAGAGCGAAACGGTCATCCCCTACAAGAGTGCCTTCCTCATGCAGCAAATGTTACAAGGAGGATTGAAAGAGCCAGGTGGAACCTCGCAATCGCTGTGGGGTTACGTAGGTAACTACCGCGACACCGAGTTTGGCGGAAAGACCGGAACGAGCAACAACCACTCTGATGCATGGTTCATGGGCGTGAGTCCCAAGTTGGTTGTCGGCGCATGGGTCGGCGGCGAATATCGCAGCATCCACTTCCGCACAGGTGCCCTCGGACAGGGTGCACGCACGGCATTGCCCATCTGCGGTTATTTCTTGCAGGCACTGTTCAAAGATCCGGCTTTCAAGCAGTATCATGGCAAATTTGATAAACCCCACGACTCAGACATCACGAGCGATATGTACCTTTGCCCCAGCTACTATCAGGCGGCAAAGCGTGACACCACGGCTGCCGATAGCACCGTTATGGAAGAGGAGGTGATGCTCGACGAAGATGGAAATCCAGTGAACAGCAATGTAACCGAAGTGAGCGAGGCAACCAACAGAGAACCGAAAGATGGCCACGAAAAGGCCAACAAAGAGGTAGCCAAACCGCAAGAAGGCAAGAAAGAAAAGAAACGCAAAGCTACAGAGCAACAAGTGAATTTAGACGACATTTAAGGTCGAAACCTCAATACCCATTGCGGCGGGTGAGCTTCAATGGCCACCCGCTGCTGACTTTGTCAGTTGTATAATTTCAACTGTGTCAAGGCTCTAATCCTTTATATTTTACCTCATTTGGATAACACGATTTTTAATCGTGCCGGTCAGATGAGGAACCTTTCTTCCGAGGCAAAGTTACATGATTTCAAAACGTTCTCCAAATTTTATTGCTAATTGTTGTGATACCTGACCCAGTTGGCAAGGCTACAATAAGATTAGTTTTACACGGTTTATTTTACACTCTCTTCCGGCAATCTTTTCTTGCGGTTGACGAACGCGCAAGGCTGCGTTAGGAGATAAAAAGGTGGAGCAGCACGAATTGTGCTGCTCCACCTTGTGATAGATTGCTTCAGGGTGATGAGCGATAGCAATTTGCCGATGCGCCATTCGCGCACCCTCGCATGCTAAGGTTAACACACCTTGTGCGAGCCCTGCCCAATGACGATGGGGATGACTTCGGGGGCATGGCCATATTTCTGTGCGAATTTCTCGCGTGCGGTTTGAATGAACGTGTCGTAGAGGGCATCTTCCACCAAATTGATGGTGCAACCGCCAAAGCCGCCACCCATGATGCGGCTGCCGGCAATGCCACATTCCTTGGCGATGTCGTTGAGATAGTCGAGTTCTTCGCACGACACATCGTAGTCTTTGCTCAATCCCTCGTGGGTCTCGAACATCTTCTGCCCCACGGTGGCATAATCGTCGCGCTCCAAAGCATCGCACACGGCGAGCACGCGCTCTTTCTCTCCGAGCACGTAGCGGGCGCGCTTGAAGTCTTCTTCGTTGAGTTGGGCCTTCACGCTCTCCAACTGGTCGAAGTTGCAATCGCGCAGGGTTTTGATGTTGCAATCGGGATATTTCTTCGCAATGACTTCCACAACGTGCTCGCAACTCTTGCGGCGGTCGTTATAGGGGCTGCCCACTAATTCGTGCTTCACTTTGGAGTTGAGCAGCACTAATTTGTAGCCTTTGGGGTGGAAGGGGAAGTATTCGAACTCGCGGCTCTGGCAGTCTAAGCGCATGAGCTTGCCTTCTTGCCCGAAGACGCTGGCAAACTGGTCCATGATGCCGCAATTCACCCCAATATATTTGTGCTCGGTAGCTTGGCCGATGAGCGCCAAATCCCATTTGGAAAGCTGATTGTTGCCAAACAAATCGTTGAGGGCAAAGGCGAAGCAGCTCTCTAAAGCGGCGCTCGACGACATGCCTGCGCCCAGGGGAACGTCGCCATAGAAGGCGGCGTTGAAGCCTGCGATGGCGATGCCGCGGTCGAGCATCTCGCGCACAACACCGTAGATGTAGCGTGCCCATGTAGCGCGCGGGCCTTTGGGGTCGTTGACGGAGAATTCCACACGGTCTTTCAAATCGATGGAGTAGAGCATGATGGTGTTGGTGCCGTTGGGACGGATTTCGGCCATAATGCCTTTATCGACAGCTCCGGGGAACACGTAGCCTCCGTTGTAATCGGTGTGCTCGCCAATGAGATTAATGCGTCCGGGCGACATGTAGATGTTTCCTGTTTGGCCATCAAAGTGTTTGATGAACCGGCTTCTTACTTTTTCAATGTCCATGTTAGTAATATTTTAAAAGTGTTTTTAATTCGTTGTTGCTACAAAAATAGCAGCCTTTTTTTGGAGTTCTCTCTTGCGATTTTCCTCGTAGATGGGCTCTGTTTAAAGACTGCTATTCTTGCTATCGTAAGCGTTTAACCGTTAGCCAACTTTCTCTGTATTGCTCTTTGCGGGGCGTGACCCGATTAAGGCATAGAACAACATGTAGGCAAGCATGGCGACAACAATCCAATAGCTGTTGATATCGCCGATTTTGCGTGCCATGAGGTTTTGGATTAAAGGCATGAGTCCGCCACCGACAACCATGGTCATAAATAGTCCTGATGCTGTTGCAGTGTATTTGCCTAAGCCTTCTGTTGCGAGGTTGAAGATAACCCCCCACATCACAGATGTGCACAAGCCGCAGAGGATGATGAACAACACTTTGGCGGGAACCTCTGCATCGATGAAGCAACTATGGGAGAGGTCGGGCACGGTGAGGCTGATTTTGCTGGCTTCGGGCATGAAGATAGCCACCAGAAGGAACAGGAGTGCAACGCATGAAGTGACGGTGAGTTGCGTGCGTGACGAAACTTTTCCGCTGATGAATGCGCTCACAAAGCGACCAACGAGCATCAAAAGCCAGTAAACACCTGCAATGAGACCTGCGATGGCGGCGCTTCCAAGCACGCCTCCTTTGGCTACAGGTTCGCTAAGATAGAAGAGTAATTGACCGGGAACGCCCACTTCAATGCCCACATAGAAGAAAATGGCAATGATGCCTAAAACTAATTGGCGATAGGCTAATGCGCCTTTGATGCCTGCAAGCACGTCAGATTTTTCGGTCTCAGGTTCAGTGAGCTGTGTAAACCAAACGATGACAAACGATGCTGCAAAAATAATCATTGCAATCACCAATAATGGCGTGACAACCTTTAGCGATGTGTCTTTTGTGATTTCGCCAATCATCGAACCCGCGAAGATTGGGGTGAGTGTGGCTGCCAATGAATTGAGTGATCCACCGGTTTGAATAAGCTGGTTGCCGCGGTTCCCACCACCACCAAGAAGGTTGAGCATGGGGTTAACGACGGTGTTGAGGATGCACACGCAGAAGCCGCAGATGAAAGCACCAAGTAAGTAGACCACGTAGGTGCTGATGGCATTACCATCCATCGTGCTTGAGCAGTATTGAATGACGATACCGATGAAGCCTAAGGCTAAGGCAACAAGTGCTGTCTTCTTGTAGCCATACTTGGTAATCATCATGCCTGCAGGGATTCCCATGAAGAGATAAGCTGCAAAGTTCATCATGTTACCCATCATGCCTGCCCAATCATAATGTTCTTTCCAAATGGTTCCAAATGGAGCGGCCATGTTGGTGACAAATGCAATCATTGCAAATAAGAACATCATGGTGATGATAGCCACTAATGCTCCTTTCTTTTTTGTTTGATTTTCCATTGTTATATCTCTGTTTTTATTGATTAATCTCTATTGATATTATTTTTCTATTCCAAATTTATAAATGGTTTTCTGCTTATATTGTTCACCGGGATTCAGAATGACCGATGGGAAATAGGGGTGATTGGGTGTGTCGGGGAAGTGCTGCGCTTCTAAGCAAATGGCAGAGCGTGCAGGGAACGTCGTGCCATGATAGCCGGCAAAACCATTTTCAAAATTGCCGGTATAGAGCTGCATACCAGGTTCAGTGGTGTACATTTCCAAGGTTCTTCCCGATTGCGGTTCAATGAGTTTTGCTGCAAAGCTAAGTTCCTTTTCTTCTTTCTTATTGAGCACATAGCAATGGTCATAGCCTGTGCCATGTTTCAGTTGCTCGTGATTGTCGTTGATGCGTTCCCCAATCGTTTTGGGTGTGGTGAAATCAAAGGGCGTGTGGGCTACCTTCAATATCTCTCCCGTGGGAATGCTTGTTTCGTCAATAGGGAGATAGAAGTCTGCGTTGATTTCACAGATTACATTCTCGACAGTTGGTGTAGGATGAGCCACGCCGCTTAATGAAAAGAATGCATGATGTGTGAGGTTGAGGATTGTTTGCTTGTTGGTGGTAGCGATATAGTCGATGATAAGTTCGTTGTCATCAGTGAAAGTGTAGATGACTGTTGTCTTCAGCTCACCCGAAAAGCCCTCTTCTCCATAGGCCGACACATAGTAAAGCACCAACGTTTGGTCGTTCATGCGTTCTGCATCCCATACTCTGTCGTTGAAGCCATGCTTTCCTCCGTGCAGGCTATTGGGACCATTATTAATATTTAAACGGTATTCTTTGCCATGTAATTGGAACTTTCCTTTTGCAATTCTGTTCCCATATCGCCCTATTAATCGACTCAAATAGGGCTCTGGCGAATTGATAACATCTTGGATGTTGTCGTGACCTTGGATAATGTTTGCATAATGTCCGTTTTTATCGGGCATCATAATTGCAACAATAGCACCACCATAATTTGTAATAGCAACCTCATTCCCTAATGCATTCCTTAAGATGTATAGGTCGGTTTGTTTTCCGTTTACGATGGTTTTGAAATCATCTCGCTCCAGACCGCAGCGATTGTTCACAGGTTCGGTATTCATTTTCATTTGGTGTTTTTTAGTTACATAATGCCTGCAAAGTAACAGAAAAAAAATGAATACTCAAAAGGAAACGTCAAAAAAAATCTGTTAACGAATTATATTTTAATTTTAATTGCCATGAGCAGATCTGATACTACATAGCTTGACCCTCCCACGAAAATAAAATCATCGGGTTGAGCATCTTGCAATGCTTGTCGGTAGGCTGCCTCAACGGTTCCAAAACAAATTCCTCGCTTTCCTTTTTGCAGAGCTAAGTCGGCCACTTGTTGCACGGGAATGGCACGTTTTGTACGGGCTTGTGTCCAATAGTATTGTGCTTCTTGTGGAAGCAAATCCATCACAGCATTGATATCTTTATCGTCTACCATGCCGAAGACAATCCGTTTGTTGCGTGCAGGCTGGCGCTTCAGTTGCTGAGCAATATATTGCCACCCCGCAAGATTGTGTCCAGTGTCGCAGATAACCGTTGGATTGTGCTGTATAGTCATCCAGCGTCCTAAGAGATGCGTGCTCGCAGCCACATGTTGTAAGGCGTAGAGTTGTGATGTTAAATCAATATTGAGCGATTTTAAAACGCCAACTGCTGTTAGCACCGTGTTCATATTCTTTTCTTGATAATCGCCTTCCAAATCGCAATGCAGGTGTTGATAGTGCACCGTCTCGTAGTCGCGCCCCTGTTGTTCGTTAATCTGACTGCTAATTACTTCCGGATGGTCCTGCGCAAAGGTGATGGGAGCATTCTGCTCTTTGGCCTTTTGCAGAAATATTGTGCGTGTCTCAGGCACGTCCTCACCGATGACGACAGGTACATGAGGCTTGATAATTCCAGCCTTTTCTGCGGCAATACTCGCCAATGTGTTGCCCAAAAATTGAGTGTGATCAAAGCTAATATTTGTGATGATAGAGAGAATGGGAGTGATAACATTCGTACAATCTAAGCGCCCGCCTAATCCTACTTCGATAACGGCAATATCCACATGCTCGTCAGCGAAATACTTGAGTGCCATGGCTGTGGTGAGTTCGAAAAAAGAAGGGTGGAGAGGCTCAAAGAAAGTGCGCTCTTTTTCAACGAAATCTACTACATATTGCTCGCTAATACAGGCGCTATTGACGCGTATTCTCTCACGAAAATCTTTGATGTGTGGCGATGTGTATAGCCCCACTTTGTAACCTTTGGCTTGTAACAGTGCTGCAAGTGAATGGGAACAAGACCCTTTTCCATTGGTTCCGGCAACGTGAATGGTCTTGTAGTTCCTGTGTGGGTGTTGAAAATGTTCATCTAAAATGCGGGTGTTGTGCAAATCATCCTTATAAGCCTTTGCTCCAATCTGCTCGAAAACCGGAGTGCTATTAAATAGGTAGGCTATTGTTTCTGAATAATTCATATTTGTGTTGCAATCATAACGGAAGCATAATGGCACTTATGTGCAATGTCACATGTGGCTTGTTTTGCACAGGTTCTTGTAAGAGGTGCCATCAACTTTGAACGCAAAGATATAAAATATAAGCGAGTCCGGGATAAGAAAATGGTTTAAAAAGTTGGTGATCTCGCTATTATTTTGTGACTTTATAATTGAAAACCAGTAACTTATAAAACAAATATAGCGATGATTACCAAGGACAGAGTTACAGAAATTTTCTGTATGATCGATGAGTTTGACAAAAAATTGGATGGTGAGCTGAAGAAAAACCTGCGTTTACCCAACCAGAATGGTAATGGGAAACTTGATACCTTCTTTATATTAGCGAAACTTTGCTCACCAAAATGCTTTAAGACATAAATCTATTAAGTTAACAATAGTGATTGTACCAATGTTTGCTATCTATTAAATTCTACGACTCAAGTTGGTTAAATAAATGTAAAAGAGTGCCACATTTACTTTTTTTTCTGAAGAATATGATTGTAATCTACGAAAAGTTCGTAGTTTTACAGCGCATTTGAAATATTGCAGAATATTATTAAGTGACAAACAACATATTTAAAAATGAAACGAAAATAGACATAATGAATTTTTATATGAAGAAATTATCTATTCAAGAAGAAGCAATTATGCAAAAGGTGTGGAAGCTAAAAAAATGTACAGTAACAGAGATTCTAAAGGAACTCCCTGAACCAAAGCCTCCTTATACCACAGTAGCTTCTGTTATGAGGAATCTTAAACAAAAAGGATACATATCCCAAGAAAAGCAAGGCATTGCATACAGTTATTTACCAGCCATAGAGGAAGAGGAGTATAAGCATCGTTTTATGAGAGGATTTGTACATGACTACTTCAAAGATTCATTTAAAGAGATGGTGTGTTTCTTTGCCAAAGAGGAGGATCTATCGTTTAAAGATTTGGTAGACATTATTCGTGAGATAGAGAAAGGAAAAGAGTAATATTATGATATTATAGCTATCTGAATTAAAGATAATGTATAAAAAATATTTGGATTATGCTTTCATACCTTGTTGAAATAAACATTATTACCATCTTTTTGTATGGTTTTTATCGCCTATTGTTTACTAATGACACTTTCTTTAGCTGGCGAAGATTTATGTTGCTGAATATATACCTAACAGCTTTATTAGTCCCTTTTGCTGATTTTAGTAATTGGATTAGTATTCACGAGGCTACTCAAAATATGGCTAATAAATATGCTGCAACGGTTTTGTCAGGAGCTACTTCTCTTCCATCCAAAGCCACGGTGCTGTCATGGAATACTATACTTCTGTGGATATATATGAGTGGTGTTTGCATGCTTCTGTTACGCTTTGTAATTCAACTCATTGGAATATGCAGATTAGCCAAAAAGACAGCGGTAAGCACCATTAAAGGGGTTAAGGTACACATTATCGAGAAAAATGAAAGTCCCTTTTCTTTCTTCCAGTGGATTTTTGTTAATCCAGAAGTACGGTATGAATCGCAACTACAAGAGATATTAATTCACGAACAGTGTCATGTAGAACAGAAGCATTCCATAGATGTGGTGCTATCTGAATTATTTACTATCGTATGTTGGTTCAATCCCTTTGCATGGTTGTTAAAAAGAGAAATCAGACTCAATCTTGAATACCTTGCAGATCTTCATGTTGTGCAAGTAGGATGTGACCAAAAGGGTTACCAATATCACTTATTGGGGATGACTTATCATAAGAATGCACCTACTATTCTAAATAATTTCAATGTATTGAACATAAAAAAGCGCATAAAAATGATGAACAAACGCAGATCAAGATTAATAGTAAAGGCAAAATATGCCCTTCTTATTCCAGTAACAGCTACATTGTTAGTCGTCAAAAATATTGAGAGTGTAGCGCACTCATTAGTATCAAACAAAATTGTAAATAATGAAGTGATTGTATCGGTTAATACAAAAGCAAACAATGTACTTCAAAAGAAACCAATTTTTACATCAAAAATCTCAAAAGAAGATAATATTAAAAAGCTCAAAGAACAAGTACATAAGATGTCACATGATAGAATAAATGCTATGATCGAAAAGGAAGCTATAAATAATACAGCTCCGAGTAATGTAATCAAAGATTCTCATGTTGACATAAAAGATTCAGAATTACCAGAGAAAAAGAGTACTAATGTACGTATATATAATATCTCTTTTACTGTTGACACAAAGGGTTCTGTTTCGTCCTTGAATGTAACGCATATAAAGGACACTTTATATAATCAGAAGAATCTACAAGAAATAGAAAGAATGTCGAAAGACAAACCTGACAACACCAAAAATAAGACTATAAAAGCAGTATATAGTATTCCTATTTCTTTTAAGTTATAGCAACTATTATATCACATACTCTTCAAGCCAATGTAAATTGGGCTAAAAAGGGTAATTAAAATAAACAAACATACTCTTTATTTGTAAAAATGCTTATGAAATTAAAAATATCAAAATGGGCACAAGTTGCTTTACTTTCTTTATTAATATTACTACCAAAACAAATATTTGCTTATCAAAAGACGGTAGTGCTTCCCCCAACGCGAAATTATACTATTCATGGCCGCATTGTAGACTCGTTTACAAACCTCCCTATAGCAAAGGTTAAACTAACTTTACTATCGGCAGACAGTACAGTAATAGATACATGTCGCACCTTTATATGGAACGACAAAGCTGTTCATCCCGACTCCTATTTCTATATGCAAGAGAATTTGAGCGAGGGGAAATATATTTTTAAGATAGAACATCCTGATTATTTAACAACTTTTGTCAACAAAGAGATACTATTCAAAAGTAGAAATACGAGCATTGACATGCAAGACATTCCCATCAAGAAAAAAGGAATGGAAGATAAAGAGTATACGTTAAACGAGGTCGTTGTTAAGAGCACAAAAATTAAGATGATTATGAAGGGTGATACTATTGTATATAATGCAGATGCCTTCAATCTTCCTGAGGGAAGTATGCTTGATGCTCTGATCAGACAATTACCGGGTGCCACACTTAATAGTAATGGCGAAATATTCATCAATGGTCGGAAATTAGATTATCTTACACTTAACGGCAAAGATTTCTTCAAAGGAAATAACAAACAATTAATAGAAAATTTACCAAACTATACTGTTAAAAATCTAAAGGTCTTTGAAAAAAGTACTGATAGGAGCCAAGCAATGGGTGTTGATATTGATAAGAAAGACTATATCATGGATATCTCACTAAAGAAGAAATATGAAAAAACTTTTATAGCTAACTTTGATATAGCTGATGGTACGAACAGCAGGTATGCAACCAAAGCGTTTGGATTATACTTCACACCACGATTGCAGTTATCTATTTTCTCAAACATTAATAATGTGAATGAAGATCGCAAACCTGGAGAAAAGGGAGATTGGAATCCAACTAAGCTACCAAACGGTCAGGTTATACAAAAAACAGTAGGTTTAAACGCTGCTGTTAGCAATGAAAAAAACACATTGGAAAACAGTATGTCTACAAGTTTCTCGTGGAGAGATACACATAATATCAGTCAAATTATAGCTGAATCTTTCTTAAATGGGGGAAACAACTTTAATCGTAGCATCTCTGATGTTAAATCAAAGAACTTTATTTATGACTTTCAAAATAATTTAAAGGTTTCGACCCCCATTCATCTAAAATCAACCATAACCTTAAATTATAATAAATTTGATAATTGGGGAACCGACCGTTCGGCAAGATTCAATACAGACCCATCACCAATAGGTAGCACAGAAGCAATATTAGATACAGTATTCTCCTCTTCAAGAAACAGGTTTGTAAATGATTTTGGTGTAAACCGATTGTCTTCAAAAACATTTGGATTTGGTCATTCACTCACAACTTTCGCCAATGTTAATGCATATAAAAAGTTGCAGTCTGGTGATCGTATATCAGCATTGATAGAAGGTAACTATTTAAATACCACAAATTCAATGTTCAACAATTACCAGTTAAAGTACTTAAAAGGCACTGCTATAGACGACTATCGCTATCGATATGACAACACTCCATCTTATTCCTACAATTATCGTTTAGGGCCACAATACACATTCGTACTTCCTAATGGCTTTAATTTTTTTACGGGATATCAGTATCAGCAAAAAGGAAGTTACCGAAACAACCAAAAATACCGATTAGACAAATTATACGAATGGCGGAAAGAGGATCATGCTCTTGGCAGTTTACCATCTTCACATGATTCACTCCTACTCTCATTAGATGCCAACAATAGTTACAAAGGCTACTATATGAGTAAGCAAAATTCGGCTTCACTCGGATTTAGTTATTCGAAATTTAAGAATAGTAACAATATATTCTTCAATACAAACGTGTCTGTTGGTTACAAAAGTGAGAAACTTGACTATCGCAATGCACTGCTAAACACTTCTGTCAAACAATATAATTGGATTTCAGAATTGTCTTTAAATATGGGGTTTACAATAAATAAATACAGTTTTTACGGAACGATAACTTCAAAAATAGAAACTCCAAACCTTTACTCAAAAATTACCCGATCAGACGATTCCAATCCTTTAGCTGTCTCTTTAGGTAATCCGAATTTGAAAAATAGTAGAAATATAGAGGCACATTTAATCTTTAGTGATAACAACAATAGGCGATTTAAGCTGCCGATGGGATTTATAAATATCAATATTCATCAGAATGCTATTGCCAATGGATTTACTTACGATCCGACAACGGGTATATATACATATAAGCCACAGAATGTAAGGGGAAACTGGTCTGGCGATATTGGATTATACGATACTTTCCCTTTAGATAATAAAAACTACTTCACATTAGTAAACGCTATCGTCTATAGTTACAACCGCAATGTAGACTTCACAGGAGTAACAGGTCAAACAGAAAGTATGTTGAGCAAAGTGAATAACCATTGGTTAGAGGAGAACCTATCTTTAAATTATCAAAAAGGAGGATTGACCTGTAGCTTGGTTGGTGAAATGAAATGGAGATATGCTAACAGCAAACGTGAAAATTTCTCAACTATTCGTACCTCGGATTTTAATTATGGCATCATAGGTTCATACAAATTTAAATTTGGATTAGAAACAGGTGTGGATCTTAAGATGTTCAGTCGCCGCGGTTATTCAGATTCTTTTATAAATACCAATGATTTAATTTGTAACGCATACATTAGTAAGAGCTTTTTTAAAGGGAAACTGGCAGCCAAACTTGAAGGGTACGATATATTCCATCAACTTAAGAGTATAAATTATGAGATAAACGGGCAAGGGAAAACCGAGACACGTTTTAATGCTATTCCAAATTACTTAATGTTGCATCTCATTTATAAGATGAATATAAGTGGAAAGAAGTGATGACTTATAGTAATTAGCCCATTCCTTAAGAAATATATTTCAGCGTGCAGTTTGTAAAAGCAACTTCACGCTGTTTTTTGATAAACCACAAAATAACTCTCATAGTTCTTTAGAAGTTATATATGCGAGTTCGGGATAAGATTAGTATGCAATAGTTCTAACCACAATCTCTACCACTTTACTCTACAATCTCTATGTTTTTGTGTGGCAATCTCCATCATTTTGTTTTATGATAACAATGCGATTGGGGAAATCATGGGAAACTTAGGGAAGCAACTCGGTACGGGTGGTGTGTTTGATTACCCCATGTGGGCGAATGCAATGCACCTAAGTGGGGGAAGAACAGCAATGTAAAAGAACTTTTTGAATAAAAAACAGGAAAATATTTGCGAGAAATCTAAAAACATAGTACATTTGTGCAATTCTTAAAAGATTAACGCTTAATGAGACGGCTGAAAATCACGAAATCTTTCACGAGCCGAGAAAGTGTTTCGCTTGATAAGTATTTGCAAGAGATTGGGCATGAGGACTTGATCTCTTCAGAGGAGGAAGTGGCGCTCGCACAGCGAATAAAGAAGGGCGATCGTGAAGCCGTAAAAGAATTAACGCGTGCCAATCTGCGATTTGTAGTTTCGGTGGCCAAACAGTTTCAAAATCAAGGTTTGGCGCTCTCTGACTTAATCAATGAAGGAAATTTAGGACTGATACGTGCGGCAGAGCGCTTTGATGAAACGCGTGGTTTTAAGTTTATATCTTATGCAGTGTGGTGGATTAGGCAGAGTATATTTCAAGCGATTGCCGAGCATAGCAGAATTGTACGTTTGCCTTCAAATCGCATAGATTCGGTGAATAAAGTGCGGCGTGTGCTGAATAGCTTTGAACAAGAAAATGAGCGCCGTCCCAATCTTGACGAGATTGCCGATAGGGTGGGGCTCCCGAAAGAAAAAATTCTTGATGCGCTTCATGATGACAGTCATCAGCTTTCGGTTGATGCGCCATTCTCAGGCGGTGAGGACGAAAGCTGCTTGTTAGACGTTTTGCCCAATGAGGCTGCCGTTATGGCCGATAGGCACCTTGTTTTAGAATCGTTGCGTGCAGAGATCATTTCGGCGTTGAGCCTGTTAAGTGAGAAAGAGCGCAAAATCATAGAAGCCTTTTTCGGCATAAACCAGCGCGAGAAAACGTTGGAGGAGATAGGTACCGAGTATGGATTAACGCGCGAACGTGTGCGGCAGATAAAGGAAAAGGCTATTCGAAAGTTGCGTAATAGCACCAAGAATAAAAATTTGAAGTCCTATTTAGGGCAATAAAAGGCAAAAAAGATAGTTTAGATATAAAAAAGTAAGGATAAAGAAAACATGAAGAAAATATTTTTTTTAATGGCTTTGCTTCTTTGCAGTGTGGCCAGTTATGCAGGAAAACAAGCCGTATATCTCTATGGCTTTGCAGCTTCATTTAATGATTCCATAGTCTATTTCACCGATTTACAAACGATAGCTCAAGCCGAGATTGACAGACATAATTTTTTGTATGGGCGCGAAGAATATTCCAATCAGTTGCGTGATTATTTGGCCGCGCAGGGTTATTCTCATGCCACTTGTGTCACGGTTTGGGCCACCTCGCGTGCCGCATTGGAGAAGAAATATCAGCGCATGCGCAGTCGTTATCTGATGCTGGCTAATCGGCGCACGAAGAAGAATGGGGCTGCGCCCTACACCATCAAGTATCTTACGCCGGAAGAATTTAGCTATACCCCCGTTGTTGCCGAGAAAGAAACGTCGACCAAATAGCATGGAAAAAGCGGTGGATTGCGTGCCGCCATAGCTTTATTGTTGTTCCGCATTTTTAGTGCAACATGGATTATTATTTTGAGATTGCCGAACATGTTTTATGCGTAAAGTCGTCTTATGCATTGCATGAGTTATTCGAGATGTTCCCCTCCGGCCGGAATTTTTATTGCGAGGAGGCACCATCCCGCGAATTGCTTTTCATGCTTACCATTGAACGAACGTTAGAGACGGTTGATGCGGCGGCGTGTCATCCCATTCGAACTTTTGATACCGGGAATGGCGACACGGTGGTGGATAAAATCAACGACGGCGACTATCAATTCATCATCAAGGACATTGAGGGCGACACTTGCGCCCGGTTGCTTACGGGAGCGCAATTCACAGCTTATCGTTGTGCACTTTATGGCGACAAGCACAAACGCTGTTTCGGCCTGAACAACGTTTTAATGTTGGCGATGGCTTTTGCCGGAAGTTTCAAAGACACCTTGTTGATTCATGCTTCAACGGTGCAAAACGGCGCTTATGGTTATCCCTTTATTGCAAAAAGCGGCACGGGAAAGAGCACCCACGTGGGGCTGTGGCTGACCCACATTCCAGGAAGCGAATTGCTCAACGACGACAACCCCATCCTCCGCATCATGGATGGCAAACCCTTTATCTATGGTAGTCCGTGGAGCGGAAAAACACCCTGTTACCGCAATCGGAAAGCAAAATTAGCCGCCATTACGCGTATTGAGCGGGCGGATGAAAATCGGTTGGAGCGGCTTTCCACAGTGCAGGCTTTCGCATCGTTGCTGCCCTCGTGCTCGTCGATGAAATGGGATGAAGCTATTTTCAATAACATCTGCAATGTGGTGAGCAAGTTTATCCGGCTCGTTCCCATCTACACACTGCATTGTCGCCCCGATAAAGCTGCGGCCGAATTATCCTATCAAACGTTGAAAAAATGAGGCAAAAGACCTTCTCGAATGCACAATTACTGCCCGAAGTAGTCAAGATGTTAAACGAAGGACACACCGTGACGCTTCCCCTGAAAGGCTATAGCATGCGTCCTTTTTTAGAAAACGGGCGTGACAAAGCGCTGTTGATAAAGGTGCAACACATCAAGAAAGGCGACCCGGTTTTGGCCGAAGTGCAGCCGGGGCATTATGTGCTCCATCGCATTGTGGCCATCCATGGCGACCGCGTGGTGCTCTGTGGCGATGGAAACCTTGCGAACGAATATTGCCGACGCGAGGATGTCCGCGCTTCGGTGGTGGGATTTTATCGCAAAGGGCGCACGGCATTAGATCGCATCGACGGGCGCAAATGGCGCATTTACTCTGCAATCTGGGTGCATCTTCGCCCTTTCCGTCGTCTTCTTTTGGGCGTTTATCGCCGTTTTTGGATAAGATATTTTGGAGCACTTTAACGAAGAAAATTAGGATATGAAAACAAAAAAAGGTTTTAATCTCAGAAATGTGTGCGGCGAAAACATCATCGTGGCCGAGGGTGAAGAGAATATCGATTTTAGCGACATCATCAGTATGAACGAAACGTCGGCCTACCTGTGGAAGCAAGTGCAGGGGAAGGAATTCACTTCCGAACAGCTTGTTGACTTGCTGAGGCAGGAATATGATGTTGCCATGGAAGAGGCGCAGCACGATGTGGCGCAACTGATAAAAGTTTGGCACGACGCTGGAATTATCGAGTAGGGTGGTGGCATACTTTTACGTACCGAAGCTGTCGGGAGTTCCCGACAGCCTTTCCCCAATCAGGTTTTCATCGTCGGGAGTTCCCGACAGCA
>NZ_BAJQ01000036.1 GCF_000613785.1 Segatella oulorum JCM 14966 | reverse complement strand
TCCATTACGCCTAAAAATAGATAATTTTATGATAACAAGTGATATAATAAGACTTGCTCAAGTAGGAGGAGGTCAACGAATAGATTGTTCGAATAAGTTAGTTTCTGATTTAATTCACATTGCATTAGCAGCGAAAGGACATAGCTATCTCTTTTTAGAAAATACGCATAAGCTTCTCTTATCAGATAAACTTCGAATAGCAAGTGCTGGAGGAGGATATGTTATCTTTAATGATATTGTATGAAATAATGTAGATTAATAAGTGTACACACCATTTGTAATAACATCCAAGATGTTTTCTAATCAATACTACTCAAATTGAGGAAATATTTTTGTACCATATAAATCTTTGATTATCAATATAGGATATATTTGAGGAAAAAGTAGAACTATTTCGATAGTAAAGAAGATAGGTTGCTGCTTGCTGCAAATGCTTGAAGGTCAGTAAATGACTGGTTTGAAACATAATGGTTGAAACATAATGGTTGTTCTACGTGTAATTTGCAGGGGGAAAGGTGGAATATGTCGGGGAGAATGACTATCTTTGCAGAGACATTCCGCCGTGTGGCTCATTGTGCCTTACAATAAAGGAAGGTGCACAGCTAGCCAACCGAAATAAAATTTATTCAACACAGATCATGACTTGTCCAACACAAACGAAGCTTGGACAATATAAGCAAGGACTTGGGCAACAGAAGCAAGAACTTGGTCTACACAAACAAGGACTTATTCAACAACAACTTTATGGGAAAAGCAAAATTAAGGAAGAAACTTGAGGGTCTGCCCAAAGAGAATATCATCAGGGTTGTGATGACACTTTATGATGCCAGCAAAGAGGCAAGACGCTATTTGGATTTTTATGCTGAGCCAAACAGCAAGGATGAGTGCGAACATTTCAAGCACATCATCCGGCAAGAGTTCTTTCCCACACGCGGATTACCTAAAGACCCTTCGTTTGCAACTTGCCGAAAGGCTATATCCGATTTCAAGAAAATGAAACCGCTACCCTACGATTTGGCCGACCTCATGCTGTTCTATATCGAAACGGGATGTGAACACACGATGACCTTCGGCGATATGTGGGAGCAATATTACACCGCACTCGAAAACAACTTCGATAAAGCCATGAAGTGTATCGTGGAGTTTGGTTTGCTTGAAACGTTTGAACCGCGCATCAAACGGATGTTGAATGCGACCGACTGCGGATGGGGATTCTCGGATACGTTGTGGGACATCTACCACAAACACTGTGATTGACCCCTGCAAGGCGTGGCGCATGGCGAGGCAACGTCGCCGAAAGGAAAGAAGAAAGGGTTAGTTTCCACAAAAGAGGAAGCTAACCCTTACCTTTATGATAGGTGCGTTACAAGCGGCGAGGTTGCGCAAAGTATAGAAATCCCTGCACACTTGCGTGGAATACAAGCTGTGCAAAGCATAGGAATCCCGGCGCGCTATGCGCCCGTCACGCGTTTACAGTGGGTATTCGTCAAACGCATAGAGCACGGTGGAAAGATAGCGTTCGCCGGTATCGGGCAGCAAGGTGACCACGCGCTTGCCTTTATTTTCAGGGCGGAGCGCCACACTTGCAGCCGCAAAAGCAGCCGCACCCGACGAGATACCCACAAACAAGCCTTCGGTTTTAGCTAATTGGCGGGCGGCAAGAATCGCCTCATCGTTGGCTACTTGCACCACCTCATCGATGAGCTTTGCATCATACGTCTCGGGCACAAAGCCTGCTCCGATACCTTGAATCTTGTGAGGACCGCTGGCACCGCCGCTCAAGACGGGCGACTCTTTGGGTTCAACAGCCACAATCTTCACCTCAGGATTTTGCTCTTTCAGGTATTTCGCCACACCCGAAACGGTGCCACCTGTGCCGACACCCGCAACGAAAACATCCACTTCTCCGTCGGTGTCGCGCCATATCTCAGGACCTGTGGTGGCATAGTGGCGCTCGGGATTGGCAGGATTGGTGAACTGTCCCAAGATGATGCTGCCTGGAATCGTGGCTTTCAGCTCTTCGGCGGCACGAATAGCACCTTTCATGCCCGCCTTGCCCTCGGTGAGCTTCACTTCGGCTCCATAGGCTTTCACTAAGTTTCGGCGCTCAACGCTCATCGTTTCGGGCATCGTCAGAATCAATCGATAGCCTTTTACTGCGGCAACTAACGCCAAGCCCACGCCCGTGTTGCCGCTGGTGGGTTCGATGATGGTGCCGCCAGGTTGCAGCTCACCCGAGGCTTCGGCCGCCTCAATCATGGCCAAAGCAATGCGGTCTTTCACGCTGCCGCCGGGATTAAAATACTCTACCTTGCCACGATGGGCGTTTCAACTCCACGCCAAGCCGAATATTTGCTCAGCGCAACCAAGGGCGTGCGGCCCACCAACTGAAGTACATTCTCTGCTACTTTACTCATGTCTCGATCCTTTCTTGATTAAAATGAACTGATTATTGCTGCGGACGCCCGTTAATAGGGCTCCCGATATTTGTTTTCTTCCTTATCATTGCGCATGCTGAGATAGCTCTGGTAGCGGCTCTCGGCAATGTAATGGTCGGCTAAAGCCTGACGAACGGCGCATCCCGGTTCATGGGTGTGGGTGCAATTACTAAACTTGCAATCGCGTGCGAAATGGAAGATGTCGCGGAAATAACTCGTGAGTTCTTCGGGTTCGATATCGAATGTGCCGAAACCTTTGATGCCCGGCGTATCGATGAGATAGCCCCCCTCGGGCAGAGCGAGCATTTCGCTGAAGGTGGTGGTGTGCATGCCCGTGTTGTGCGCGTCGCTAATTTCGGCTGTTTTGAGGTTGGCATGCGGTAGGATTTGGTTGATGAGCGTGCTCTTCCCCACCCCACTATTGCCGCTGAGCAACGTGATTTTATCTTTCAGCAGCGGCATGAGTTGGTCGACACCTTGCCCGGTGGCTGCCGAAATCTCGTAGCAGGCATAGCCGATGGTGTCGTAGAGTCGGCAAACCGCCTGCTGATAGTGCCGTTCGTCGGGCGAGAGCCTGTCCGTCTTGTTGAACACCAACACCACCGGAACCCTGTAGGCCTCAGCCGATGCCAGAAAGCGATCGATAAAGATGGTGCTCGTTTGCGGATAATTCACCGTGACGACGAGCACCGCTTGGTCGACGTTGGCGGCCAGAATATGGCTCTGTTTGCTCAGGTTCTGCGACTTGCGAACGATATAGTTTCGGCGCTCATCAATGCTCGTGATGAACGCCGTCCCTTCTTGATTCACGGCAATCTCCACACGGTCGCCCACGGCAACCGGGTTGGTGCTGCGAATGCCTTTCAGACGGAAATTGCCTTTTACTTTGCTTTCCACCGTGCGGCCGCCATCGGTTTTCACCGTGTACCAGCTGCCCGTGTTTTTAATGACTAATCCTTTCAAGCGCTGCACTTACACCGTCATGATTTCTTTTTGCTTCTCGGCCAGCAGGTCGTCGATGCGCTTGATATATTTGTCGTGCACCTTCTGCAAGTCGTTCTCGGCATCTTTTTCCAAGTCCTCCGACAGCCCATCCTTGATGGCTTTCTTGAGTTTATCCTTCGCCTCGCCACGCACATTGCGCACCTCAACCTTCGTGCGTTCGCCAATCTTGTTGCATTGCTTCACCAGCTCCTTGCGGCGTTCCTCGGTGGGTTGCGGAATGCCGAGGCGAATCACCTCGCCGTTGTTCTCGGGCGTGATGCCCACGTCACTGTCCATGATGGCCTTCTCGATGTCCTTGATGGCCTTTTTGTCCCATGGCCGGATAGCGATGGTGCGCGCATCGGGCGTCGAGATGTTGGCCACCTGATTCAGCGGCACCTTCGAGCCGTAGGACTCCACCTTCACGCCATCGAGGATAGCCGTGTTGGCCCTGCCTGCCCGGATGTGGGTTAACTCATCGGCCAAATACATGGCCGCCATTTCCATGCGCTCTTGCGCGTCACTCAGTGTTGCTTTAACATCTAACATATCGGTAGTTTTAAAATTCGTTTCCGCAAAATTAGAGATTAATTTTTAATCTTCCAATGCTTTCCACAAAATATTCCGCATCTTTTCGGCTACGGCCGCATGTGGGGCGCCACAAGATTGGTGAGCGCCACAAACTGTGCCACGCTGAGCTGTTCGGGGCGCAGCGTCATCTCGTCGGTGGCAAAGAATTGGGGGGCCGGCATCGACGTTTTATCGAATAGCTGCCTGAGGCTCACGCGCAGCATCTTGCGTCGCTGATTGAACACCGTTTTCACCACGCGCCTGAACAGCCGTTCGTCGCAGCCCAACTGCGCCACACCGTTGCGCCGCATGCAGATGACGCCGCTTTTCACCCGGGGCGGCGGATTGAACACGCCCTCGTCGACGGTGAACAGATAGTCGACATCATACCATGCCTGAATGAGCACCGACAGAATGCCATAGGCCTTGCTGCCGGGCTGCGCAGCGATGCGTTGCGCCATTTCGCGCTGAATCATGCCCGTGCAGCAGGGTATCAGCTCCTTGTAGTCGAGCATTTTAAAGAAAATCTGCGACGAAATGTCGTAGGGATAATTGCCCGTGAGCACGAAGGGGCGGCCCCCGAAGACGGTCGACAAATCCATGCGCAAAAAGTCCTCACCGATGATGTTGTCGCGCAACTGCGGATAGTTGCCATGCAGAAACGCCACCGACTCGCGGTCGATTTCCACCGCTTTCACCTCGCGCCCCTTCGTCACCAAAAACTGCGTGAGCACGCCCATGCCGGGGCCAATCTCCAGGATGGGCAGCGCGGGGCAGGCGTCCACCGTGTCGGCAATGCGCCGCGCAATCGTCAAATCCGTCAGGAAATGCTGTCCCAAGTTCTTCTTGGGCTTCACTAATTTCATCTTTGTAAACTGTTGTTGATGCTGCAAAAGTAAACAATCTCGGCCAACGCCCCAAGCCATCGCCCCAATTTTTATGTGCCGCCGCGCCGTTCCACCCCGTTTCGCATGCGGCGAAGCCTCTGCCAATGGGCAAAAACGAGAAAAGATTGCTGGCGATGTGCTCGCCGACGGACTAAAATGAGGAAGATTGCGTGGCAGAGGGGCGTGATGGAGGCTGGTAGGGGCGGTGCCGGTGTGCCCGCCCGCGTCGCCCCATGAGGGCGCATCCATCGGCAAATACACAAACATGTTTTGGTGTGAGCATGTATCGTTTATGAATGGAAATGCCGCTTTTGAGGATGAGGATGTGCCTTTTGCAGATGGAAACGCTTCCTTTACGGATGTGAATGTGTCTTTTACGCATGGAAACGCCGCTGCGCGGACGTTCGGGCGGGCACGCAGGCGCCGCCCCTACCATTTCTCATGTGGCTCCGTGTCACAAAATTGCCGAAGAATAGTTCGCCGATGCACAAAATCAAGGAAGATTGTGTGGTAGAGGGGTTTGATGGAGGCTGGTAGGGGCGGTGCCTGTGTGCCCGCCCGCGTCGCCCCATGAGGGCGCATCCGTCGGCAAATACACAAACATGTTTTGGTGTGAGCATGCATTGTTTATGAATAGAAACGCCGCTTTTGTGGATGTGGATGTGTCTTTTGCAGATGGAAATGCCTCCTTTACGGATGGGAATGTGTCTTTTACGCATGGAAACGCCGCTGCGCGGACGTTCGGGCGGGTACACAGGCGCCGCCCCTACCATTTCTCGTATGGTTCGTATCATAAAATTGCCGGAGAATCGTTCGCTGCTGTGTAAATATAGCATAATAGTCGTGGCGAATAGTTCGCTGCGTCATAAACATAATATTATAGTCGTGGAGAATAGTTCGCCGCGTCATAAACATGAGTGTATAGTCGTGGCGAATAGTTCGTCGCATCACAAACATAAATATATAGTCGCGGCGAACTGTTTGCTGCGTCACAAACACAAGTGTATAGTCGTGGCGAATAGTTCGCCGCATTACAAACATAAATGTATAGTCGTGGCGAATAGTTCGCCGCATCACAAACATAATGTTATAGTCGTGGCGAATAGTTCGCCGCATCATAAACATAATGTTATAGTCGCGGCGAATAGTTCGCCGCATCATAAACACAAGCGTATAGTCGTGGAGAACAGTTCGCCGCGTTACAAACATAAGTATATAGTCGTGGCGAATAGTTCGCCGCATCATAAACACGAGTATATAGTCGTGGCGAGCTGCTCGCTGCTGCACTAAAAACATAAAAAAATAGAAGAAATCGGCAATTTTTGTATCTATATTTTGGTTTGATGCGCAAAAAAGTGTATTTTTACACTGTCTTTGTAATCGGACCTGAGAAAACGATGTTCGACGGACACCTTTTGCAAAAGCAAACATTCGGCGTCGCTATTGGCGCAAACTTAAAAGACTATCAAGATATGAAAAAGGCAAACGACACGCTTCCCCGCTACGTGCGGGTGACTGGAACCATCACTGCGCACACCAGCGCGATGCATGGCGAATTGCATCAACAACTCTACAACTTGGTTGCAGCGCAGGACAAGCAGAAACTGCATCTCACCGACGAGCTGCTCAAGGCTTGGAACGACTTGATTGCGCAGGAAGTGGAGCAGAACAACGCGCAGCCCGACAAGGAGCTGACGGCCAAGATGCGGCGGTTGGACGGCGACCGCGACGCGCTCCTTTCACAGCTCTTCTCGGCCGTCCGCAACAACCGCCGCTCGCCCGTGGAAGCGCTGCGCGAACCGGCCAAGCGGCTCGTGCCCATCATGGACTCCTACAAAGGCATTCAACGGGAGATGTTGCAGGCCGAGAGCCTGCTTGTGAACGGGCTGTTGATGGATTTGGCGAAACTGCCTGCCGACACGGCCGCATTGGGGCTGACGACGGTCATCGCGATGCTGAAAACCACCAATGACGAGTTTGAACAGTTAGAGCGGAAACGCATCAACGATTCCGACAAATCGGGGCTGACGTCGACCAAAGCGGTGCGCCCGCTGACCGACGAAAAGTTCTATGAGGTGCGCGGCAACGTCGAGGCGGCCTTCTACTATGCCACCACCGTGGCCGACAAACAGATGATTGCCACGCTCGTGGGCAACCTCAACGCCATGCTCGCCCGCTATGCCACGGCTCGTAAGGTGAGCAAGGCGCAGCAGGCCATTGCCAGGCAGATGGAGTTGGAGAGCAACCACCGGCGCATCGACCGCTGCTGCCGGCGTTGGCTGCAAAAACGGGCCACGTTGCGGGCGACCTATCCTTCACGGGACGCACCTTGATCCGCAACTACGAACTGCGCTACGAACTACGCATGGCCAGCTCGGGTAAGACGCTGTGGGCACGGCTCGTGGGTGGCGAACTGGTGTTTGTCAAGACCAAGCCCAGTGCAAAAGGCAACGGCTCGGCCACGCTGAAGCCCAAGGATAAGAAGCCGGGCGACGGCGGCTCACCAGGCAAAGGTGGCGACGGTGGCAAAGGCGGCGATGCGCCCGGCAAAGGCAAAGACACTGGCGGCGACGACGCGTCCGGCAAGGGAAAGAACCCCGACGGCGGGCAAGGCGATGTCACGGTGACGCCGAAAGCATAATGCTTTTTCAAGTTTTTTCATCGATATGATTTCATAAAAGAGAGGGGGCGGGAGTGCGTGATGCATTCCCGCCCCCGATGTGTGTGGGGTGAAGCGCGAAGATGGCGTGAGGGGTGGTGACGGGGCAGGCCGTTCGTGGCGGCAACTTCGCCGATGAACGCCGGGCGCTACATGCGGTTGCGCTGCGATTGGCCGGCTCCGGTGCCTTTATATCGGCTGTTGGTGGTGTTGAAACGATAGCGCACGGTCAGCCAGTAGGCGGTAGATGGAAATTCGGTCACGCGCGTGGTGACTGCCGTTCCGCTGTAGAACTCATAGCTGTCCTTGCCCGTATGGAAGAGGTTGGAGGCATAGAATTGCAGGGAGAGGCGCTGCTGGAGCAGCGCTTTGTAGAGCGAAATGTCGATGGTGCACCGTGGTTTGCAATAGAACACATTGCCTTCGTTTCCGCGGGTGCGCAGCGTGGTGAGGAGCGAAAACGTGCCCCATTTTCCATCCAGCACGTTGTTGAGTCGGAAGCTGGCCACGGGATGATTGGGCAGCGCGCCCTCGTGGATGTCGAGGTGCATCCATTGCTTGCTGAGCGATGCCTCTAAACGCGGCGACCAGATGCCCCATTTCGGGCGCAGGCTGAGGCTGGTTTGCAAGCGGTTGTAGCCCGCAACGTTCTCGGGCTGGTTGAGCAGCAGCTGCGGATTGCCGCGATAAATGCGCGAGAACTCGTAGATGTCGTCGCTCACGTGGGCATACTGGGCGTTGAACAAAATCCATTTCCACGACAGTGCGTAGCCCAGGTTGCGGCTGATGGTGGGCTGCAAAAAGGGGTTGCCCGCCTCGTAGGTGTAGCGGTTGTCATATTGTATGCCCTCGCGCAACTGCTCATAGTCGGGGCGATTGATGTCGGTGGCATAGGTGAGTTGCATTTCGGTGGTGCCCACAGGCATGGAAAGGGTCAACGAGGGAAACCATTTGCCATAGTTTTTGCTTTGCGCAGGGCGATAGATACCGTGGGCGTAGTAGTTGAAATCGATGTATTCGTAGCGCAGTCCGGCCTGCAGATAGAGCTTGCCGAAGTTGCGGTTGTAGTCGAAAAAGGCCGAGGTCATGTTCTCGCGAATGCGGCTTTGCTCGTTGTCAACCAAATGTTGGGGCAGCAAGGTGTATCGGCTCTTGCGTTTCGAGGTGGAATATTCGCTGCCCAAGGTCAATTTGCCGCTGCATAAAGGCCATGCGACCACGAGCTTTGAGGCCAGCAAACGGGCGTAGACGCGACGGTCGGAGTTCACCCAATCCTCGGTTGTCGGCATGCCGGTGGGCGTGTAGCGCTCGTGGTTATACATCTGACTTTTCCTGCCGCTCCAAAAGAAATCGGTGTTGAAGTCGATGCTGACTTTGCCGATCTTGCCCACATAATAGACGTTGGATGAGGCGTTTTGCGGGCGTTCGGCGGCAGAATAGTGTGTGGCGGTTTGGTCGATGGGCAGTTGGTTTTTCAACGAGGTGGTGGCCATGTCGCCCTCACCGTGGTTGCGTGCGTAGCGAAAATAGCTGATGCTGGCGCCAAGGGTGTGGTTGACGCTGAAGAGATAGCTGCCGGCCAAGCGCGTGTAGTGGCTGATGTTGGTGTATTCCTGGGTGAGATGCGTGTCTTGTTGCCACGTGTCGGCTAAGAAGGTGTGTTGCGAAAAGTCTTTGTCGTCGGGTCGGTGGGTGTAGTTGCCCGAGAGGGTGGCGCTCAGTTCCCACTTGGCTTGCCGATAATTGAGGTTCACAGCTTCGGTTCCACTGGTGCGCGTCTGGTCGTTGATGCCCACGCTGGTTTGCGCATCAATGCCCCACCCCTCGCCATAGAGCTTCTTGGTGGTGATGCGGATGACGCTTTTCACCTGCGCATTGTAGCGCACACCGGGTTGGTAATCACCTCAATGGTTTTGATTTCGCTGGGCTGAAGGCGCGTCAGCTCGTTGTTGTCTTGCATTTTTCGATTGTTGATATAGACCTCGGGCGTGCCGCGTCCAAACACTTCAAGAGTGCCGTTGCGTGCCGAAACCTGCGGAATGTTGTTGAGCAGTTGCTCCATGGAGGTTGTTTTGGCCAAGAGGCTGCCGGCAATGGTGGTCAGCATGCCCTCGCCTTTGAATTGCGTCTGCGGGCGCTTCGATTTCACAACCACTTCGCTGAGCAGCTTCGTTGCGTCGGCAAGGGTGATGTGCAGTGGCGATGTGCCACCATAAATGGTTGTGAACGGCTCGTAACCGATGCACGACACCTTGAGCAGTTGCCCCTTCTGAATGGAAGTGAGTGTGAAGGAGCCGTCGGCTTGGCTGGTGGTTCCGCTGACGAAAGTGGAGTCGTCGGGCGATAGCACCACGATGTTGGCAAAGGCAATGGGGGCATGATGCGCGTCAGAAACGGTGCCCGACAGGGTTTGTCCGTGCACGGTCTGCACCATGAAGAGGACGAAAAGGAGAAGCATTTTTTGCATGTTGATGTTGTGTTTGCATATTAAAATAGGCGGCTCGGCAAAAAAGATGTCGTGCATCTTCTGTCACGCGTGGCCGATAAGCTTCACAAAGTTAAAAGAAAAATGGCACAAAACACAACAGTCCGTTGTTTTTTTTGTTAACAACCTTATCATTTACCTTTCGAAGAAAGTGTTTCCTATCACCGTTCGGCGCAGAAACCATATCGCTATCATCTTATTGTCGCCGCATGGCGTGGAAACGATTTCCGGCCGGCAAATTACCAAAGCAACGGCAGCAGAGTCTCCCTTTTATTTCGTACCTTTGCCCACCTGTTTAACAAAATAAAGGAATTAAAATGCTTACAGAAAAGTTTTTCGATGTTATTCGCCATGAAGGCGTCGTCTCAATCGTATCGTGGGGGCATGCAGAACCCCACCTGACGTGCACCTGGAACAGCTATTTGGTGGTAACCGATGATGAAAGAATTCTCATTCCCGCGGCCGGAATGAAGCAGACCGAAGCCAATGTTGAGGTGAACGACCGCGTTCTTCTCGCATTAGGAACACGCGACGTTGAGGGCTTTAACGGCTACCAGGGCACAGGCTTCCGCATAGAAGGGCGTGCAAAGTTTCTCACTTCGGGCCCCGATTATGAAATGATGCGTCAGAAATATCCTTTCATCAGGAGCGTCTTAGCGATAACCGTAGACGTTGCCAAGCAAATGCTTTAGGCCCTTAGCCACGTCATCGCGTGCCACTTGCGCACAATGGCACGCGATGAAGAGCGGAAAGGCATCAGTTGGCCATTTCAGAGATAAACATGATACGCACAAGGCGTATCTCTTCGTCGGTGTAATCGCCCCCCAATTCGCGCACAGCCACGCGCAAATCGTCGGTCTCACTCTCGGTGAAATAGTCGTAGATGTCGTCGATGTGTTCGTCGTCCATCACGTCTCTGATGAAATATTCGATGTTGATTTTCGTGCCGCTATACACGATTGCTTCCAACTCATCCAACAGTTCGTCGAACGACATGCCCAAACTTTCAGCAATGTCATCCAAGGCTAATTGGCGGTCGATGCTCTGGATAATCTTCACTTTCGTGGCACTCTTCTTGGCCACGGTGCGCACACGCAGCTCGCCCGGACGCTCAATTTGGTTGTCGCGGCAATGCTTTGCGATAAGTTCTAAGAACGGGCCGCCATAGCGTTTGGCTTTCCCCACGCCCACACCCTGCACCTGTTGCAGCTCTTCGATGGTGACAGGATAGATGGTTGCCATCTGCTCTAACGAACTTTCTTGGAAAATCACATAGGACGGAACACCTAATTTGGCGGCCATTGACTTGCGCAAGTCCTTGAGCATGGCATAGAGTTCGGGGTCGAGTGCAACGACTGTCGGGTCGTCGGCCTCCTCATCATATTCGCCATTAAACTCGGCATCTTCGACAATCTTAAACGAGGTGGGCGCCTTAAGAAAGCGTTTTCCGGCGGCCGTGAGCTTCAACAACCCATAGTTCTCAACGTCTTTGCGGAGGTAGCCCGCAATGATGGCCTGCCGAATAACGGGATTCCAATGCTTGGCATCTTCGTCTTCGCCTGCACCAAACGAGGGAAGCTCGTCATGATGATGCGACACAATGTCGTCGGTGGCACGCCCTTTCACATAGTCAATGACATATTCTTGGCGGAACTTTTCCTTCAAATCGCGCACCGCCTGCAAGACAATCAGCAAGGCATTTCCGGCTTCAATCTGCACCTTGGGATGGAGACAGTTGTCGCAATTATGGCAGTTGTCGTAGGGATATTCTTCGCCAAAATAATGCAACAGCATACGACGTCGGCAGACGGAAGACTCGGCATAGGCGGCCGTTTCTTGCAACAACTGCCGGCCAATGTCTTGCTCGGCCACGGGCTTCCCTTCCATAAACTTCTCTAATTTCTTCAAATCTTTCTGCGCATAGAAGGCGATACACTGCCCCTCGCCGCCATCTCGGCCTGCGCGTCCCGTTTCTTGATAGTAGCCTTCGAGACTCTTTGGGATGTCATAGTGGATGACAAAGCGCACGTCGGGCTTATCGATGCCCATGCCAAAAGCAATGGTAGCCACGATGACATCAAGCCGCTCCATGAGAAAATCGTCCTGCGTTTGTGAACGCACGCCACTCTCTAAACCTGCATGATAGGGTGCAGCTTTGATGTCGTTGGCCCGCAAAATCTCGGCCAACTCCTCCACCTTTTTGCGCGACAAACAGTAGATGATGCCACTCTTGCCTGCATTTTGCCGAATGAATTTAATGATTTGCTTATCAATGTCGTTGGTTTTGGGTCGCACCTCATAATAAAGGTTGGGACGGTTGAACGAACTGCGAAACTCCTTCGCATCAGCTATGCCGAGGCTTTTCTTGATGTCGCTGCGCACTTTGTCGGTAGCTGTGGCCGTGAGTGCAATGACAGGCGCATTGCCTATGCGGTTGATGATGGGACGGATGTTGCGATATTCAGGACGGAAATCGTGCCCCCATTCCGAAATGCAATGGGCTTCGTCTACGGCATAAAACGAAATCTTGATGGTTTGCAAAAACGCTACGGTCTCTTCTTTGGTCAAAGACTCGGGCGCTACATACAGCAGTTTGGTGCGACCACTGCGAATATCGTCCATCACTTTCTGCACAGCGGTCTTCGTAAGCGACGAGTTGAGACAATGCGCCAAACAAGGTTCATCGCTCAAACTGTTCATCACATCGACCTGATTTTTCATCAAAGCAATCAAAGGCGACACCACAATGGCGGTGCCCTCCATCAAAAGCGACGGCAACTGGTAGCAAAGGCTCTTGCCACCTCCTGTCGGCATGAGCACAAAGGTGTCGTTGCCGGCCATCAAATTTTGAATAATAGCCTCTTGATCACCTTTAAATTGGTCGAAACCAAAATAGTGTTTCAACTGCTTTGCAAGATTAGCGTTCGTTGTCATAGGTTGCGTTTGTCTATAAGTTCATTACCTTTGATGGGTGCTGCCCTTGGGTGCATGGGGGACAATGGCGGCAACCATCGCCCCGCACGCCGCCGTTAGGCCGTTACATCTAATTGTCTTAAATGCGATTTATTCATTTGCTTCTTAGCATAATCCAACGTAACGGTGAATTTTTTCTTTCGTTCGGACGGAATTTCAAACATCGCATCCATCATCACCGATTCCACAATAGAGCGCAAACCGCGCGCACCTAATTTATATTCCACCGCCTTGTCGACAATAAAATCGAGCGCATCGTCGTCAAACGACAGGCGGATGCCGTCCATCTCAAACAGCTTCACATACTGCTTGATGATAGAATTTTTCGGTTCTATCAAGATGCGGCGCAAAGCTTCGCGGTCTAACGGGTTTAAATAGGTCAGCACGGGCAAACGACCGATAATCTCGGGTATCAAACCAAACGCCTTGAGGTCGGTAGGTTGCACATACTTCATGAGATTATCTTTATCAATCTTAGCCACATTCTGCACAGCATTGTAGCCCACAACACGCGTGTTCAGGCGCTGTGCAATCTTACGTTCGATGCCGTCGAAAGCACCGCCACAGATGAAAAGAATGTTGCGTGTATCCACATGAATATAGTCCTGATCGGGATGTTTGCGGCCACCCTTGGGCGGAACATTCACCATCGTGCCTTCGAGCAGCTTTAAAAGTCCTTGCTGAACCCCCTCACCGCTCACATCACGCGTGATGGATGGGTTATCGCTCTTGCGGGCAATCTTGTCGATTTCGTCGATAAACACGATGCCATGTTGTGCGGCTTCAACATTATAGTCGGCCACTTGCAGCAACCTGCTCAAGATGCTTTCCACGTCTTCGCCCACATAACCCGCCTCGGTAAACACCGTAGCGTCGACAATGGTGAAAGGCACTTGCAGCAATTTTGCAATGGTGCGCGCCAACAAGGTCTTGCCTGTTCCCGTGGTTCCCACCATGATGATGTTGCTTTTTTCAATCTCCACCCCGTCATCGTTCATGGGTTGTTGCAACCGTTTGTAATGGTTGTAGACCGCCACCGACAGGAAACGCTTAGCTTCATCCTGTCCAATGATGTATTCGTCTAAATATTTTTTGATATCTTTAGGCTTGGGAACTTTCTTCCATTCGAAAGTGTCAATGGGCTTTTCAATCACTTCTTCCTCTTCGAAATCGTCCATTCTGCCACCCGAAGCACGTGTGGCAGAGCGCACAATCTCGTAGGCCTGACGCGCACAGTCGGCACAAATATAGCCGTTCACGCCCGTAATGAGCAACGGAACTTCGTTCTCGCCGCGCCCACAGAAACTACATACTTCTTTGCCATGTTTTTATTTCTCCCCGCCATTTGTTGTCGTTTCGTTACCAACCGGACCATCTTTCTTGCGCACCAACAACTGATCAATCATGCCATAGGCCTTGGCCTCTTCAGCAGTCATCCAATAATTGCGGTCACTGTCTTGCCAAACCTTTTCAAAAGGTGTGTGCGAATGTTCTGAAATAATGGTGTAGAGCTCTTTCTTAAACTTTTGAATTTCTTTTGCTTCAATCTCAATATCCGAAGCCTGTCCCTGCACACCGCCCAAAGGTTGGTGAATCATTACGCGGCTATGCTTCAAGGCAGAGCGCTTACCTTCTTGGCCAGAAACCAGCAAAACGGCAGCCATCGAAGCAGCCATACCCGTGCAAATGGTAGCAACATCGCTGCTCACAAACTGCATGGTGTCGTAAATCGCTAAACCGGCTGTCACGCTTCCGCCGGGACTATTGATGTAGATAGAGATGTCACCCGCGTCGTTTACCGAATCCAAATAGAGCAACTGTGCCGAAATGGTGTTGGCCGTATAGTCGTCGATTTCGGTGCCTAAGAAAATAATTCTGTCGGCCATCAAGCGCGAGAATACGTCCATCTGCGTCACATTGAGCTGACGCTCTTCCAAAATATAAGGATTAAGATATTGTGCCTGCGCCTTCATGACATCGTCAAGCACCATACCATTCATGCCTAAATGCTTCGTAGCATATTTTCTAAAATCGTTGTTCATACTTCTTCCTTTACTGATCATTTGTATAAAAAAATAAAGGTTATCCACCTTTTTCTCTTATCTTTTTGCAAAGACTATGCCAATGGTTTTGCCTCGGCATGGTGCTTTACTCACACAAAGATAATAAAAAAAGTCGATAACCTTTCCTATCGGGTTAGTTTTTTACGAAAAAACTATTTGCTCATCATCTTATTGAAGTCGTCAAGAGAGATTTCTTTCTCGTTCAGTTTCACCACTTTCTTCAATGCTTCACAAAGTTTGATGTCTGAAGCGCGGTCAACTAAACCATCCACATTCTCGCGTTTCTTCATGATTTCCTTGGCATAGTTCTCCACATAATCGTCGGGAACATTGTTCATACCATATTGCGCAAACTGCACACGAGCCGTTTCTTTGGCAGCTTCCAACACGTCTTTGTCGTCAACTTTGATGTTGTGTGCAGCCACAAGTTGGTCTTTAATCAGGCGCCAAGTGAGTTCTTTAAGGCTGTTGGCATAATTCTTCTCTACAAATTCCTCACCGCGTTCCTTATTATTGTTCAGCATGATGCGCTTCAAAAGAGCATCGGGGAATTGCAAATCACCCACTTTCTTTTCGCAATAAGCGCGAACATCTTGAATAAACTTGTAGTCGGCGTCGACCGAAAGCTGTTCTTTCAAACCTTCAGCAATCCGTTCACGGAATGCCTTCTCGCTCTTAACTTCGCCTTCACCAAACGTTCTGTCGAACAATTCTTGGTCAACAGCATGCTTCTTATAGCGCTGAATGTCGGTAATCTGATAGCTAAAGTTGCCCGTGTAGTTGCCCAACTCTGCCTCCTTCACTTTCAAGAAGGCAGCCAACTCAGCATTGTTTTCATAAGCCTCACGAGGATTCATCGTGATGATGTCGCCCTTCTTCGCCCCATTGAAAAGTGCCTTTTGTGCTTCGTTCTTAATGTAATTGGGCATCACCGATGCAGCTTCAACGGTCAAACCACCTTCTTTGGTATTGCCCTTCTCATCGAGCTCGCGCAAATCGCCTTTCAACATATCGTTGTCTTCATAGCTGTCAACGCTTTCAAAGCTGCCCAAACGAGAAGCGAACATGTCTACCTGACGGTCAATCAACGCATCATCAACCGTAATGGTGTAATGGTCAATCTTGTTGTGGCCATTGAGTTCGATGCTGAATTCGGGTGCCACCGCAATATCAAACTGGAACGTATAAGGTGCAGGCTTTTCCAAATCCTGGGGCTCTTGACCTTCGTGTTGCAAAGGTTCGCCAAGCATTTGAATTTTGTTGTCTTGCACATATTTATAAATCTGCTCACCAATGAGCTTGTTAATGGCATCCATCTTGGCCGATGCACCATATTGCTTTTTAATCAGTCCCATAGGAACCATGCCTGGACGGAAACCAGGATAATTAGCCTTCTTACGGAAGTCTTTCAACGCTTTCTCAACGTTCTCCTGATAATCGGCCTCTTCTACAGTGAGGGTCAACAGACCATTCACCTTGTCTGCAATTTCAAATGAAATATTCATCTTGCTGTTTTATTTTTATATTATGTTTTTGTTTTCGCAAATTACGGGACGCAAATTTACGCATTATCCACGAATATACCTAATAATACGACATAAAAATACCTTATTTTTCCAAACATTACCATAAGAAAGTGATTTATGGACTACTCAAGAAATTCTTATATAACCTTAATTCCGCAGCATAAACCCTTGTGAGAACTCCAAGTGTTTTGAGGACTTTGTTTCTCAGGCACTTGGATTTCTTAAAAGATTTTACGCTGCGGAATTAAGGTATCCACCAACAAGGAGGTATGTTCCCCACCAAACAGGGGGTGCAGAAACATCCAAAAAACAACAAAATTTAGTTCTTCCGTTTGAAAATCCAGAAAGTACCGTTGTCCCATGCAGCGGTGCCTTCAGGAGCAGCACAAAGCACAAGGTGGTCATCATCAAGCGTAAGGATGTCGAATTTATACTGTTTTTCGGTTGCGCCATAAATGTGACCGCTCAGCACTGTCGCCCCTGTGAGGGTTAGAGTACCTATGCTCCATTGCGAGCCATCGTCAGGATTGTTCTTCGTCGACGACATATTGAACGCAAAAGTGCCCTTTTCAACTACTGTGCCATCGGCAGCATAGCGCGTAAAATTAGGTCCTCCGTTAAGGTCGAACACCATATAACCATCTTTCTCATCAACGTTGGCAAGAGCAATCGACGTCCAGTCGGGTATAAATTCTGTAAGGTATCCGCCCGTTCCATAAACGGCAGCCACCGTGCTGTCCCACGTCCACTTCTTGCCTTGCTGACCGCTTCCTCCAAACAATTTCCACTCACGGGCCACAGGATGGTCAATAGACGTAACGTTTACCTTACGTGTTGTAGTAACAGTACCACCGTCACAGAGGCCTGTAAACGTAATAGTTTGTTCGCCAAGGAAAGGCAGAGACACCGTGTCGCGATCAGCAGCAGAGCGTCCTATCACGTAATCCCAGTAGGAACCCACGCCCAGTGTGTTGTTAACCATGACGATTTGGTTGCCCCCCGGCGTTGTAGCACGAACATCAAGCTTTAGTTCGCTTTCATCAACTACATTGCCGAGCTGCTTGTCATCCATCACAGGCTCGCACGAAAACAGCAGTGCCGAGCATGTACAAAGCACTAAAAATATATATCGTTTCATTGTTTTTACTCCTATTTTATTAATACAACAAATTGTCTCCCGTCCACCCTGGGTTCTGCTTCAGCACACCGTTGGAGAGGTCTATTTGCGTTTGTGGTATCTGAAGGAAGCCTCCGGTATCGGTAACGCGCTGGCGAATGTCGGACATATCCATTGTTTTCTGCTCCAGATTATCCTGCATCGGTACTCCGTTTTCACGGGCAAGCGCATCACCTGCCATGTGCCAGCGAAGCAAATCGTACCAGCGAAGGCCCTCGAAAGCAAGCTCCCAGCGACGCTCATTGCGCAGCGCGTTGTCGGAATACGCCGTAATGGGTGCCAGACCAGCACGTGCACGCACGGCGTTAATGCCGTCGACGGTATGCGTAAGCTCGCTGTACATCAGCAAAATGTCGGAAAAACGCAGAACAACAATGTCCTGAATGTTGTTCAATTGATAATCGGGGGCAATGCCAGGATAGAGTTTTCTCGAATAGTTTTCGTAGCTGACGTTGCCGCTTGCATCGGTAACCTTCACGTTGATAGCGCAATATTTCTTCTGCCACAGGCCGGTTTCGTTATACTGTTTGTCAGCTCCCCACACGTAATTGGGGGCTTCATCGGCCACGTCGAAGACAGAAGCCTTGCGGCGTAAGTCAGTAGGCTCGGCCGTTTGCCAGTCATTAATCATGGCCGGACTGACGGGACCGAAACCCCATCCTATACCCAAAGGGAAGTTGTTTTCGGTGCTGCTGTCGGTTTCACGCGGCGAAAAGTAGAGGTCAACCTGATTATTTCGGTGAGCGTTGCTGTCGTCCCATACGGCCTTTGAGCTATATTTAATCATGAATATAGTTTCAAGATTGGCCCCGTCCTCGCCGTACCAGCTGAGATGATTCGACGCAGCGTAGGGATAATCGGGCGTCGTATAGGGGTTGGAATAAGGCCAGAGGTTGCGGAAATCGGGCATTAACTTATGCCCGCTATGGTCGATACAATCCTTCAGAAGAGCGGCAACATCTACCTTCGACAGCGTACCATCAAGCGTTGGCAGGGCTTCTTTCTGATAATATCCAGTATAGAAAAGGAACACGCGCGCCAGAATACCTTCAGCAGCCCACCGTGTAGCATGGCCCAACTGCGTGTCAGGAGCCACGTCAGCCTTTGTATTGGGCAGCAAATCAATAGCTTTTCTGAGGTCGCTTGCTATCTGGGCGTATACCTTTTCGGGTTCGGCCTGCGGCTCGTTACCCGATTGAGAAGTAGTAATCAGGGGAACATGGCCGAAGCTCCTGGCCAGATTGAAATAGAAATAAGCGCGCAGGAAGTGGGCTTCACCCTCAATCTTATCGTGGCTTTGCTGACTGCTGAAATGGATATTGGGCAACGATTCCAGCAGCATATTGCAACGATAAATGCCTTTGTAGTTAATTTTCCAAAGGTCAGAAAACATGTTATCGCTCGACTTTTTTAAATGATCGAGTGCCTGTGCATACCTGTCGTCGGGACCTCCACCTCCAAATCGGTCGTCGGAAAGCACCTCAGATACGATAAAAATGTTCTGTCCTTCAGCGTCATCAGTCATGTTTCGCAGCATGGCATAACAGCCGGTGAGCGACTTTGACGCATCGCTTTCGGTGCGGGGAAAGTTGGAATTGTTCTTCTTCGTAAGATTTTCCGTACTTAAGAAGTCGTTGCAGCTGACGGCAATCAGCAGCATGGCAGCGGCAAAAATGATATGTTTTATTTTCATTTTCGTTAGAATTTAACGTTAATACCAATCATATACACTCTTGGAGAGGGATAAAAGCCGAGGTCGATACCCGATGCCCATACAGCGGTACCACCGTAACCCACCTCAGGATCCATTCCCGAATAGCCGGTAATAGTGAATAAATTATTAGCCGAAAAATAAAGACGGAGCTGTTCAAAGGGTAGCGTTTTGAAGAGATGCTTAAAGTCGTAGCCCACGGTTACATTCTGCATGCGCATGAAATCACCGTTTTCTACATAGAGATCAGAAATGAATTGCCAGTTGGTTGAGGTGCCCGAGGTAAGCCTTGGCCAGCGAGTTGAGGTACCAGCACCGTGCCAGCGGTCGAGAATATCGGATGTAAAGTTGTTCTTTGGGTAGTCAGCAAACGAGCGATACGACTTCATAATTTGGTTACCGAAGGCTCCGTTCATCGTGGCACTGACGTCAAAGCCGCGCCATGCCATGTTAACGGAGAAACCAAGCGTACAGTTGGGGTGCGGATCGCCAATCATACAACGGTCGTTTAAGTCGATAACGCCATCGTGATTGGTGTCTACCCATATCACGTCGCCAGGACGGGCACCGCTTAATTTAGCTTCGGTGTAATGGTCAATCTCGTCTTGTGTCTGGAAAATTCCGGCTGTTTTATAGCCGTAAAAGTAGCCAATCGGATAGCCAACTTGTGCACGATACACCTCGTCGGTACCATTACTTAACACATTTGCTTCGCCGTGTATAATGCCTTCAGTATTGGCAATGCGCGTAACCTTGTTCTTATTATAGGCAAAATTAAGATTGGCACCGTAAGAGAAATCGCCGATATGGTCGTTCCACGACAGTGCTAATTCAATACCGCTGTTGCGAACATCGCCTCCATTAATATAAGGAGCGTTGGTACCTGCCGTGTCTAAGATAGGAGCCTGCACTAACCAATCGCGTGTCCGCTTGATATAATAATCGAAAGTAAGCCCCAATTTGCCCGAGAAGAAATGCGAATCAAAACCGAGGTCGGTTTGTTCTGACTTCTCCCAGGTAATATTTGGGTTGGCTAAGATATCAGGGTAAGCACCGTTGGTTATCACCGATTTGTCTTTGCCAAAAGTATAATCTATATTGGTAAATGAGATGGTAGAGAGGTATTGATAGCCCGGTATCGACTGATTTCCGTTCTGTCCCCAGCTTGCACGCAGTTTCAAAAAGCTTAACCAGTTGCGCGTTGACGACATAAACGGCTCTTCTGTAAGCACCCATCCAACAGAAACAGAAGGGAAATAGCCCCACTGATGGCCGCGGGCGAACTTGCTTGAACCGTCAGCGCGCAACACAAATGTGGCCATGTATTTATTCTGATAATCGTAATTGACGCGCCCGAAGAACGAAGCCAATGTCTCTTTACCCCACGGACTTCCCGTCAATGTTGTGCGAGCAGTGATAGCCGACGTGTTAACAAGATAGGCATGCTTGAAGTCATCAAACTGCGAATTGGTGTTAGAACCTGTGATGCTTTCGCCAAGGCCATCGGCTTCAATACTTTGTCCGAGCAACGCATCGAAGTGGTGCTTGCCGCCTAACGTAAAAACATAATTGGCTGTATTCTCCCACATCAACGAGCATCCGGCAGAAAGGCTCTGGTAAACATTGTCAGCGTCGTTCATTACATTGCTTGATAGCTTATAAACGGGGGTGTAGCTGCGATAGGAATCAACGCCGAGCGTGAAACCTAAATTGGTTTTCAGCCGTAGCCCTTTGACGGGTTGCAACACAGCATAAAGCGCAGCCCTCAAGCCATGACTCTTGCTCTGGTTGTTTCCGCTTACGTCATACATCTTTGCTATTGGGTTAGGCTCTCGTATTTCCCATGGTATGGCATAATGATAGCTTCCGTCAGCATTCAGGTTCGGCAGGAAAGGCGACGTGAGAAGCATGTTGCGAAGATCGTTCCCGTAATTGTCGCCGATAGATATTCCCTGGTTTTGGGTATAGTCGTATAACAGATTTTCACCTACCGTAAATACGTCAAGCTCACCGCGTCGTATAATCTTGTGTTCGGAATTGATACGTGCCGTATAGCGCGAAAAGTTGGGTTCGCACGGCTTTCCCAGAATACCGTTCTGATAAGTATAAGATAATCCGATAGAAAATGTGGAACGATCGTTACCCCCTGCTATATTGACAGCATGATTGGTAATGAGAGCATTCTTGTTTCTTATTTCCTCCATCCAGTTGGTTCCGTTCCAATTTCCGCTTTCGATATCGCTCCAGTTGGGTACCAACGATGCAAAATTGTAAGGCGTCAAACCGTCTTGCATTCTTTCCTCGTTCATAATCATGGCATACTCTTTCGCGTTAAGCAGGTCGGGCATACGATATACATTCTGCACGCCCACGTAGCCGTCGTAGCTGATTTGCGCCTTTCCAGCCTTACCTTGCCTGGTAGTAACAAGGATAACGCCGTTGGCAGCACGCGACCCGTAGATAGCAGCCGAAGCGGCATCCTTCAATACGTCAACGCTCTCTATGTCAGCAGGGTTCAGCCCATTGATATTTCCTCCTGCCACACCATCAATAATATAAAGAGGTGTTGAGTCGCCAGTCGTACCCAAGCCACGTATATTTACCTTATATCCTTCACCAGGCATGCCCGACGATTGCGTAATTGTCACACCTGGCGTCTTGCTTTGCAGTGCTCCCAGCGGGCTTACAGTATTGAGCTTTTCAAGGTCTTTGCCATTCACTTGCACCGTTGCACCCGTCACCAGTTTTTTCTTTTGAACGCCATAGCCCATCACAACCACCTCGTCCAACGACTTGTCTTCTTCCTTCAGAACAATGTGCAGAGACTGCGATGAAGCCTTAACATCCTGAGTCTGAAAGCCGATATACGATATTTTCAGCATTGAACCAGCAGGAACCGTAATGGTAAACTCGCCATTAATATCCGTAACTGTACCATTGCTGGTACCAGTTTGCAAAATAGTTGCTCCAACAATGGGTTCATTGTCGGAGGATAAAACACTGCCCTTTGCCGTAATCTGCTGTTGCGCGGAAACAGTAAGGCAAAACAAAACTGACAACAACAACAGCAGTATTCGCCCGCTATGCTGGGGTAGGCCAGTAAACCATGTTAACCCATTCTTTTCCATAATAAGAGTTTAATTGTCTAAACTTTATAAGTACATGCAAAAATAATGTTTTTTCATCCGCAACACACATTTTTTTAATATTTTTTATACTAAAAAAGCGCAATTTTATAACTATTACTCGAGTTCGGGATAAGATTAGTATGCAAACAGTTCTATCTGCCTTGGCTCGACATAAATAGGTAGTGCCTCAGGTTTATTGTCAAAAAAGCAATAGGCAGTAAGGGCAGAATTTTCCGTTCTTGGCGAGCCTCGAAAAGACCTTATTGAAATACCTTCTTACGTTGTGACATACGGGGATCATTGTGCTGTCAACGAACGTTATCCCCGTACACTTGCCGAAAGCATAGAGCCTCATGAAGAGTATCATTTTGCAGAATACACGAGGCATGAGCTCTACAAAGCGATTATAGGATACCGCATTGGGGAACTCTTTGTGGAAGTAGCCGCGGATACAATTCTGATAATACTCCTTAAAATTGCGATAGGTACCGAAATGATAGCATATGAGAATCGTCATAATTTCACTTTCGGAAAGCTTTCCTTTACGATTTCTGTAACGTTTCCCATTGCCATCCTGGTTGGGTAATAAAGCAAAATTCAATCAACAAAAGAATTTCTGAGAATAAAAAAATGAAATTACAGCATAAATAACTACATTTGCAGTTGTGCACTTTTATTTGACAACGTACAATCCGACAATACCATCAGTCGGTTATCCTCATCCCAATACATTCTCCGTTCGGTACCAAGACTGTCGTTCTCCACTAAGGTAGGATTTCCGTTGGCATCGTAGGTGTAATGCTCATGCCCTATCTGCGTGGGAGCGGTGGGATGATTGCTGTCTTCGTACTTATACGTGAAGTCGTAAGACTGTGCTGTCTTTGTGGAGTCCACCTTTTGCACCTTGGTAAGTGGCTCGCTCATTCGTCCAAAGGTCATTTGCATGCTGTAACTTGCCTGCTTGGCCTTACCACTGGCATATACCAAACGGTTTAAATCGTCGTAAGCATAGCTATGCTTGAATGCACCACCAAGCTTTTTATCGCCATTAGTATTGCCCCGCGTCGGGTCTACGGCATTGGTGATTCCTAAGATATTATCCACCGCATCATACTGATATTTGTTGTGCATGATGGATGTTCCCGCCGCCGTGAGGTTCATCTCTTGCAAGCGTTCGCGGCGTTTGTCGTAGGTGTAGGTGTAAGTGGTCTCTGTGCCGTTTCCTAACTTGGTGTAGACGGTGTGCCCGTCCTTATCGTAGCCTATCTTTTCGACAAGGGTTTCCTCTTTGCCGAGCTTGTTGCTCGTAAGTCTTTCCACCTGTCCCGCCGCGTTGTAATGGTAAGTAACCGTTTCGCCGTCGGGATAAGTCATGGTGCGCACACGGTTCCAGCTGTCGTAGGTGGCGCCGTAGACGTAGGTGCGTATGTCGGCAAGGCTCGCCATGACCGTCCGGACAGTCTTAACGACTTCGCCCTGTCTGCCGTAATAGTAGGCTTCGCCGCCTGAAGTATCTTCAACAAGCATCAAGGATATATTATCTTATTTATTCTTTTTTCTTATTAGATTTTTCAAATCGGCGTCCTCTCCAATATATATTCTTATTACTAACTAACATATAGTCATCTTTTATATAATAGGAGTGTAGAATTTCTTCATTTAGTCCCGGTATGCATACATTTATTACATTCATATCTTTTTTAATATTGATTTTATAAGGATATTTAAAGAATAGCACTCCGTAGAATGTATTATCAGCATTTAAACTAAAATCGAGCAGAGGATTATCAATAAAAATCTCAATATCTTCTATGCCGTTATTAGGAATCTCTAATGTATTTTCAAAAAGAGAATAATTTAGCGAATAGTCTTTAAAATTTGTACTAACTGTTATTTTTATCTCTTTTTCGAAGTGCGGTAAGATAAATTTGATTTGTATCTTATTGTTTAGTCTTTCATTTCTTGAATAGCTGATTTTTATATCCTTAAATAATAGGGCTGCAGGATACTCTTTAGAAGATACTTCTATGACATCTTTCTTTATATTTTTTATCCAGCAGTCCGCCAAAATATAGGATGGCAGACCGAGCATCTTCAAGCTCCTAATAACTAGATGATTACCTTGTATCATCATCTCATAGGAACTGCTGCTATAATTCCCATCTAACTTACTTTGTGCGGTAATTGTCAAGGCACAAAGGAGTGAAATTATTAAAACATATTTTTTCATTTTCTTTTTATCTTATCTTGTTTTTGTCTAAAATCCGATAATTCTTTTATTAGTGGATATACGGGTTCACCCGAACTATCTCTGATTCTACCAACAGAATGTATGTTTATATCATTAAGTCTCCTTATACCACTTTCTGGAAATGATAGATCAAAAGAGTATTGACGCTTATATGCTTCAATTTCCATATTACTAATTGCTTGGTATCTATCTCTTGTAGGTGCATTAATTCCTGCATTTAATAAATTACCTTCAGAATTGAATTCAAGTCCGCCAGCTTGCCATGATTGTATAATATGAGTAATTTCATGTATCGATAATGCATCTGAAGATGTTTCTATTAGTATTTTTCCACTAGAAGAACGTTTAACAGAATGTCTACCTCCTTCTGTCTTAAGAAAAGCGAAAGTTGTTTCTTCTTCATTACCTAAAAAATCAATATCTTCCCTACTGTTTTCTAGATTATCTATGCGCATCTGAGCCTCATTAATTCTGTCATTAATCTTGTTAATCTGTTTCTCTTTCAGATTACCATTACCAACCTTTCTTTATCTTTAG
>NZ_BAJQ01000037.1 GCF_000613785.1 Segatella oulorum JCM 14966 | reverse complement strand
TCCCATAAGAGAAACAATAAAGCAAAATTCAATCGACAAAAGAATTTCTGAGAATAAAAGAATGATATTACAGCATAAATAACTACATTTGCAGTTGTGCACTTTCGTTTGACAACGTACACGCAATGGCGAAGTGGCGGAAACGCGCTCATGGTTGGTGCAACCGGAGGATAATCTTTACAGCTACTGGAATATGCGATGCCACGGTATTCGCCCGGAAGATACAGAGCATTCTCCTTCTTTCCCTGAGGTGTGGAAAGAGATAGAGCGCTTGTACCTCGATGAGTTTGACACCTTCGTGGCACATAACGCACCCTTCGATCGAAGCTGTCTTGAATACTCGGCCAAGTTGTATCGCTTGCATCTACCGGAAATCAACTGGCAGTGTTCACTGAAGACCGCTCGACAGGTATACGACTTTGGCTGTAATACACTCGGCTATCTTTGCGAACAACTTGGCATACCTGAAGGTACACATCACCGTGCTGGGGATGATGCGGAAATGTGCGCAAGGCTCTTTCTTAGGGAAAATAAGGATGCCGAATTGACTATTGCAACTGAAATATAAAACGAAATACGTATGAAGCTGTTCATTAAACCTACATTTGACAATATCCGAGAAGATCTTGGATATGATGAATTTGAAGACGTTGACGAAGATGCCATAATGTTTCAACAAGGCTATGATGGAGACATAATGGAAGTTGAAGATGGTGAATCATTTGAGATCCCCAATGGCTACTTGGCCAGTATAATTGAAGATGAACCTTATTATATGCTCTTTGAATACTTCGAAGGAAATTGGGACAAAGAAGAAATCTATGATGATATCGATGCAGGTCGGTACTCACTGAATGGGAATACCATCAAAAAAATCACCGATTCGAACATTATTAACGAGTAAAATCAAAACCATAAAAATGGACCCTATATACATTGATTACTGGATGCATGACGCAATGCACAGCATGTACCCAGACAGAAAAATCCAAGACCATCTTTATCATATAAAATGGTGGAATAGATATATCCAGCTTGCAACTGTATATCATCCTCAAGGATTAGGGCATATTCATTACGAGATATGTCCTAATGGTTATTGGGAACTGCATATAGAAGGCAGGTATGAACAAAAATGGGCTGATTTGGCACAATATCTGTATCTCCAGACACAAAACGACGACCGTCTTTCATGGTTCCCTCGTGGAGATTATGAAATTGGCACTTGTAGATATGATCAGATGATAGAGGATGGCAACAGCTCAAAGTTCAAAGAGTATCTTCAAGAAATGGTAAATATCATCGATCCGCTTCTTGTGAAATATAAAAATATCATCGAAGTTGCATACGATAATTCCGACTATGATTCAATAACCATAGAACCAATTGTTAATGGGAATACGGATGAAGAGGTTACTTTGGTTGACAACCTCTTGCTCGACGACATATTCCATCTAAACATCAATATACCAGACTATCAACGCATATATTGTTGGGAGGAAAAAAATGTGCGTAGGTTGCTTGATGATATCCTCAATGCCGAGGGCGCATATAGGATGGGTGCCATTATCCTTCACCATCATGACAATGTATTTGACATCATCGATGGGCAACAGAGGCTTGTTACATTATCCCTTATTCTAAGGAAACTTGGCTATGACGGTTCTCCTCTTTTGAAACTTAGTTTCGTCTCCAAAGAAGCTATGCATTACGTGGCTTATAATCGATTTATCATCGATAACTTCATCAATGCTAACGTGCTGACTAGTAGACATGAAAAGGTGAAATTCCTGCTTCGTAATCTGCAGTTCAGTGTGCTTATTCTCAATACTGATCAAATAGATCTTGCGTATACATTTTTCTCGAACGAAAATTCTAGAGGAAAGAGTCTGAGCGATTTCGATTTGCTCAAAGCCCATCATCTTAGATTTATCACAGACGATATGCAGGCTGGGCATCTAGCTAAGTCATGGGATAAGATGCTCAGCGATGCGAATCTCCATTACGATAATGATATTGACAAGCCGTATTATCGCTCGCTTGGCCTATATATCTTCAGGCTACGCAAATGGATGGGCAACGAAGACTGGGACGATTTCGCTAAGTACAAAATCAAGGATGAATATGAAGCCGCACCTGTGATAGATGAAATACCACCTTTCGGGGAGCAATTTTCTTATAAGGAATCAATTCAGGGCGGCACACATTTCTTTGCATTTGTGAAGCACTTTGAGTATAAATATCATTTATTTGTACAGACGGATGAATTCAAATCAATTCATAAACTTGACAATCGAACACACTGGTGGTTTCGAGATGTTATAGAAACGTTTCTGTTCGCCTATTATCTGAAATTTGGAGTTGATTATCTAAGTGAAGCGCTATTGTCAATCAGCCGAATCGTCCTTCAGTTCCGCTTCGACTACAAAAGGGCTGATTATAGCCGCTTACTACGTCAAGCAGGAGATTCAGGAATTATCTATATGATTGATTGTGCAACTTCGCCTACATTCGCATTGGCTGAAATGGAGAAAAAAGTTCGCTCGCTTCCTTCTATAAATATCGATGTTTCTCCAGTGGCGAGAGATTTCAATCGACAACTTCGCGAATATCTCGCTCCCATAAGAAAGCATATTGTAATCAATAAATTCAAACTTATTTAGCTATGGCCGACTCTATATTTTCAACTCGCCTAACTCCAGAAAAAATTGCCGGAACCGATAATGTATATTCCATTCCTATCTATCAGAGGTTATTCGAATGGGATAAGCCCAGAATAACCCAGCTCCTTGATGATATGTATCGAACATTCATTAAATCGCCAGAGACTCCATATTATATAGGCATGCTGACGAGTAATGATAATAATGAACTCATTGATGGCCAGCAGCGTTTCACTGTAACGATGCTATTAGGGATAGCCATGACAAAATACGATGGTATGGAGACAATCGGAACCCACTGCATTCATTGTGATTGGAAAGGCTTCCTAAAAACCAAGAGTGGAAGAATGCGATTAACTTTCTCGTCAAGGGATGAAGACAATTCGTTCCTAAGGAATAATTGTAGTCCTTCGTTAGCTTACGAGAATCAATTCATGAAGGCAGGTCTTGATTGCATTCAAAGCTATTTGAATGAGAAATTTGATGATGATGGAAGTCGGAAAAAATTCTCGGCTTATGTATACTCGAATATGTCTCTCTTCATATCAAAGTTACCAAACCAGTATTCCCCGAAGGCTCTGAACAAATATTTCGAAACGATGAACTCTACAGGTAAGAATTTGGAAAACCATGAGATTCTCAAAGTTCGGATGCTTCAGAATGCAAGTAACTATGATAAGGTTATTCTTACTCGCATATGGAATGCTGTTAGCGATATGGATCAATATCTAATTAGACAAAGAAAGAATGAGAAAAAGAATGAACTTATCGCTAGATTCAGAAGAGCATACGAAGCTGTGTCAAATAAAGATTTGGAGAACCTATTCAGAGGAGGATTCATCAATCAACTGTCCTATAATGAAGGAGACAGCGAGAGTAAATTCACGTGTATTGGAGACATTGCTATCAGTCCGGATAAGCCTGAAAGTCAACGTTTGTCGAAAGGAAAAGGATTCCATTCTATTATATCTTTTTCTGAATTCTTGTTGCAGGTTCTCTGGCTTTCAGAATATGAAAAGCGGGATAGTATACAGACAGAGGAATTCTTTGATGTAAACAAACTGCAGAACACATTCAATAAGTATTGGAATGACATCAATGCTGATGATTTCATTCTGACTTTGCTTCGATACAGATTACTCTATGATTATTATGTGATAACCATATCAAATGATGATTCGAATTATAACCTCAGAGTTGATGCTAACGACAGCGACGAAATGGATAATCCCTACGACAATGTATTGAAAGTTTATGAGTCTATGCTATTTGTAAACTCATCGTCTCGTACATATTACTTCTGGCTTCCCGAACTTCTGAGATTTGTAGATGGTAAGGAAAGAAGTTGTAAGGAACTATACCAGTTTCTAAAGCGTACCGATGAGAAACGACATCCCTCAAAGGCTATTGAAGACATCTCTCAGTTATCCTTCAAGGTTGTTGACAGATATTGGTTTTGGAAATTGGATTTCATCATCTGGCAAAAAAGACACGAAATATTTACTAGCGAGAGTGTGAGAAAAATTGCAAGCAATTACGTGTTCAGACGCAATAGATCTATAGAACATATAGCGCCACAAACTCCCAAAGAGAACAGCACTCTTTGCCTTTCCAATGAGGATGAGAATTGCTTCGGAAACCTCGTTATGATTTCATCTTCTCAGAATTCTGGTTTACAAAACTCCACTTTTGAGATAAAGCGATCGAAAGTGATTGATTTCATTCATAACAATCTAAACGGAACAATTGAAAGTCTAAAGATGCTTCTGATTTACCAGTATGAAAACTGGACAACAAAGGAGATTTATAAGCATCAGGAAGAATGCGTAAAGCTATTAAAAGAAAGCTTTGAAAAGAATGAATAGGATGTACATCAATTTTTAGTTGAAAGGGCCGACTCCTCACGAGCCAGCCCTTTCTCTATGAAAGAAACCAATATCATTGTTCATGAATTACCTCAATTCCGCAGCATTTTTTCTTGTGAGAAATTTTATATATTGAGATGTCTTTTGGGACTCTATACATTGATATGAAGCTTTTCGGTATTTTTTGGACTTGTCTAAGCATGAAATCCCCCACCCAAGCCAATGGGGAAGTATGAAAAACCACAAAAAAAATGATGTTTATTCAATGAAGACCTCAGAGTAGTATGCTTTATTTGTATATAGGTTCAGAACGTTCTGCCTTCCGGTGCGCACCCATTTTGCCGGCACGCTGACAAAATGCAGGATAAAGGCTTTCAGCCTGCTTGTCTTTTTCAATGGCTTGACCTTATCGCTGATATGACCGACGAGATAGAGATAGAAGTTCTTCAGCATGGCGGTAACCATCATGAAAACCATGTTCTCAGCCATGAAGGAAAAGGGCAGATGTGCCCAGCCGAAGTCATTGTTCTGTATGTCGAAGTTCTTTTCGCTTGCTCCACGCTCATTGTAGAATGTAATGATGTCTTTCTCGGTAGATGTCCGGTTATTGGTGAGGATACAGCGGTATGTGTATATTACTCCGAAGATATCTGTCTGTTGCTTGCCATCCTTGTCTTTCAAAGCCCAACTTTGAGAAAACGTCCATGATGTGATAAATTCCACCGAAGGAAGTGATATTCTCGTTTTTTATTGCTACCTTTGTCATGTCAGATATTTTATTTGTTTTTTTGTTGGTAGCACTAAGATAGGTGAAATTTCTGACATATCAAAGTGTTTTGAGAACTTTGTTTCTCAGGCACTTGGAGTTCTCACAAGAATTTATGCTGCGGAGTTAAGGAAGAAACTAAACACGTTAACAGAACGAGCCGTATAGCCCTACGAAGCATATTATTTTTCTTCATATTTCCGTACTCCTAGTAATACAATCATAGTTTCTGGGCCTCTTGAATTATCGCCAGCAAGAAGTCCAAAGTAGAACACGTATTTACACATTATTATAACAAAAGGCGTTATCATTGCATCTGCTATTTCCATTCTATACGATATACAACCCGTTTTTGTGTATACGTTTTCTTTTAGAAACTTTAGTTTGTTCGCAATAGAATCTATTTTTTTAAATGGGATTCCCTTGTTGTTAGGATATGTCAATCCAAAAGCAACAAACTTCTCAGATTTATTTTCTTTATATATATATATGCTCTACGGTGTCGTGAATTTTTATACAAACAAAATCTTCTCGATGAAAAGTTTGTGGTTGATTTAGCTCTAAAACACTCTTTCCATTTATTGAAATTTCCATCACTTTATTTTCTTTAAATTGCGAATTTCTATTTTCCCCTCCTTAATCAGTTCTTCGATATCTTCAGAGAACATAATTTGAGTACCTTGCCCTGTTTGATTAAACCAAGGTATAATAGAACCTTGTTCTACAGAAATATCTTCCAAAACAACAAGTTCATAGAACTCTGCATAATCAGTTTCATCACCTCTTAAGGCACGACTTTGAAAAGAAAACATAGAACCATCACTCTTTTTAGGAGATGCAAATCTCCCTCTGTGAATACCATCAACCAAACTTGCGCCATTATAGTCATATCTATCAAGAATTACTCCTCTTTTTAGGGTTACTTTATGAGACTCTATGAATCCATTATGCGGTGGCCACCCATCATTAATGTTATGGCGAATAAAGTATTCGTTCAGTTCTTTCCATTGTTCATGTACGTTGTCAAATAAAAGTGCACAACTGCAAATGTAGTTATTTATGCTGTAATTTCATTCTTTTATTCTCAGAAATTCTTTTGTTGATTGAATTTTGCTTTATTGTTTCTCTTATCCTTTTAATGTTCTCCCCTTGGCCTAAATATACATCTCTTGGTGTAAGATTGTCCAACGATTCATGAAACTCAAAAGAATGGTGCTTTGAATATGCACTCGAATTGTTAAAGTACGAAACCTATCAAGTACGAATGTTTGCAACAACGTCGTATTGGGTAGATTGGCAACAGAAGATGATAATGCACATTGCTTTCTGAAAGAGCGAATAACACATATAGGGATTGGCGGGCGCAAGAAATGGTAGTGTAATATTTTCATCTTGCTATCTTTTTTCTTCTCACTTTTTTAGGTAAATTTGCACAGGAATAAAAAATACAAGTACAATGGAAATAATGTCTGCTGTGCATCCTTTAGAAACTCCTGTTCCTGCTCGTGCTGTGGGTCAGCGCGATGTTCTCTCGTTAACGCTTCCTCCTATGCCCCATTTGAGAGTGGCTTTTGTGGGGGTTGGGGCACGAGGAAAGTTAGCAGTGACACGCTGGTGCCATATTCCCGGATGTGAGATTGCTGCGGTTTGCGATGTTTCAAGGCAAGCGGCCGAGGAGGCAGCACAACATGTTGAGCAATTAAGGAAACCGCGTCCTGCTGTTTATTGGGGCAAAACGGCTTACTGTGATTTATGTCAGCAGCAGACAATTCATCTGGTCTATGTGTGCACCGATTGGCTTTCGCATGTGTCTATAGCCGTCCATGCCATGCAGCAAGGAAAGAATGTAGCGGTGGAAGTGCCCGCAGCACTCACTTTAGATGATGTTTGGAAGTTGGTAGACACGGCCGAACGAACACAGCAACACTGCATGATGCTTGAGAATGCAGTGTATGACTACTTTGAAATGGCCGTGTGTCAAATGGCACGAGAAGGGTTGTTGGGCGAACTTGTGCATGTGGAAGGTGGCTACGCACATCCTATTGGCGAGCGTTGGACGCGTTGGCGTATGGCGTATGCTCACCTTAATGGTGGAGATATTTATCCCACTCACAGCATCGGACCTGCTTGTAGGCTGTTGGATATACACCGAACCGACCAGCTACACTATCTCACAGCGATGCAAACCAACGCATTTCAGGGTAGGCAGATGTTTCAAAAGGTGATGGGCGAACCTTGCAACAGCTTTGCCAATGGCGACCAGACGTCTACGATGATACGAACGGTGAAGGGTAAAACCATCCTCATACAACATAATGTGATGACACCACGACCCTACAGCCGCATGTACCAAGCAGTGGGTACACAGGGCTATGCCGCCAAATATCCTGTTGCTGAAGTGTTACTCACTGCCGAAGCTGCTGCTAAAGTTGGTATAGCGTTAGACAATAGCAACGTGCCTTTGAGTGCTTCACAAATAAAAACACTGCTCAAGCACTACGCACCAGCCTTTTCGTCTGAGGTCATCAACTTAGCCAAACAGCTCGATCCGCGTGGCGGCATGTCCTACTTCATGGACTTGCGATTAGCGCAATGCCTGCAACAAGGTTTGCCGTTGGATATGGATGTGTACGATTTGGCGGAGTGGTGTTGCATCGCCGAACTTTCAAAACGCTCCATAGCGCATGGCTCTATGCCCGTAATGATACCCGATTTCACGCGCGGCGCAGCGTCGGTGTGGTGAGAATACCTCACAAGGAGAAGAGTTTCCTTTAGAAATGAGTGTGGGCTATGAGTCAAAAATGGTGTGGACAAAAGCCGTAACTTGAAGATAGAATGGTAATCAAGACATTAGCGTGATTGGATAGGCTATTACCGATGTCTCCCCATTCGATATTCCAATGCAGACACGCCTAAATTCTTTTTGACGAACTTGCAGAAGGCGGTGTAGTTCTCGAATTGGAAGAGATCGGAGACAGCTTGCAGAGGTGTATCGGTGTATTTCAGTTCGCTCTTCACACGGTTGACGGCGCGCTCCAACAACACCTCTTGTGCAGGTTTCCCCTCGAAGCGTTTCACGGTGTATGAAAGGTATTTTGGACTGATGAAAAGTTTGTCGGAGAAGTATTTCACATCGCGATGAAGGCCATTATCCTTCGTCAGCAGAATTAAAAAATCTTTATAGATAATCTCTGCCCGATAGTGTTTTCGATTGGTGGGCGTGTGTGCTTTTGGTTGTTCTTGGGGCAAGTGAAAATCGTTCAATACATCAAAAAACAACATGGCGAAGAGGTGGTAGCACAGTTCTTTTTGATATTTATCATTGTTGGAAGTGCGGTAGCGCAATATGCTTAGGAAGTAGTCCATGCGCTGATAAATATAGCGTTGCGTGTTGTTGATGATGGGTTTCTTGGCTAATAGCGCAAATAAATGCCACATATCTTCGCCGCCGATGAGCATCGAAGCAACAGACTCGATGGAATAGCCCACCATGGAGGTGATGGTGTTTTCGTCTATTTCGAGGCGGCTGATGATGGCATAGGGTGGGCAAATGATGCAATCGCCAGTTGCCAAATGAAACGTTTCGTTGTTGAGTGAGAGTTGAACATTGCCCTGTAAGCAAAACAAAATCAGCAGGCAGCCTATGCGTATGTTGCCCGTTAATTCGGGATATTGTTCCGCAGGTGCAACGACAAAGTAATTGTCGTCGGCATAGACGGCCGGTTGATTTAAGAACGCAAAGTAGCTGATGTCGTAGGTTTTGATAACCTTTTCCATGTGTGATATTTGTTAATGGGTTGGATGCAGGACTGCTTTATAGGGAGCATTTTCAGCTGGTTTGTGCTGATGTAAGCGCACTGTTGTCGCTACAAAATGCTTGTTCGACAGGGCAAAAATACGGCTTTTTTCTGAGAAAGCCATGCAGGTTTCGTGGTTTTCGAACGGAGAGCCATGCCGGAATGCCCTGTAATATCCTTATGCCAGCTGTTCCCCGTTTGGGTTGACGCGAGCATAAGGTTATGCCGGCCGTTCCCCAAACCAGATTGTAAAACCATTCGCGCGCAGGCTAACGGATGGATTTAGGATAAACAAAAACTGCCCTGCTGACGTAAACATCAAGCAGGGCAGCGGTGGATTTGCTTATAACAGTCTGTATTCGACAAAGGCTTCCATCGCTTCGTAGCAAGCTAGGCCCAATTTATCGTAGAGCTCGGCTGTTCCGCGATTGCGATCTTCGGCGCGTTGCCAAAACAAGCGTTCGTCATTGCCCAAGAAAGGTGCGCTCTCCATTTGCGACTGGTGCTTAAGGATGGAGTTTCTCTTTGCACGAAGTTCTTCGGGGCTCATCGGCACGCACATTTCAATGTTCTCGATTTCCCACTCAGCCCATGCGCCACGATACATCCACACGCGGCAGTCTTTGAGCCATTCGGCCTTTGCATTTTTCTCTAAATCCAAAGCGGCTAAAACGGCATCGGTGCATTTCTTGTGGGTTCCGTGCGGGTCGGCCAAGTCACCGGCTACATAAATCTGATGGGGTTTCACCTCTTGCAAGAACTTTCTTACAATCTGCACATCCTTTTCGGTCATGGGATTCTTTTCGATCTTGCCGCTCTCATAGAAAGGAAGGTCGAGGAAATGCACGTGGTCTAAAGGAATGTGGTTGAAGGTGCAGGCCGTGCGTGCTTCGCCTCTTCTGATTAAGCCTTTGAGCGTGAGGACGTCTCTCGTGTCTAAATCGCCCTCCTTCTTGTTTTTGAAGAAGTCTTTAATCTCGTTATATTTTTCAGAGATGGCTTTGTCCTTTGAATTGCCGAAGAGTTGGTTGAAGCCATTGATGAAGTGCATGAAGCGTGTTACTTCTTCGTCGCCAACAGCGATGTTGCCGCTGGTTTCATAGGCAATGTGCACGTCGTGTTTTTGACTTACCAAGCGTTGCAGTGTTCCGCCCATGGAGATGACATCATCGTCGGGGTGGGGAGAGAACACAATCACGCGTTTGGGATAGGGCGTTGCACGCTCTGGGCGATAGGTGTCATCGGCATTTGGCTTGCCTCCGGGCCAACCTGTGATGGTGTGTTGCAGGTCGTTGAATATTTTGATATTCGCATTGTAGGCCGAACCATAGAGTGCGAGGAGTTCGCTCAAGCCATTCTCATTGTAGTCCTTATTCGTTAGTTTTAAGATGGGTTTTTGAGTTTTCTCGCAGAGCCAAACCACGGCCGAGCGTACTAATTTGTCATTCCATTGGCAAGATGTGACCAGCCAAGGATGCTTGATGCGGGTGAGTTGTGAAGCAGCCGGCAGGTCGATGACCATTTTAGCGTTGTTATGGGTCTGCAAGAACGATGCAGGAACGCTGTCGCTAATCTTACCTTCGACAATTTCCTTCACCATCTTGGCTTTCTCATCGCCCCAAACCGTGATGAAGATTTCTTTGGCTTGGAAGATGGTCCCGATGCCCATTGTGATGCAGCAGGGCGGAACTTGTTCGCCGCTGGCAAAACTATTGGTCATTTCTTCGCGCGAAAGGTTGTCAATGAGAATGAGACGTGAGACAGAGGATAGGCCGGAACCGGGTTCGTTTGCACCGATGTTTCCGCTGCGGCCAATGCCAAAGAGGGCAATGTCTAAGCCGCCAAATGTGCTGATGCGCTGTTCGTAGAGGCGGCAATAGCCTAAGACTGCATCTTGACTGATGGTGCCATCGGGTGAGAATATGTTTTGTGGTTCGATGTCTACATGGTCTAAAAACATCTTTTTGAGCTGAGAAATGCTCGTGCAGTTGCTATTCTTCGTGAGCGGATAATATTCATATCCATTGAATACAACAACGTTTTTGAAGCTCAAGCCTGCTTTATGTTTTTTCACCAACTCGTCGTAAACGGGACGGAGCGATGTACCTGTTCCCAAGGCCATGACGCAGAACTTTCCTTCTTTCTCTTTGTCGCGAATGGTTGCTTCGATGGCGTTGGCAATGCTTTTCGCACCTTCTTCAATGGAGACGTGAATGTCGGTTGTGATTTTCTCCATGCGTGTAATTTCAGAACGCTCGAGAATGTTCTTGGGGTTGTAGAGCTCTTGTGGAATTTTATTGAGCACAATTTGTGAGCTTAAATTCAATCTTACCATTTCTTATTCGTTTTAATTGATTTGTCTTTTTAATTATACCTTTTCTATATCCTTGAAGTAGCGATAGGTGCTAACCTTCAATTCGGCAACCGCTTGTTCGTCAGTCACGATGATGCTATGCGGATGGGTCTGCAAGGCGCTGATGGTCCATTGCTGCGTTACAGGACCTTCGATGGCTGCTTGCAGTGCGCGCGCTTTGCCATAGCCATTGCATAGGATGAGCACCTCTTTGGCTTCCATCACGGTACCCACACCAACGGTGAGTGCATAGGCCGGCACTTTCTCAGGATCGTTGTCGAAGAAACGTGAGTTTGCAATGCGTGTGTCGGTAGTGAGTGTCTTTACACGTGTGTGCGAAGTGAGCGAAGAGAATGGCTCATTAAATGCAATGTGCCCGTCGGGACCGATACCACCGATGAACAGATTGATGCCACCAACTTCGCGAATGGCACGTTCGTAGGCTTCGCATTCGGCTTGCAGATTGGTTGCATTTCCATTTAAGATATGAATATTCTCAGCGGGGCAATCAATGTGGTCGAAGAGGTTGCGGCGCATAAAAGCATGATAGCTTTCGGGATGCGTTTCGGGCAACCCCACGTATTCATCCATGTTAAAGGTGATGACATGCTTGAATGATACTTCGCCAGCCTGATAGGCTTTCACGAGTTCGGCATACATACCTTCGGGTGATGAGCCTGTCGGTAGGCCTAAAACAAAGGGATGCTCAGCTGAAGGTTGATACTTGTTGATGGCGTCAATCACATAACGTGCTGCCCATTTAGACAAATTGTCGTAATTTGATTGAATAATTACTCTCATATCGATTTTACTTTTATGATTAATATTCTTTGTTTATGATGCGAAAAGCAATGTGATCGCTGTAACAAGCTCACTCTAATTGCTATTCGTTTGCAAAGGAATAAAAAAAAACCGACTAATAGTTTTCCTGATAGAAGTATTTCCTATCCAAACAGAATTGTTTTTGATATATGTCAAATGAAGCAATGGGCGTAGTAGACGTAGTGTAAACTCGGTAGACGAGAAGTTTTATTGATCTATTGATGGAGGTGTGGCGTTTAGAAAACCTTGTTGGTGAAGCGCTTTGAGCAGTCCTTTGCTGAACGCTTCGTTGTCGGTTTTGGTGTAGCGAATGTCGGTATAAACCTGTGCTAAAGTTTCTTTATGATTGATGGTCACAAAGTCTTGATTGGCAGGCAACGCCTCTTTCTCGGCATAGCAGTCGTCAATGCGTTGTGGTGTGTAGTCAGCATAATGGCTGTTGTGTACGATTGCACGCAGTGGAAGTCGGTCGGTTTGTTCGGGTGTTTCGGCCGGCCAACCTAACGTGATGGTGGCAATGGGGAAGACTAATGCCGGGAGTTGCAGCGTGTTGATGATGGCTTCAGCCGAATAGAGCGTTGTTCCAAGGAAGCACGTGCCAAGTCCTGCTGCTTCGGCGAGGTTGCAAAAGGTTTGAGTGTAGAGCAAAGCATCTGTTGCTCCATTGAGGAACGAAAGGAAATTGTCATAGCCCGGTGTGGCTTTACGCTGTTCGGCCCAGCGCGTTGTACGACGATAATCGGCACAGATGGTCAGCACCACGGGGGCTTGTGTCACCATGGGCTGATTGAAATGTGCGGGCGCTAAGGCCTGTTTCTCTGCAGCGTCGCGCGTGATGACAACACTATAGAGTTGCAAATTACCCATAGTGGGTGTGCGTTCTGCTGTTTCGAGTAATTGATGAAGCAGTTCGTCGCTTACAGGTTGTGTGGAATATTGACGGATGGTGCGTCGATTTTGTATTTCTTTCATATCTTCTTTATTTTGTTTGCTTTGCACAAAGTTACAGCTTTTTCAATGGCATGCCGTCGACCTTTATACATTTTTTACTACTTTTGTAGGCTCAAGTATTCATATAATGTGAAAAGGAAATGAAAGATTTTGCAGCCATAGATTTCGAGACAGCCAATTTCGAGCGGTGCAGTGTTTGTTCGGTTGGCGTAGTTGTGGTGCGTGGTGGCGAACTTGTCGATAGTTTTTATTCGCTCATCCAACCCGAACCCAATTATTACACCTATCGCTGTACGGCGGTGCATGGACTTACTTGTTGTGACACCGACGATGCACCTGTGTTTAGCGAAGTGTGGAAGCAGGTAGCGCCCCACATTCAAGGTTTGCCGCTTGTGGCGCATAACAGCTCGTTTGACGAAGGCTGTTTGCGTGCGGTGTTCAAGGTTTATGGCATGGATTATCCCGAGTATCAGTTTTACGACACGCTCAGAGCTGCTCGACGAGCCTATCCCAATCTGCCCAATCATCAGCTTCACACTGTGGCACGCGTCTGTGGTTACGAGCTAAAGAACCACCACCATGCATTGGCCGATGCAGAAGCTTGTGCGTGGATAGCGCGCGAAATATTATAAGGTGGCGCACAAGCTAATCATATAATAGGGATAAGGTCTGTTATATAGAATAAGGAGCGGCGCATAAAAAAGCAAGTTGTGAAGCGAAGGAGATGTATCCAGCTTTGCAACTTGCTTGTTTGATGTAGTGTTTTGGTGCAGCGGATTAACCGTAAATCACCTTACCTTGTTCGTCCTTATAGGCATCAAGGTCTTTGCTGTATTGGTTCATAGCGCGCAGGCTCATGCCCATGTTCGAGAAACCGCCATCGTGGAACAGCGTCTGCATGGTTACCTTACGTGTGAGGTCGCTGAAGAGTGTCACGCAGTAGTCGGCGCAATCGTCGGCTGTAGCGTTGCCTAAGGGCGACATCTTGTCGGCAAAGTCCATCATGTTGTCAATGTCTTTGATGCCTTTACCAGCGGTGGTAGCGGTAGGCGATTGTGAAACGGTGTTGATGCGCACGTTCTTTTCGCGGCCATAGATGTAGCCAAAGCTGCGAGCGATGCTTTCCAATAGGCTCTTTGCATCAGCCATGTCGTTGTAACCGAAGAATGTGCGATGCGAAGCTACATAAGTGAGGGCAACCACCGACCCATATTCGGCGATGGCATCGACCTTCTTGGCGGCCTGTAACATCTTGTGGAATGAGATGGCTGAGATGTCGAGCGTCTTGTTCAGCCAGTTATAATCGAGATCATCGTATGTGCGACGTTTGCGCACGTTGGGGCTCATACCAATTGAGTGGAGCACAAAGTCGATTTTTCCACCGAGCAGTCCTTGCGCTTTGACAAACACATTTTCCAATTCGTCGTAGTTGGTAGCATCGGCTGCAATGATGGGTGCATTGATTTTCTTTGCCAAACCATCGAGTTCGCCCATGCGGAGTGCCATTTCCGTGTTGCTCAACACCATGGATGCTCCTTCTTCTGCGCAGCGTTCAGCCACTTTCCATGCAATCGACATGTCGTTGAGTGCACCGAAGATGATGCCGCGCTTTCCTTTCAATAAATTGTATGACATAATTATTATTTAATAATGAATTAGGCTGCGAAGTTACTTCTTTTATGAGAAATAGCCAAGAAAAGGGGCGAGGAATTGCCCTGTTGCGATTTCATTCCTTGGGTACCAAACCCTCGATGTAGTTGCGCAGAATGGAGATGCCGCGCGTGTTTTCGCCGCCTTGCGGAATGATGATGTCGGCAAAGCGCTTGGTGGGCTCGATGAATTGTTCGTGCATGGGTTTGAGCACTTCCAGATAGCGTTCGACGACCATGGAGACAGTGCGGCCACGGTCGATGGTGTCGCGCTGAATGTTGCGGATGAGTCGCTCGTCGGGGTCGCAGTCGACGAAGATCTTGAGGTCCATGAGGTCGCGCAGTTTTTTGTTGAGCAGCGTCATGATGCCTTCGATAATGATGACAGGTTTGGGCTCCACGTGGATGGTTTCGGGCAGCCGGTTGCATTGCAGATAGCTGTAGGTGGGTTGCTCGATGGCGCGCCCCTCACGCAGGTCGTTTACCTGTTTGTGGAGCAGTTTCCAGTCGAAGGCGTCGGGATGGTCGAAGTTGATGGCGTGGCGTTCTTCGTCGGTCAGATGCGATGTGTCGTTGTAGTAGGAGTCGAGGGGCATGACGGCCACATAATGGGGCGGCAAGGCCTCGACAATTTTCTTCACGACGGTGGTTTTGCCGCTGCCGGTTCCGCCGGCGATGCCAATGATGGTGGTTTTGTCTTCAAACATTTTCTTTGCGTTTTATGTTGTTAAGCGATGGCGATGCGGCGAGCGTTAGTGCAGCACATCGTCGAACATTTTCTGATAGAAAGCTGCCTTTTTCTCCACGGCCATGGGATAGCGCGGCTGCTGCTCGGCACGCGATAGAGGCGCAGCGTGCGCCCTTCGAAGCTGAACTCGGCGAAGCATCCCATCTTGGCATTTGCTTGATGCCGAAATGTTGCATAAACACTTGCGTGGCCAACTGTCCGGCGGCCAGCACGCCTTTGCACTGGGGTAGTTGACGCAGCAGCCCGTCGATGTCGGCTTGCTCCACGATTTCGAGGTCCTTGTCGGAGGCGTTGTTCTTTGTGCGACGAATGCGCAGCCCCGTGTCGAAGATGGCCACGCCCGTTTCGGCGAGAAAGGTTTTGAGTGTCTCGAGGTGGAACGTCTTGTGCTCTTGGTCGACGAAATGCAGCTTGTCGCCGAAGAACACGTGCCCAAAGATTCGCCACATGTCGTTTTGAAAGTTGGGATAATACCACGCCATGCACCAGCGTTTGGGTGCTGGCGGAAACGTGCCGAGCATCAGTAGCCGCGCATTTTTGGGCAGCCACGGCTCAAAGGGGTGCGTTTCGATGGGTTGTGGTGTGAGTGTTTCCATAGGCTGCATCATTGTAGCGTTTTGACGAGGTAGACACACACTGGCAGGTGGTCGGAATAGCCATCGAGCCACACGCCGCCGGCGTGGTGCGCTTGGGCGAACCTTTATATTTGCCCTCGGTTTCGAAGAGATAGGGCATGCGTTGGATGCGCGCCTTCCAGAACTTCAGCGTCGAGAAGTCCTTCGTGCCCGGCGCATTGAGCAGGTTGGGCGAGAGGATAATCTGGTCGAACAGGTTCCACGTGCCGCGATATTGCAGCGTGCCCGTGCCCTGCTTGACGAGCATATTATACCATGGGTTGTACATGTCTTGCGATCCCACCTGCGCCACTTCAGCCTTAGCCGCGAGGCATTGGCGCATGCTGTTGTCGGTGGGGTCGTCGTTCATGTCGCCCATCACCATCACCTTCATGGCGGGGTTGAGCGCCAAGAGCGAGTCTTTCACGGCGCGCACCTGTGTAGCACCCCATTCGCGGTAGCTCGAACCGCTGAATCGGCTTGGCAAGTGGCACACGATGAAGGCCACAGGCTCGCCGGCCATTTCGCCCGTCACGGTGAAGAAGCCGCGGGTGTAGAAGGCGCTGTCTTTGGCCTCACGCATCACATAGGGCACCAGGCGCTCGGTTTGCTTCGTGAAGAGTTGTGGATTGTAGAGCAGGGCGCAGTCGATGCCGCGGCGGTCGGGTCCCTCGATGTGGGCAAAGGCATAGCCACGCTCGGCCAGGGGCTGCTGCCGCACAAGGTCTTCCAGCACGCGGCGATTCTCTACCTCGCTCAGACCAATGGCGGCACACCCCACATGCGGCAGCACGTCGGTGCCCATGTCGGCCAGTGCGCGCGCCATGTTGCGCAGCTTGTGGCCGTATTTTAGTCCATCCCATTTGTAGGAGCCGCCGGGCAGAAAGTCGTAATCTTTTTTGCCGGCATCGTGGCAGGTGTCAAACAAATTTTCTTGGTTGTAGAAGCCCACGGCATAGACGCGCGCCTTTTGTTGCGCTGTGGCAACCACGGCGATGCACCATGCGAAGAGCAGAAAAAGCGATTTCTTCATTGTTGTTATCTCGATTGATGTTTTATTGTTTGAAACGAAACGTGCGCCAAGCCCTGCCGGCGCAAGTGCTTACAAAATTACGCAAATAATTTAAATAAGGTGGAGTTGCGGCAGAGAAAAATAAGATTTCTCGTTGTTCCGGAGAGTCATTTCAACGAGAAATATGTTTGAAAGATGATTTTCATATTTTGTTTTTCTCGTTTTATCCGTTTCACAGGCCTACGAGTGCGCCCGTTCCGCGCCGCTGTTCCCGCGAAAAGCAAATAATAAATGGCTTTTCTTTGCGTTTCCCACCATATTGCGTACCTTTGCAGGGCTAAACATTAGCGACTATCGTAGCAATGAGTAATTCTGATTTTACATTATTAAATCAAATTCAATTCCCCGCCGACTTGCGGAAACTGCGCATCGATCAGCTGCCACAAGTGTGCGACGAACTGCGCCAAGACATTATAGAAAAGGTGTCGAAAAACCCCGGCCACTTTGCCTCGTCATTGGGTGTGGTGGAGCTCACGGTGGCGCTGCACTATGTGTTTGACACGCCCAACGACCGCATCGTGTGGGATGTGGGTCATCAGGCCTACGGACATAAGATTTTGACGGGACGGCGCGCACAGTTTCACACCAACCGCAAGTTGCACGGCATCCGTCCTTTCCCCACTCCGATGGAAAGCGAATACGACACGTTTGCCTGCGGACATGCCAGCAACGCCGTCTCGGCTGCACTCGGCATGGCGGTGGCAGCCAACGGAACGGGGCGCCATGTGGTGGCCGTTACGGGCGATGGTGCTATGAGCGGCGGACTCACCTTTGAGGGGCTCAACAATGCCTCAAGCACGCCCAACGATTTGCTCATCGTGCTTAACGACAACGATATGTCGATTGACCGTGCCGTGGGCGGCATGGAGAAATATCTGCTGCAATTAGACACCACCGAAACCTACAACCGTTTGCGCTTCAAAGCCAGCAGTTGGCTGCGCAGTAAAGGTTATCTCAACGACAGCCGGCGCAAAGGGCTCATCCGCTTTAACAATGCGCTGAAGAGTGCACTGAGCCATCAGCAAAACGTGTTCGAAGGCATGAACATCCGCTATTTCGGTCCGTTCGATGGCCACAATGTCGTTGAGATTGTGCGTGTGCTGCAACAGCTCAAAGACATGAAAGGGCCGAAGTTGCTTCATCTGCACACCATCAAAGGTAAAGGCTACAAACCTGCCGAACAGCAGGCTACTGTGTGGCACGCGCCCGGAAAATTCAATGCCGACACGGGCGAGCGCATTCTGCAAGACAACGCCAATCAGCCCGCCAAATTCCAAGATGTGTTTGGCCACACGCTGTTAGAACTCGCGCAAAGCAATCCGCGCATCGTGGGTGTCACGCCGGCTATGCCCACAGGCTGCTCGATGACCATCATGCAAAAGGAAATGCCACAACGCGTTTTCGATGTGGGCATTGCCGAAGGGCACGCCGTCACTTTCTCTGGCGGCATGGCCAAAGACGGGCTGCAACCCTTCTGCAACATCTACAGCGCCTTTGCTCAACGCGCCTACGACAACATCATCCACGACCTGACGCTGCTGCGTCTGCCCGTGGTGCTCTGCTTTGATCGGGCCGGATTGGTGGGCGAAGACGGTCCCACGCACCACGCGCCTTCGACATGGCTGCACTGCGCCCCATCCCTCATCTCACCATCGCCAGTCCCATGGACGAGCACGAGCTGCGCCGGCTCATGTACACCGCGCAACTGCCCGACAAAGGCACTTTTGTGATCCGCTATCCGCGCGGCCACGGTGTGTTGCCCGACTGGCATTGTCCGCTCACCGAAATCAACGTGGGCACCGGCCGCTGTCTGCGTCAAGGCGATCGCGTGGCCATCGTAAGCATCGGTCCCATCGGCAACAACGCCACGAAAGCCATCGCGCAATCGGGGCTGAACGTGGGGCATTACGACCTGCGTTTCCTGAAACCCTTAGACGATGCGCTGCTGCACGACATCTGCCAACACTACGAACGCCTCATCACGCTCGAAGACGGTTGCGTGCAAGGCGGTATGGGCAGCGCCGTGCTGGAATGGATGAACGACCACGGTTATGCGCTGCCCGTGACACGTATGGGCATCCCCGACGAATTTATTGAACATGGCACCGTCGACGAACTGCAACACATCTGCCACATGGATGTCGACAGCATCGTTGCCACCATAAACCAAGCATACAAATGAGAATTATCATTGCCGGCGCCTACACCATTGGCACCTATTTAGCCAAATTGCTCTCACGCAACAACCAAGACATTGTGCTCATGGATGAAAGCAGCGAGAACTTAGAAAAGTTTGGTTCAGACTTCGACCTGATGATGATGCAGGCACCTTGCACCCGCCTGCAAGCGCTCAAAGAGGCGGGTGCCGAAGATGCCGACCTCTTTGTCGCCGTCACGCCCGACCAAAACAAAAATATCGTGAGCTGCACCTTGGCTAAATCGCTCGGAACAAAGAAAACCGTGGCCAAGGTTGACAACTACGAATACACCACCGACACACTCGTGCAAACGTTCGACAAATTGGGCATCGACTCCATCATCTATCCCGAAATGTTGGCCGCCACCGACATCATCAACGGATTGAAGATGAGCTGGGTGCGCCAACGCTGGGACGTGCACGACGGCGCTTTAGTGATGTTGGGCATCAAGCTGCGCGAGACGTGCGAGGTGCTCAACCAACCGCTCAAGGACATCAGCGGTCCCGACGACCCCTATCATGTGGTGGCCATCAAACGCAACGGCGACACCATCATCCCCGGCGGTAACGACGAACTGAAGCTCTACGACATGGTTTACATCATGACCACGCGGCAATATATTCCCTACGTGCGCAAAATCGTGGGCAAGGAACATTATGTCGATGTGAAAAATGTGATGATCATGGGCGGAGGACGCACCGCCGTGCGCGCTGTGAAAACTATGCCCGACTATTTGGACATTAAGATTATCGAAGCCAGCGAAGAGCGCTGTACCAAGCTCAACGAGATGCTTGACGACGACCGCGCCCTCATCATTCACGGCGACGGACGCGACTTGGCGCTGCTGCAAGAAGAAGGCATCCGCAACACGCAAGCCTTCGTGGCCGTCACGGGAAATGCCGAAACCAACATCTTGGCTTGCCTCACCGCCAAACGTATGGGCGTAAGGAAAACCGTGGCGATGGTGGAGAACATGGATTATGTGAACATGGCCGAGAGTTTAGACATCGGTACCATTATCAACAAGAAAGCCATCGCCGCCAGCCACATCTATCAAATGATGCTCGATGCCAACGTGCACAACGTGCGCTTTTTGATGAATGCCGACGCCGACGTGGCTGAATTCATCCCGCAAGAAGGCGCCAAAATCACGCAAAAAGCGGTGAAAGACCTCAAACTGCCGGCCGGCGTCACCATTGGCGGGTTGGTGAGGAATGGCGAAGGCATCCTCGTTTCGGGCAACACCACCATTCAAGCCGGCGACTCGGTGATGGTGTTCTGTCACAACATTTATCTGAAGAAAATTGAGAATCTGTTCAACAAATGATTCATCGCGACACCATTTTTAAAATCCTCGGCTCGCTGCTGTTCATCGAAGTAGCCATCATGCTGGCCTGCTTTGCCATGGCCATTGGTTTTGGCGAAGACGACGAAATGCCGTTTGCCATCAGCATTGTGCTCACGCTGCTCACGGGCATCGTGCTACGCTATCTCGGGCGCCACTCCGACAACACCATGAGCCGCCGCGACGCCTACCTCGTGGTGTCGCTTTCGTGGGTCATCTTCAGTCTTTTTGGCACGCTGCCGTTTGTCATCAGCGGCTACATTCCGAGTTTCACCGACGCCTATTTCGAAACCATGTCGGGGTTCACCACCACAGGCGCCACCATCTTGGACAATGTTGACGCGCTGCCCCACGGCCTGCTCTTTTGGCGCAGCATGACGCAATGGATTGGCGGTTTGGGCATCGTGTTCTTCACCACCGCCATCCTGCCGTCGTTTGTGGGCGGCTCGGTGAAGGTGTTTGCGGCCGAAGCCACAGGCCCCATCAGCTCGAAGCTCCATCCGCGACTGAGCACCAGCGCCAAGTGGATTTGGACCGTCTACTTCTTGCTCACCCTCGCTTGCGTGTTGTCGTTCATGGCCTTTGGCATGGGCTGGTTCGACAGCCTCAACTATGCCATGGGCAGCACGGCCACGGGCGGATTTTCCACCCACAACAACAGCGCCGAATTCTTTCGCTCGCCCGCCATCGAATATGTTGCCACACTGTTTTGTTTCCTCTCGGGTGCCAATTTCACGTTGCTCTATACCACCGCCCTGCGCCGCAGCCTGAAACCTATGTGGAAGAACGCCGAGTTTAAATTCTACCTTTTCGTGGTGCTGGCCTTCACGCTTTTCATCATGGTTGAGCTGATGCTTTACAACGACTACGACGTCGAAAAGGCCTTTCGTTGCGGCATATTCCAAGTCGTGTCGTTCATCACCACCACCGGCCTGTTCAACGACGACGCCGCCAAGTGGCCCCACGTCACCTGGGTGGTGCTGGCCACCTGCATGTTTCTCGGCGCCTGTTCGGGCAGCACGAGCGGTGGTTTTAAAAGCATCCGCAGCCTGATGATTATAAAAATCATTCGCAACGAGTTCAAACAAATTCTCCACCCCAACGCCGTGTTGCCGATGCACATCGACGGTGCGAGCATTTCGCAGCAAAAGCGCATCACGCTGCTGGCATTCCTGGCCGTCTACCTGATGTTATGCCTCGTCGCGTCGTTCATCATCATCGAGGCCGGCGTCGACAACACCAACGCCATCACCATTGTGCTGAGTTCCATCGGAAACGTAGGCCCCACGCTCGGCATCGAGATTGGCCCCACGATGAGCTGGTCGATGTTGCCGGCGGGCATCAAATGGCTCTGCTCGGCGCTGATGCTCATCGGCCGTTTGGAGATTTTCACGATTTTGGTGATTTTCACGCCCGCTTTTTGGAAAGACAGTTAAGGCAGATGAGGCCGCATCTTATCCCGAACGCGCGTAAAAATCACCTTTCATTTCGCTGTCATGCAAAATTTCCTTTTCCATTTTGCATCTTATATCATTAAAAAGTATTACCTTTGCCGCCGAATTAAACAGAAAGTGTTTGTATGCAGACGAAAAATTATTTTTCAAGCAGTGTAAGTTTTAACATCTTTTATTTGGCAGAACCAAATAAAAGTGTAACACACACACACACACACATTCTAACAACGGTCTAAGTCTCTGTACTAAGGCGATAGCGGTGCGCCCGGCGCGGGTGTCGGTCTGCCGTTTCAAGCATCTGCAAGGAGTTTTCAAAGCTCTTTGCAGATGCTTTTTTGTGTGTGTGTAACTGCACCTGTGAAGTAAGAAATCAATAGTAGTAAATATAATCATTTAAACTGAATAAAAAAATGAAGAAAAAATTGTATGAAACGCCCACATGTACGGTCATTCCGTTGACGACAGAGTATTTGTTATTGACGAAAAGCCCCGTGGCACGTCCCGGTGGCGGCGGAGAAACAGGCCATAAGGGTAGCATCTCCGTTGGTGATTTTGATGATGGCGGCAGCGAAGAAATCGAAGATGAAGATTAAACGGCGTGCACAGTCCATCGCAAGTAGTAAACAACAAAACGAAAAAAGAAGATGAAACATACATTTCGAAAACAACACTTTAGCAGCCTGAGCAATGGCTGTCTGTTGCTTGTCCTCGGTGCGACCTTTCTATTCGGTGCTTGTGCCGACGACGATTTGGCCAACGAACAGCCCGGCAAGCACACCGGAACGACGGTAGCCTTCAATGTGAGCGACGCTCAAATGGAGGCCTTGGTACAAGCCGGCGCCAAGGGCATAACCCGCGGTTTGAGCCCGCAGCCCCTTTCGTCGGCTGACCTTGCCCCACGTAAACTTGAAGCTACGGGCAGTAATCCTCACGACTTCTGCCTGATTGAATCGACTGTCGAAGGTATCAACCCCGTGAAACCGGCCGAAGGAACGCGTGCCGAAATCATCAAGACGGCCACCCTCGGCAATTTCTCGTCCATCGGCTATCGTGCGGCAAGTTCAGCTGCCGCAGCTAATCCGAGCACGGCATTGTTGTGGTTTCATGGTGAGAAGACCAATCCCGATGGCACGTTGCAAAGTCGTTACGATTGGGATTGGCCCGTCAATGTCTACGGTCGTTTCTATGCCGTCTATCCCGAAGCTACACCAGCAAACAAAATCACGCTCTCACCGCGCAACTATGCACAGGTGCCTTATGTTGATTTTGAGGTAAAGAGCAATGTTGTTGACCAAGTAGACTTGATGACAGCTTGCTCGGGCGAAGTGCACTACATCCATGGCAACGACCCCACGAGCAACCTCAAGTTTCACCATGCCTTAGCGGCTGTGAAGTTCTCCATCGGCAGCAACCTCTCACCCGTCACCATTACAAAGATTGAGCTGACCAACGTGAAGTATAAAGGTCGTTATCGCCTGTCCAATCAGGCCGATGGCAGCGGTGCCACTTGGACTTCGGACAACGCCACCACCACGATGACGCTTGATAACATTAATATGAACGCAGCCGAAATGCCCAACACGATGTTGGCCGGTGCGCTCGACCCCGACCCTAATCATCACAATCGCACCGGTCGTGAGAATTACACATTCTTGATGATTCCACAAACGATGCCGGCCAAGACGGCTGCCAATGCTATCAAAGCCGTTATTTATTACCAAGACGGTGCTACGACCAAAACTATCACTATCCCACTCACCGGCGAATGGAAAGCTGGCGTGACAAAAGAATATAAACTCTCGCAAAAGAATTCGAGCTGGGGCTATATCTTCACGTTGGCAAAAGAGAACAAGACATTTGATTATCAAGGTAACGAAACCAATAGCGAGGCTGCTTTTGAAGTGACGAGCTATCGTCAGGCACCCGATGGCACGAAACAGCCCGTAGCCTGGAAGGTCACCAAATACGAGGAGTGGGATTATACCACCAATAACTGGGTGACGCGCGCAGCAAAACCCGCTTGGTTAGGCAATATTGCCGATCAGGGCACAGGTGTAGCAGGGAGCGCCGAGTCGGTGAATACATCGGTAGAGGCTGCAACCATCACCGATAGGCTGAAGGAATATAACGATGTACTGAAGAATGCTACGCCCAAAGGTACAGCTGCCAATCCCTACAACTTGGCCAATCCCGGTGGAAATGGCCAAGTGGGGATTATAGAAGAAAGTGCCAACTGCTATCTCATTTCTGCCCCGGGATACTATTGCATCCCGCTGGTCTATGGCAATGCCATCAAGAACGGTACAACCAATACCAAATCTTATCAGACCTCTAACAGTGGTCCTTACATCCTCCAGCATTTCAAGGACCATGCAGGTGTAGACATCGCCTCTCCCTATATCAACATACAGAATGCTTCCGATCCTGCCACGCAAGCAAGCATTGTCTGGACCGACCAAAGTGGCATCATAGAGGCAAGTAGCCTCGGCATCGAAGACGTTGGAACGAACGCTTTCGTTCACTTCCGCGTACCGCAGGACAAAATTAAGAACGGCAACGCTGTTATCGCTGTTAAGAACGCCTCGGGTACCGTGATGTGGTCTTGGCATCTGTGGTTCGCTCTCAGCGATGCGCTCAACACCGTCACTTGCACAAACTTTCAAGACCATAAATACAAGTTCACACAGGAAACGCTTGGCTGGAAATACACCACTTGGAGTGGCACCACCTATTCCGCTCCCCGCAAGGTCAGGGTGAAGGTGGAGCAGACCGCTGGCAATGGCGGCGTGAAACAGTCTGCCTACATCACCATTACGCAGAATCCGGGGGGTAACGCGCGGCAAGGCTATAGCACGTTCTATCAGTTCGGGCGCAAGGATGCCTTCCCCGGCACCGATACCACTCCCGACGGCTCATTTACCAAGAATGTCGGTGACAACATGTCCATTCAGAACGGCATCCGGCATCCCGAGACTTTCTACACTTATGGGGCAAGTTGGTATAACGTTTATAATCAA
>NZ_BAJQ01000038.1 GCF_000613785.1 Segatella oulorum JCM 14966 | reverse complement strand
AAAAAATCATTAGTGAGCCGCTCGCTAATTTGTTTTCGAGCAAAAATTCATCAGTGAGCCGCTCGCTAATTTGTTTTCGAGCAAAAATGCATTAGTGAGCCGCTCGCTAACCTGTTTTCGAGCAAAAAATCATTAGTGAGCCGCTCGCTAACTTGTCTTCGAGCAAAAATGCATTAGTGAGCCGCTCGCTAACTTGTTTCTGAGTGGAAACGTGTTAGCGAGCGGCTCGCTGATAAATCTTTGCGTAAAAATGATTATTTGAGGGTGCCCTCCTGATAGAATTGCAGCAGTTTGATGTTGAGGATGGCTAAATATTTGCTCTGTAACTCGTTTTGCTGCGCTTTGAGCAGGTTGTCTTTGCCAGTCATGAGATCCACGATATTTTTTAGCCCCAAACTGAATTGTTCGTTGAGCAAGTCATAGCTTGTCTTGGCGCTCTGCGCGGTGATCTGCGCCGCTTTGAACATATTTTGGTTGTTGTTGGCCTGCAACCAATAGTTTTCTATCGTTGCGTAGAGCGCCGTTTGCTTGTCTTTGAGCTCGAGCTGATAGTTGAGTTGCTGCAATCGGGCTTTGTTGACGGCGGTGGTTGTTTGGCGATTGTCAAACAGCGGCACGCTGATGCTCACACCGGCGCCGAGGCCAAAGTTGTTTTTGAGCTGCGTTCCCCAGGCTTTGTGGCTCATCGTGGTGGTGTTGGCATTGGCTCCGGCATTCAAACTGATGGTGGGCTGCCGCATGGCTTTGGCTATCTTGATGCTCAGGTTGCTACTCTCAATGCCCAATTCGGCATTCTTAATCTCGGGGCGATGGGCCACAGCCTGCTGATAGACGTTGTTGAGTTGAGGGATGAGTGCCAGCGCCATGTCGTCGGTGGTTTGGGGGGTGACAACTTCGAAAGGATCGTTGTTGGTGAGTTGCAACAGCTGTTTGAGCTGGCGTTTATAGTCTTTCAATGCACTTTCGGCCTGCACCACGGCATATTCATCCTGCGCGCGTTGCGACGTGAGCTGCGCCAAATTGGCTTTGCTCATTTTCCCCACGTTAACCATCTCTTGCCCTCGCTCCTCGTTTTTAATGCTTGTGGCGAGGCTCTCTTGATTCACTTTGATGGCCTCGGTGGAGTAGAGGATTTGCACATAGAGTTGTGCAATTTGCTCAATGAGCGCGTTGGCCGTAGTGGCCGAGTCGAGCTTGGCTTGCTTTTCGGCATATTGGTTGAGTTTGATTTGGTTGCGGTTGCGGTTGCCGTTCCAAAGCATCAGATTGGCACTCACACCATAGCTGCCGTTGTAGAATGTCTTGTCGACGCTGGTTTGCACGCGGCTTCCGGCTACCATATAGCTGCCCACTTCGGGCCATGGTGTGTAGGAGACGTTGTGCGAGGTGTTGAAAGCTAACGAAGGGAGCAGTGCCGCCTGGCTCTCTTTGATGTTTTCGTGCGCGTTTTTAACGTTGAGCTGCGTTTTCAGCATGTTGATGTTGTTTTGCAACGCATAATCGATGCAGGTTTGCAGCGACCATGTTTTGGCCGACAGCTCCATGGGGATTGTGGCAAGCGCAACGCCTAAGCCGAGTAGTTTCCATTTTTTTCCCATTCGATAAACTATTATTTGGTTATTATTCATTCGTTGATTAGATGGTGAACAGGTCAAAAAGGTTTAGTGGACCTTTAATTTCTTAACATCTTTTAGTTTCCGCTTTCTTATTTAGTTCCGCTCCTATTTGGAAAGGCTTTGCAGGCGCGCAATGTATTTGCCGAGGATGTCGAACTCGATATTCACCAGGCTGCCTTTGTGCATGTCGCAGAAGTTTGTGTGCTCCTTGGTGTAAGGAATGATGGCCACGGTGAATGTGTTGGCCGTGGGTTCGCATACGGTGAGCGAAACGCCGTTTACCGTAACCGAACCTTTGTCGACAGTGAAATAACCCCGCTGTGCCAGCTCTCTGTTTGCTGCATACTCAAAGGTGTAGTAGGTGCTGCCATTGGCATCGCGCACGGCAATGCAGGTGGCGGTTTCGTCAACATGTCCCTGCACAATGTGCCCATCCAATCGGCCGTTCATCAGCATCGATCGCTCGATGTTCACTTTGTCTCCAACCTTGAGTTGCTGCAAATTCGAACGAATCAGCGTTTCTTTCATGGCTGTCACGGTGTAGGTGTCGCCGCTGATACGAACCACAGTTAAGCAAACGCCGTTGTGTGCCACGCTTTGGTCGATTTTCAAGTCTTGCGCAAACGAGCAGCGCAGCGTGAAGTGCATATTGTCTTGTTCTTGCTCTATGGCTACGACGGTAGCCATTTCTTCGATGATTCCGCTAAACATTGTTGTTTTATTTTGAGGATTTAAAAAAGAAAAAAGGGGTTGCCCGATGATGTGATGAAACTCCGAGTAAATCATTATTTGAGTGTTTACCGCCTTTGTAATCCACCGGTCTGCGAGAGACTTCACTTCAAAGAAGCTTTATGTGGCCCGCCATTAGCAAGCAAAACGTGCTCGGTTTTCAATATTATTTGATGAGTATCCCAATCGAATCGGCACAACCCCTATATCTTTCTTGTTTAAAATTGTTGTCGATTTTGTTGTATGCAAAGGTAAGTTTTTTCGCGGAAACTGCAAACAAAAGCTTAGAATCTTTTCACGATGACGAAGGCAATGTGGTGGCTCACATCGGCTGCATTAAGGGTGCGCAGCTGATAGACTCCGTCGGCGATGCCTTGCATGTTGATGACATTGTTGCGCACGCTGAGCGTTTGAAGCAATGTGCCGTCGAGGGCGGAGAGCGTGAGCAGTCCTTCGTTTGCATCGTAGTTGTCGGGCATGTGCAGTGTGTTGCCTGTGCACAACAGCGCATCGCTGGCAGGCGGAGTTTTCTTTTCGTTGCATTGCGTGGGCTGGCTCTCGTTGCCATATCGGTCCATTGCCGTGAGGGCGTAGTAGCGTTGGTTGCCTGCAGGAATATTGAGCTGCGCACTTGCGTGACGCACGAGCATCAGGTTTTCGGCCTTCTCTGTGTCGACCGGCCATTGCTCGCTGCTATATAGATTATAGGTGCAGCCTGGTTGCGCCTGCCATGTGATTTTCGTGGCCGTTGTGTGCACGTCTGAGGGTGCAGCGGGCTGTTGCTGTGCGCGCCATGTCAGTGCGGGCTGTAGGGCAGGTGTTGCATCGATGTCGTCGGCAGTGGTGGTATAGATGCCCTTAGTATTGTCGGTGAAAAACTTGCTGCGGAAGTAGGCATGCCCCATACCGATATGGCGCGCCACCAGCATTTCGCGGGTAATGTCGGTTAAAGGCCAATTCTTCTCCTGCAGCGCCATCATGTAGATGCCCAAACCCGGCACAACAATCTTGCCTTGCGCCTGTTCTTGCCAGTCGAGGGCGAAGGGATAAAAATGGTTGCCTTTGAAATACATCATGGGATAGAGTTCGTCCATAAGTCCGTCGGCGAGCCACTGTTGCGCATTCTGCAGCACACGTGCGTAGGCATTCCAACCATGACTCCAATAGCGGGGTAAGTCGTTGGCCTTGCCGATGGGCGAACAGCTCATGCGCACCCAGGGTTTGAGTGCTTTTACGGCGTTGGATGCGGCTGTGACGATGTTCGTGATGAACGTGCGGCCTTGGTCGGGCTTCACCTTGATGTTCCAGGTCTCGGGATAGCGGATGTAGTCTAAGTGGATGCCGTCGACATCATATTTGCTGACGATTTCTTGGCACAACTTGGCAATGTGGCTGGCCGTTTGTGGCTTCTCGGGATTCATATAACCCTCGTCGCCAATCTTCACAATGAGTTGCGGATAGCGCTGTCGCAGCCGTTTGCAGCCCAATCCGTTCCATTTCCCCACGGGAATCGACACGAGCCATGCTTGCACCGCCATGCCGCGTTTGTGGCATTCATCGATGGCAAATTGCAAGGCGTCGTAACCGGGTGATGTGCCCGGAACACCACTGAGGCAACCATCCAAAGGCTCATAGTCCGAGGGATAAATCACCGTTCCGCGGATGCGCGTCTGCAACAAAATGGTATTGACACCAGCCGCTTGGAGTTGGTCGAGCATCGTTTGGAGTTCGGCTTGCTGCTTCGCCCTCGACCGCTCGCCCTGCGCATAGTTGTGGGGCCAATCTAATCCGCCGATAGTGGTAAGCCACACGGCGCGCACCTCGCGTTTGGGCTGTGCTTGAATGGCAAGCCCGATAAGCATGCTTAAAACAAGCGTGCACCAAAATCTTCTAATCATTGTTTTCAAAATGTGAGGTGAGGGATTTAGTGTGTAGCAAAACTGTTGTTGCGATAGCTCAGCGCGGCACCGATGGCTGTGCAAAACTCGCTGTGTTTGGGAATGTGGAAGCGCACGTTGTAGAGCTTCTCCATGGCATCATAGACCTCACGACATTGGGGCAGCAACGTGAGGTTGCCAATGAGCACAAAATCTTTGATGCCGCTTTCCAAACTGCTCAGGATGGTGCTCGAGCCTACGGCCTGCAGCACCATGTAGATGAGTCCGATGGCGATGTCTTCGCGCGAGGCATTGGTTTTGGCATTGCTGAAGAGGCTCGCCGTGGCGCTCATCGGCAGTCCGGGAAGCGGATGGGCGCTGATGTCGCCAATGAGCAGATTGATTTTCGAGATATCGCCGGACTTAGCCAGTTCGGCCACTTGCTTGATATCGTCGGTCTTGAGCATGATGCGACTCAGCCCCTGCAAGGTGCCGCCGCCAATGCCCGTGCCACCGATGTGGCGGATGTTATCGCCGTCGCATTTCACGAGACTAGTGCCCGTGCCCATGCTCACGACAATCATCTTCTCCAACCCGCTTTCGTAGCGTGCCCCCAATCCGTCGGCGACAAATTCCTGCGCTTTGGCCGTGGGCAGCCCGTAGATGTCTTCGTCAATATAGGCCGCACCCACTCCCGTGACCATCACTTGCGCCACATCGCCCAGTTGGATGCCATTGTTGTGCAGATATTTTCCGAAGGCGCCATAAAGCGAAGTGATGGGGTCGGTGGCTCTGATTCTGAACGGATTGAGCACGGTTCCCTCGGTGTTGATACCCACGATTTTGGTGGTGCTGATGCCCACATCAATACCGATGACGATGCCTGTGTGGGGGTGTTCTTTGGCATTACGCATGATGTTCGGGCACTATGCCTAAGAACACAACGTCTTCGGCGGTGAGGTTTTTATAGTTGTGCTGATGGCCCATGGGACAATAGTGCAGTTGGCCGGCACGGACAATCTCTTTCTGTCCGTCGCAAGTCACAGTGAGTTCACCTTGAATCACATAAATCATCTCGCTGTTGCTGCCGTGCAGGTGTGTGCCGGCCGAAGCCTGAGGCTTGAGCACATTGCGCATGATTTTCACCCGGTCGTCGGCAAAGCCGGCCATGTCGAGCTCGCCCTGTCCACCCTTGAAGCCATTGATGGTCTGCACCGTTATTTTATCGAAATCAATCACCATAATATCTTATATGTATTTGAATTTGTGGGAGCAAAGGTAATAAAAAAATGCGGGGTGGGGTAATACGATACCTTGAAAAAGGGTTGGATGTATGCTTCGTCCGTGGGCAACGCATTGTTTTTCTCAAAAATGCTTGTTCCAACCCCTTTGAACATCTGTTTTTCTTAAAAACGGATGAGAACGGAGGGTGGTTTCGCTTGTTTTTAATGAAAACGGATGAGAACGGTGGGTGGTTTCGCTTGTTTTTGATGAAAACGGATGAGAACGGTGGGTGATTTCGCTTGTTTTTGATGGAAACGGATGAGAACGGTGGGCGAGTTCACCTTATTATATTATAGCCGTGCCGGCAGATTTGCTTTGCGCAAAAAATCAGGAGGCATGCATCAAACGCATGCCCCCATCATTATTAAGAGAGTTATAAAGTTAGGGTGAATTATTATTTCGAATAGAAAATGGAGATGGCTTCGACGAGCCCTTTATAGGTGGTTTTTGCAGCGATGAGTGTGAGCTGATCGCCTTCGGACACGTGGAGCGTGCCAAACTCGCCTTTCTTTCCGCCCCAGCCCGTGGCCACACCATAGACATAGACGTTGCCGGTGGCATCGGTGAGGGCGAAGTTGCCATATTGGGTGAGGTCGAACTTAGTGTTGGCCTCGGTCGACTTGCCCACCGTTCCCTTAATCATGTAGTAGGTGTCTTTGCTGTCGGGCTTTGCGCGGAAGTCGGCAATCGACACTTGTTCCACCTTTTTATGCTCTTCGATGGTGGCTTTCACCATTTGCGGGGTGGCATTATATTGGCCGCGCTCGCCCACGAGGGTGACGATGTCGCCCACTTTCACACCCCTGGTTTGGAAGTCTTTTGCCTTATAAACAAAGATGCTGCCCGAGTGGTCTTTGAGGGTGAAATTGCCCTTCGTAGCATCTTTAACATCGGTCACAATGCCTGCGATGCGATATTGCGTGCTGCCCACAGCCGCTTTGTTGAATGCATCAATGGTAGCTGCAACGATGGCTCCCGTTTGCACCAACTGAGTTTGTGCGGTATAGGTTTTGCCGCCTTCGGTAGTGCGGAACGTAAGGGTGGTGCTTCGATCGCCGCCGGTATTGGGCTGTGCGGTGAATTGCACGGTCGTTTTGGTCGCGGTGGACTGGATACCACTGATGGCGAGCCAACTTTTGGCATCGTTGGGAATATCAACCGAAACGCCTTGCCCCTTGCAAACCAAGTGGGCCGTGAAAGTACCGCCGGCTACGGGGAGCGTGTCGTTTTCAACGGCATCGACCTTGATGAGCGACTTTTTCACGCTGATGAAGGTGGCATCTTTGAGCTGTCCCACGCCGTTGTAGGTGGAGCGTGGCCCTTCGACGGTCACTTCGTCGCCCACTTCGATGTTAAACGACTTCCAGGCATAGTTGCCGCCGGCATCTTTCGTGCCGTAGACGTAGAGCTGGCCGGTGCCGTCGTTGAGATAGAAGTTGCCATAGGTGGTGTTGTTGATGGAAACGCAGGTTCCGGTGACGCGATAGCTTTTGTTGTCGACGCCCGAGAGGACTCCGGCACAGGTGGCTTTCGAAACAGTAGGCAGACCTTGAATGACGTTGATGTGTTGCGTCTCGCCGTTCGATGTAACAATCACTTCGGCCGTGCGACCGTCTAAGGATGCCGGTGCGGTGAACGAGATTTGGGTCTCGCCGGCGTGGCCCGTGGTGGGCGAAACGGTGAGCCATTCCACCTTATTCTTTTTGGTGGTCACCTTTTCGAGTTTCCAGTCGCCCGCCGCATGGAGTGTGATGGTTGCGGTTGCCCCTTTTTCGGCAATCGAAACATACGACGAGGAGACGTGCAGGCCGTCGAGTTCGGTAATTGAATTGTCTTTGCTGCAGGCCGTGAAGAGCGCAATCGAAGCGCACACGGCGGTGACAATGCTTATTATTCTTTTCATTGTTATCAATTTCGTTTAGTTGAAGAAATATTTTATGCCAATCGAAGCGTTCCAGCATTGGCCGATGGTGTGTTGCGGCACAAACAGCTGGGTTGAGCCGTTGATGGAAGCCGGCGTAGACCAAGTGGCATATCCGCTGGCGTCGACTCCTTCGTATTTCAGCACCTTCAGCTCTTGACCGATTTGAGGGTTGAGGTATTTCATCACGCCCCAACTTGAGTTGAACAGGTTCATGAGGTTTTTGATGTCAAAACTCAACTGTAAGGTGTGCTTGGTGCTGCCAAGGTTGAGTTTGAAATCGTGCTTGTAGCTGAAGTCGATGCGGTGAACCCATGGGGTGTAAACACTGTAGGGCTCGGCATATTCGCCTTGATGATTTTTGAGCGACTTGTTGGCGTGCACAAAGTCCATGAAACGTTTGCGGTCGTCGGCGGTTTTGAAGCGGAAGTCGCCATTGGCCACTTGCTCGTCGGTTGGAATGTAGATGGCATCATAGAGATAGCCATCGCCGTTGACATCGTTGGTAGCCATGTAGCTGTAGTTGTAGCCTCCGCGCCATGTTTCATAGATGAAACTATAGTGGTTGCCGCTCTTGTCGTGGATAGACGCCGAAGCTACGAAGCGGTCGGGGGTCACATATTGTGAATTGTGGAGCTTGATGTAGTTCGCACCCTCTACGGTCGGAATATAGGTGAAGGCCGATTTCGCATTAGAGCCCGGCATCCCCGTGATCTCCTTTGAAACGGTGTGTGTATAGGCGCCCATGAGGTTGAGCCATTCGGCAGGCTGTGCATTGAACGAAAGATTGAACGACCATCCATAGCCCTTGCTGGTATTTTCGAGCACGAAAGCGCTGGGATTGGTCGATGCACCGGCGGGATAAATGGGACGATTGTCTACGCCGTTGAAACGAGCGAAGCCACCCACGTTGGGAATGCTCCAGTCTGCAATCTTAACAGCATTGATGGTTTTGTTATAAATACCTTCGGCCGTCACAGTGAGGGGGAACGAAACCGGCACCTGATAGTCTACGGCCAACGAGGTTTTCCACACTTGTGGCATCTTGAACTTAGGGTCGACGGCAGCAATCTGCGAGGGTACCGAACCCGTTTCGGGTGAGATGGTAGATGGGAAAATCTTTTGTCCGCTGGCATTGGTCATGTTGACGAGCTTATTGTAGAGGGCTTCGATGGTAGCTTTTCCGTTGGCGTCGGTCACCAGGCCGCCGGCAAAATCGTTCATCGAGTAACCGAGTCGGCTACCATTGCGCGCATTGAGTTGTGCCTGATACTGCACCATGCCGCTGTTGGTGGGCATGTTGGTGAAGAACACCAAGGGTAGACGACCAGAGAAGAAGCCCGTTCCTCCGCGCAGTTTGAGAGTTTTATTGCCTAAGACATCGTAGGTGAACCCAATGCGTGGCGACACCGTGAGACTTGAGAGGGCCATTTGCCCGTGTCGATGTGGCGGCCATTGTAGTCGAGATTGTAGATGGCGTTGTTGCGCATCAAGTCGCTATTGTTGAAGAAGAGGCCATCGAAACGCACACCATAAGTGAGTTTCAGCTTGTTGTTTACTTGCCATTCGTCTTGCCCATAGATACCCAACGTGTTGAACTGCACGCGCGAGGTGGGATTCTTTTCACCGTTGTAACCATAGGTGAGGCAGACGATTTCGGGTGCGGCACCCGTGAGGAAGTCGTTGACGCTGGCATAACGATAATAGCCTGTTCCGTTGCGCATATAGGAATTGTCGGCCATTTGATGTTCGAACTTCATGCCGGCAGTGATTTTGTGGTTACCGGTGAAATAGGTCACATCGTCCTTGATATTCCAAATCTTGTTGTGCACCGCATTGTTGTGGGTGAAGAGTTCTTCGCCGAGCGACATGTAGTTGCTGGTGGTGCCCGTTCCGTCTAAGATGTCGATGAAGGGGAATGGGGAAGAGTTGGTGAAACGCTGGTCGTCGAGTTTCGAATAAGTCGCCAGGAATTGGTTGGAGAGTTTCTCGCTGATACGGCTGTTCAAGTCGAATGTAAACGAGTGCACGAGGTTGTCCATGGCATACATCGAGTTGGCAAAAGCCATGGAGTGGTCGGATGTGCGGGCAAAAGCCGATGACGGACCGCCATCCATTGACGACATGTTGGGTGCATTCCAACCGCGGTTCTTGGTGTAGTTATAGCGCAGTGCCAAGTGGTGCTTGTTGGTGATATTCCAATCTAAACGCGCCAGGATTTTGTAGTTGGTTTCGTCGGCCGGGAAGTTGGTGTACGACCCGGTGTCGTAGCCATAGCGTGTGGCAACATATTGGGAAACACGCTCCATGTCAGCAATCTTTGTGCGCGAGATATAATTGTTGGCGTTGGCCACTCCGTCGGCCGATGCACGCCAGCGGTTGGCGATGGTTGGCGTTTGAATGGTTTCGCCGTTGACGAAGAAGAACAACTTGTTTTGAATGATTGGACCGCCGAGGGTGAAACCGTAGGTGGTGCTGCGGTCGGTGTTGCGTGCACCGTCGATGGCCAGTTTGTCGACAGCATCGCCGCGCAGGTTCTCATTGCGGTGGTAGATGTAGGCACTGCCTTTGAAGGTGTTTGTTCCCGATTTGGTGATGGCATTCACGCCGCCGCCGATGAAGTTTGTCTGGCGCACATCAAAGGGCGAGATTACCACTTGCAGTTCGTCGATGGCATCAATCGAGATGGGGTTACCGCCGCCGGGAAGTTTCGAACTCAAGCCGAAGTTGTTGTTGAAGTTGGCACCATCAACGGTGAAATTGGCTGTTCGGCCGTCAGATCCGGCAAAGAACATGCCGTTGCCACCATAGGGCGAGAGGCGCGTTACATCGGTGATGCTGCGGCTCACGGTGGGCAGGTTCACAATCTGACTGTTGTTGATGTTGGTTGAAGCACCGGTTTTTTCGGCGGCAAATTTGGAGGCCGTTGCGCTCACCACCACTTCGCCCAGCACGGTAGCGTCTTCAGAGAGTTGCACGTTGAGGTTGTAGACTTCGCCCAACTGCAACTGAATGCCTTTGTAGCTTTTCGATTGGTAGCCGATGTAACTCACGGTGACTTTGTAGGGACCGCCCGTGCGCATGCCTTGAATGTTGAACCGGCCATCGGCATTGGTCACAGCAGCATAGCGTGTTCCCGACGGTTCGTGGATGGCTTGCACGGTGGCGCCGACGATATCTTCGCCCGTGCCTTGCAGACTAACCTTACCACTCATGGAGGAGGTGGTAACTTGTGCCATGACCGTCGTTGCGCACAACAGCATCAGGCTCAATAGGAGATGCAATTTCTTTTGCATAGTTTTAACTGAAATTTTAAGAATAGGTTGTGGGGATGAACCCCGATTTGACTAAGTTGGTGCAAATATAATTAAAATATATAAAAGGTAGTCCCTTGCGCATGTTAAATCTTTCAGTTGGTGGCGAAATAACACTTTTACGATGGGTAGGGTTTTATGAGAAAGGCTATTCTCGCTCATTTTTCTCAAGAACGTTTGAAAAACACCTGTGTCTCGCATGCTTTTTTCAAAAACGTTTGAGAAACTTTTTTCAAAAACGTTTGAAAAACACCCGTATCTCGCATGCTTTTCTCAAAAACAGTTGAGAAACACCCGTATCTCAAACGTTTTCCAGCATGCAGGAACCGCCCGTAAAGAAAGGTCTTAAATTAATTCAATTCATAGGCTTTTTAATATTATTTAGTCGTGTAGATGGCCTTCACCTTTGCGATTTGTTGTAATTTTGCCACACATAAAAAATATCAATAAAATTCATATTATGGCAGAAGCAATAGATATTCGTGCCCTCAATATTATGATTGAGCAACAAAGTGGTTTTGTAACCAACCTTGTTTCGGGCATGGACAAAGTGATCGTGGGGCAAAAGCATTTGGTGGAGTCGTTGTTGATTTCTTTACTTAGTGATGGGCATATCCTCTTAGAAGGTGTGCCCGGCTTGGCTAAGACTTTAGCCATAAAAACATTGGCGCAGCTGATAGATGCCGACTTTAGCCGCATTCAATTTACGCCCGATTTGTTGCCTGCCGACGTGATTGGAACGCAGATTTATTCGCAAAAGGATGAGCGTTTCCATGTCAAAAAAGGACCTGTTTTCGCACACTTTATTCTTGCCGATGAAATTAATCGCGCACCAGCTAAGGTGCAGAGTGCACTTTTAGAGGCGATGCAAGAGCATCAAGTGACCATTGGCGAATCAACTTTCCCGCTGCCAAAACCTTTCTTGGTGCTGGCTACGCAGAACCCGATAGAGCAGGAGGGCACCTATCAACTGCCCGAGGCGCAAGTGGATCGTTTCATGCTGAAAGTGGTGATTGATTACCCCACGTTGGAGGAAGAGAAACTCATCATTCGTGAGAACATAGCAGGTGCATTTCCAACGGTGTCTGCCGTAACCTCTTCTGATGAGATTTTAAAGGCACGGGAAATCGTTAATCAGGTCTACATTGACGATAAAATTGCACAATATATTGCCGACATCGTCTTTGCCAGTCGCTATCCTGAGCGTTATGGACTGGCAGAATTGAAAGATATGATTACCTATGGCGGAAGTCCGCGTGCCAGCATTAATTTGGCAAAAGCAGGTCGTGCTTATGCCTTTATCAAGCATCGCGGCTACGTCATTCCCGAAGATGTGCGCGCTGTTGCACATGATGTCATGCGGCATCGCATTGGTCTTTCTTATGAAGCTGAAGCCAGCAACATCTCTTCTGAGGAGATTGTCTCAAAGATTATTAATAAGGTAGAGGTGCCTTGATGGAAGCATCAGAGATTATAAAGAAGGTAAGAAAGATTGAAATCAAGACACGTGGCTTGAGTCAAAACATCTTTGCGGGGCAATATCATTCGGCCTTTAAAGGTCGTGGTATGGCCTTTAGCGAAGTGCGTGAATATCAATATGGCGACGATGTGCGCGATATTGATTGGAATGTTACGGCCCGTTTCCATCGTCCTTACGTTAAAGTCTACGAAGAAGAACGGGAGCTGACGGTGATGTTGCTCGTCGACTTGAGTGGCTCTTTAGACTTTGGTAGTGTGCAACAAACCAAACGCGACTTGGTGACAGAGATTGCATCGACCTTAGCTTTCAGTGCCATTCAAAACAATGATAAGATTGGCGTAATCCTTTTCACCGATCGAATTGAAAAGTATATTCCACCCAAGAAAGGGCGCAAGCACATTCTTTATATCATTCATGAATTGCTTAATTTCAAACCTGCAGGTGTAAGAACCGATATAGGCATGGCCGTATCCTATCTCACTCGGGTGATGAAGCGCAGGTGCACAGCCTTTTTGTTGAGCGACTTCTATTCGCGTTCTGATTTTAGTAAACCCATCCAAATTGCTAATTCAAAGCACGATGTCGTCGCTATTCAGGTCTACGACCCACGGGCGAAGTCGCTTCCTGACATCGGTTTGATGAAAGTGCGCGATGCCGAAACTGGTCACGAAATGATTATTGATACGAGTTCGGCTAAATTGCGGCAGGCGCATGCACGTTATTGGATTGAGCGGGAAGATCTTTTGAACCGCACTTTTGCAAAAAGTAAGGTTGATTGGACTTCTGTAGCAACAAACGAGAATTTCACAAAGGCTTTGCTCTTACTTTTTAAGAAACGGATATAATGAAGATAACGAAATTACTGTTTGCTGTTGTTGCCGCTTTGTTTGCTGTGCCATTATGGGCACAACGCGTGCAAGTGGAGCAGAAAATAGATTCTGTATCGATTCTTATTGGTCAGCAGGCACATCTTTCTTTGCAAGTGACAGCTCCCCAAGGTGCACGTCTGCAATGGCCGAAGTTACATGTTCCAGGACAGCTTTTTCCTGGGGTTGAGATCCTTTCTGTCGAGAAAAAGTCTCCAACGGTTGTTGATGGCATGTCTGTTGAACAGCGCGTTTATACTTTAACCAGTTTCCATGAACAGCTTTACGCTCTACCTCCCTTGGTCGTTCGTGTGAATGGTAAGCCCTATCAAGGCGCAGCTTTAGCTTTGAAAGTTTTGACCGTCCCTGTCGACACACTGCACCCCAATAAGTTTTTTCCGCCGGCAGATGTGCAGGATAATCCTTTTTCTTGGAACGATTGGCGAGGAATTTTTTGGTTGAGTTTGCTCTTCCTTGTGTTGGGCATAAGTGCTGTTTATATCTTTATATGTCTTAAACGCAATAAACCCATCATAGCTCGTGTGCGCATTGTGAAGCGTATTCCTGCTCATCGCAAGGCGTTGCATGCAATAGATGAAATCAAGGCCAATCAGTTGGTGCGTTCGGAAGACCAGAAGACGTATTATACACAGCTCACCGATGCTGTCAGGCAATATATTCAGGAGCGTTTTGGATTTAATGCCATGGAGATGACCAGCAGTGAAATCATTGCAAGGCTACAGCAGGCCGACGACCAAAAAGGATTGGAGGAACTGCGAGAACTCTTTAGAACAGCAGATTTGGTGAAGTTCGCAAAACACAGTGCGCTGATTAATGAGAACGATTTAAATCTGCTCCATGCAGCAAAATTTATTGATGAAACCAAGACTGATGTGCAGGAAACAGTAGAAAAAGTTGTTGAGCAGTTGAGTGAAGATGAGGAGAAAACGCGTAAGAATCGTTTTACTTTAAAGGCCTTGCTCTATGTGTTGAGCATTGTGCTTATGGCATTACTCGCTTATATTGCGTATCAGTGGATTGAATTGATAGGATAAAAGATGGAATTTGCAAGTAAAGAATATTTTTTGTTGTTGCTTTTGTTGATACCTTACATCGTTTGGTATTTCTTTTATCGTGCTAAGCGTGAGCCCAGCATGCGTATGAGCGACACCTATGCTTTTCAATATGCTCCTAAAAGCTGGCGCATGTGCATCATTCATTTGCCTATGTTATTGCGCTGCTTGACTTTTTTCCTTATCGTTGTTGTCATGGCTCGTCCACAGACACATAATTCATGGGGTGAGAAACAAGTTGAGGGTATCAACATCATGTTGGCGATGGATGTATCGACCTCTATGCTTGCTGAAGATTTAAAGCCCAATCGGTTAGAAGCAGCCAAAAAAGTTGCAGCAGAATTTATTGCCGATCGTCCCAATGATAACATCGGATTAACGATTTTTGCCGGTGAGGCCTTCACGCAATGTCCGATGACTACCGACCACACTTCGCTTATTAACATGTTGCAGAGTGTGCGTACAGACATTGCTTCGCATGGGCTTATTGCCGATGGTACAGCTATAGGCATGGGGCTGGCCAATGCAGTGAGCCGTTTGAAAGATGTCAAAGGAAAGAGCAAAGTCGTCATTCTGCTCACAGATGGCAGTAATAATATGGGTGATATTTCCCCTATGACAAGTGCTGAAATAGCAAAACGTATGGGAATTCGAGTTTATACGATTGGTGTTGGAACAAATAAAGTGGCTCCCTATCCGATGCCTGTTGCAGGAGGTACGCAGTATGTGAATATCCCTGTGGAAATAGATAGTAAAACGTTACGTGAGATTGCACAGCTTACAGATGGTAATTTCTATCGTGCAACGAACAACAAACAGTTGCAACAAATCTATAATGACATCGATAAGTTAGAGAAAACAAAAATGGATGTGAAGAAGTTCTCCAAGTGGTATGAGGCTTATCAACCTTTTGCTTTGGTTGCATTCGTGTTACTTTTGTTGGAGTTGATTTTGCGAACAACTGTCCTACGTAGAATTCCCTAAAGTAAGAAGAATTATGTTGAGATTTGAAGACCCCATATATTTATGGCTTTTGTTAATCATCCCCATCATGGCTTGTGTGCGTTTCGTGGTGTGGAGGCAACGCAAGGCTAAGTTCTTACGTTTTGGAGATCCCGCTTTGCTACAGCAGATGATGCCCGATGTTTCAAAGTATCGTCCGACGGTTAAGTTCTGGCTGTTACAAGGGGCTGTGGCATTATTGATTATAGTGTTAGCTCGTCCTCAAGCCGGCATGAAGCTATCCCACGACAAACGTAATGGAATAGAAGCTGTAATTGCAATGGATATTAGTAATTCGATGCGTGCCGCCGATGTAGTTCCTTCACGTCTTGCAAAAAGTAAGTTGTTAGTAGAAAGTCTCTTTGACCATTTTACGAATGATAAAGTCGGATTAATTGTTTTTGCAGGCGATGCTTTCGTACAGCTTCCTATCACAAATGATTATGTTTCGGCCAAAATGTTTCTGCAGAACATCGATCCCTCTCTGATTGCAACACAAGGAACAGATATCGCTCGTGCCGTCGAGTTAAGTGAACAAAGTTTCACGCAACAGAAAGACATCGGTAAAGCAATCATCATTATTACGGATGGGGAAGACCACGAAGGTGGAGCCTTGGAGGCTGTTAAAGCTGCTCACCAACGCGGAAGGAATGTCTTTATACTTGGTGTTGGTGATACAAAAGGAGCACCCATTCCCGACGGGCATGGTGGCTATCTGAAAGATGAACGCGGCGAAACAGTTATGTCTGCATTGAATGAGCAGATGTGCAGACAGTTAGCAGCGGCAGGAAATGGAACGTATATTCATGTGGACAATACGAATGAAGCGCAAGAAAAGCTCAATGACGCATTAGATAAGTTGCAAACGGGCACGACCGATAGTGTGGTCTATAGTGAATACAGCGAGCAGTTTCAAGCTTTTGGTATACTCCTGTTGTTGCTATTGATTGTGGAGAGCTTGATACAAGAATCGAAGAGTCCTTTATTTAAAGGAGTTAACTTTTTTAGGAGACAGAAAGCATGAGTTATTTGAAAAGTGTCCTCTTGCTCCTCATGAGTATGTTGTGGTTTGTTGCAAAAGCACAGACCGATCGACAGTTGATACGTAGTGGAAATCGCTATTTCCACCAACAAAACTATGTCAAGGCAGAGACTGAATACCGTAAGGCTTTAGTGAAGAATGTCAGCAACACACAGGCACTGTATAATTTGGGGACGGCACTGTTGGCGCAGCAAAAAGATTCCGCAGCAACCACCTGTTTTGAACGTGCGGGGAAGGCGGAGACAAGTAAATTGAGGAAGGCAAAGAGCTACCACAACATGGGGTATATCTGTCAACGTCACCAGATGTATGCTGATGCCATCAAAGCTTATGAAGAGGCGCTACGCAACGACCCTTCTAACCAGGCAACGCGTTACAATTTGGCACTGTGTCAAAAGTTACTGAAGAACAACCCGCAAAAGCCCAACCCCCAGTCGAAAGATAAACAGAAGGACAAACAGAAAAAACAGGACGACAAGAAAAATGATCGTAAGCAAGAGCAAGACAACAAGCAGGACGAACAGCCACAAAAAGACCCGAAGAATGGCATGAGTAAGGACAATGCCGAACAGCTATTGAATGCAGCGTTGCAAAATGAAAAGGCTACGCAGCAGCGCATTTCAAGGGCATTGCAGCAACGTGGAAGTAGAAGGTTACAGAAGAACTGGTAATAGTTAACATTGAACAATGCGCATATTCATCAAATATAGTTTACTTTTGGTGCTCCTCCTGTTGAGCACGGTATCAGCCTCTGCACAACATATAACGGTGACCGTTCCGTCGAGTGTTGCAGCAGGTGAGAATTTCCGCCTTTCCTATACAGTCGATACACAGAATGTCGAAGAGTTTAAGGCGGGCACAATGCCTTCTGCTATAGAGGTTATTGCTGGTCCCTATACCTCCAGACAGTCGAGCTACCAGATGATTAATGGGCATACATCCAGCACTTCGTCTGTCACTTACACTTACACACTCTATATTGCTAAGCCTGGTGTCTATACCATCGCGCCAGCCTGTGCTATCATCGGGGGACGAAAGATTTATGCAAAGGCCGTTAAAGTCTCTGTGGCAGGGCATGCAAAAGGGAGTAATGGCAATGGAGCTGCGGGAACTGGCGGAGCAAACATTCGTTCTGCCGGATCAAGAATATCAGGTAATGACCTTTTTATTCGTGTCAGTGCGAATAAAAAGCAAGTATATGAACAGGAGCCAATCCTACTCACTTATAAGGTTTATACGTTGGTAGAGTTGACACAACTTAAGGGTGACATGCCTGATTTAACAGGCTTCCACACCCAAGAGATCAAGCTACCACAACAAAAGAGTTTCCATATTGAACGTGTGAACGGGCGCCCTTATCGTTGCGTCACCTGGAGTCAATATGTGATGTATCCACAAATGACGGGAAAGCTCACGATTCCCAGTATTACCTTCCAAGGCGTTGTGGTGCAGCAAGACCGCAGCGTTGATCCGTTTGAAGCATTCTTTAATGGTGGGTCGGGCTATGTTGAGGTGAATAAAAACATTCAGGCACCGAGCTTGTCGATTAATGTTCTACCGTTACCACATCGTCCGGCCAACTTCTCTGGCGGTGTTGGCGCATTCACCATCTCGGCACAGCTAACGAAAGCAAGTGTGAAAGTTGGCGACCCGGTAAACCTGCGCGTGGTAGTGAGTGGTACAGGGAACTTAAAGCTAATCAAGCAACCGGTTGTCGCTTTTCCGAAAGATTTCGAGCAATACGATGCAAAGGTTACGGATAAGACGCAGCTCACAGCGGCAGGCTTGCAAGGAAACATGCTTTATGATTTCGTAGCAGTGCCACGCCATCAAGGTGATTTCACTATTCCACCTGTCGAACTTACCTACTATCATTTGGGAATGCATTCCTATCGCACGGTGAAAACACAACCCTTGCGTGTGCATGTGCTTCCGGGGGCTGGAGGAGAGACTTCGGTTGACGATTATGCCACTAAAGACAACGATATCCGTCCCTTAATGCGAGACAGTCGGTTATACAGCACATCGAATGACTTCTTCTTTGGTTCCGCGGCGTACGTCATCGCCCTGTGCCTACCGCTATTCCTCTTCGCAGTTTTGCTTATTGTGTTTAGGAAGCGTGCAATCGCGATGAATGATAGGGTGGCATTGCGCGGAAAGAAAGCCAATAAGGTCGCTACGAAGCGTTTAAGAAAGGCGCACCAGTTGTTGCTGGCCGGCAATGAGGCACTCTTCTATGATGAAATATTGCGCACCTTGTGGGGGTATGTGAGTGATAAGCTCAACATGTCGGTAGAATTGCTGTCGCGCGAAAACATCGTAGAGCGGCTCCAACAACAGGCCGTCGCGCCGCATGTAATCGACCTCTTTATAGGTGCACTCGACGAATGTGAGTTTGAACGTTACGCACCCGGAGATGCAAAAGGGAACATGAATAAGACTTTGGAATCGGCCATGCAGGCCATTACGGAAATTGAATGCACTTTTAAAGCAAAGAAAAGTGCTACAAGTCGCCGACGAAACACGGCTACATTGTTCGCCGTTTTGATAGCTATCGCGATGCAATGGCTATCACTTTCCTCCGCACAGGCCATGACCATGCAAGAAGCTAATAAGGCCTACACAGAGCGAAACTATCAGCAGGCCATAAAAGATTACGAAGCATTACTGCATCAAGGGCGCAGTGTTGCCTTGTATTATAACTTAGGAAATGCTTATTATCGCACGGATAACATTACGCAAGCCATTTTGAATTATGAACGTGCACTGCGTCTCAGTCCTGGAAACAGTGACATTCGCTTCAATCTCCAGTTGGCGCGAAGCAAGACCATCGATAAATATGCCGACGGCGAAGAGATGTTTTTCATCACTTGGTATCACGCCGTTGTCAACCTCTTGGGTGTCGATGGTTGGGCGGTGCTCAGCATCATTTGTGTGGTTGTAGCACTCTTCGCCCTGTTGATTTACTTGTTTACCGCTCCCTTGTGGCTAAAGAAAACAGGCTTCTTTACAACCATCGTGGGCTTTGTCTTCTTTGTGCTGGCTGTAGCAATGGCCTATCAGCAGCAGGTTTCCTTTGCTCACCAAGATGATGCCATCGTCATTGCGCCTGCAGTGGGAGTGAAAAAGACGCCCGTCCGTGGAGGAGCCGACGATTTCGTCATCCACGAAGGTACGAAAGTGCATATCAAGGACCGGAGCATACCGCTTTGGTGGGGGATAGTTGCACCCGATGGAAGGGAAGGATGGCTGCTCCGTAGCACCGTCGAACACATATAAGGGGATAGACACATGTGGGACCTTACAACGCTCTTCACTTTAGACCGACAGCTGTTGTTGGCCATTAACAGTTGCGACAACCTCATGTTAACTGGCATCATGTCGGCGTTCACAACCGCATGGACGTGGGTTCCGCTTTATTTGTGTTTGTTCTATATGGTTATCAAGAACCATGAGACAATGCAACAGATTGTATTAGTCGTTTTCGGTTGCTTGTTGGCAGTCGGACTCTCGGGGGGAATCGATAACTTAGTCGTGAAGCCTTGGGTCGCACGTTTGCGCCCGTGCAACGACGACACGATAAAATACATGGTTAACACCGTTGTTTGGATTAGTAAGAACGATTATAGTTTCTTCTCTGCTCACGCTGCCAACACCTGCGCCATTGCAACGTTTTTCGCCTTCTTGGTGCGCAGTCCACGCCTCACTGTCGGTCTCTTTCTCTGGGCGCTGATGAATGGGTTCACACGTATCTATCTCGGCATGCACTATCCCTCCGATGTCGTTGTCGGGACGGCATGGGGCATCCTCAGTGGCTATTTAGCTACAGCCTTTACCATTTTATCTACCGCCGCACCAATCCTTCCCAGCGCTATGTCTCAACGCAATACACTTCAGCCGGCTACAACTGCCAAGATGTTGACAGGGTGCTGAGCGTCTTAGTGTTATCAGCCTTGGCAGATGTCATTGTTTCGCTGGTGATTGATTTCTAATGCAGATAATATTTAAACGTATGGACACAAAGCATATTAAAATAAGCGACTATCAGTATTGCCTCCCGGATGCGCGCATTGCAAAGTTCCCCTTGGCGCAACGCGATCATAGCAAGTTACTCGTTTACCGCAAAGGGGAAATCTCTGAGTCGCAGTTCTTTAATCTCCCCACGTTCCTGCCACGACACTCCTTGATGGTGTACAACAACACACGCGTCATCCAGGCGCGCATGCACTTCCGAAAGGCAACGGGAGCATTGATCGAGGTCTTCTTAATGGAGCCTGCACACCCTGTCGACTATGAGCGCATGTTCCAGTCCAAAGGGCATTGTGCGTGGCTTTGCATGATCGGGAACCTAAAGAAATGGAAAGAAGGCGTGTTGAAACGCAACTTTGACATCAATGGTCAAACGTTCACACTCACGGTAGAGCGTCGCGAAGACACTGTGCAGACCTTAGGGAAAGGCACCAATTACTGGGTAGACTTCCGATGGGACAATGCACAAATCAATTTTGCCGACATTTTGGAAGCGGTAGGCGAGCTACCCATTCCGCCCTATCTCAATCGCGAAACTGAGGAGCGCGATAAGATTACCTACCAAACGGTGTATAGCAAGATTAAAGGCAGTGTGGCTGCTCCCACAGCGGGCCTTCATTTCACCCATGAAGTGTTGCAAGCCATTCAGCAGCGCGGGATAGTAGAGGAAGAGGTCACCTTACATGTAGGAGCGGGCACTTTTAAACCTGTGAAGAGCGAAAGCATTGACGAACATGAGATGCACTCCGAGTATATCGTTGTGCACCGTCACACCCTTGAGAACCTTTTGCACTTCCATGGCGAAGCCATCGCCGTCGGAACCACCAGTGTGCGCACGCTCGAGAGTCTCTATTACATGGGTGTGAAACTTGCCGCAAATCCGGATGCGACAGAAGAAATGCTCCATGTCACACAATGGGAGCCTACGAAGCGGGGCGTGATGGCACGTGGGTAGATGGCATCTCGTCCGAGCAGGCCATTCGCAACGTGTTGGACTGGTTGCAGCGCAACAATTTAGAAGCCTTGCATAGCAGCACACAGATCATCATCGCACCGGGGTATCACTATAAAATCGTGAAGATGTTGATCACCAACTTCCATCAACCACAAAGCACCTTGCTGCTCTTAGTGAGTGCTTTTGTGCACGGAGATTGGCGAAGGATCTATGATTATGCTCTGTCGCATGATTTCCGTTTCCTAAGCTATGGCGACAGCTCGTTGCTCATACCTTAGCCGACACAACCCATAAAACCATTAATTAAGCAATGAAAAAAGGAGATACAGTGCGCTTCCTGAACGAAACTGGGGGCGGAAAGATTACGGGCTTCTCGGGAAAGGACATCGTCCTCGTTGAGGATCAGGATGGCTTCGAGATACCCTTTCGCATCAATGAAGTCGTGGTGATTGACAGCAACGACCATAGTTTGGCCAAAATGGCTGCGTTGAACATCAATCAGGCTGCCATGGACAAAGAGGAAAATGCCATTCACAACGGCCAGCGCAGCATTAAGGCAATGCTCAATGCAGAGCAAAACGAACCGGCTTTCGATGGGACCGACGGCAACGAGTCTTTCGACACACCCGACGACACGCGCGAAGTGACCTTTCAAGCGCCGGTTGAAGAGCGCAAGGGGGGCAATCGGCTCACGGCTTATGTGGCGTTTGTTCCCTCCGATTCGACATTGCCCGCAGACACAACGTTCGACATCTACCTCGTGAACGATTGCAACTACTTCTTGCAGTTGAGCTACATGACAGGGGAGAACGACAGTTGGACGTTGGCCTTTCAAGGTGAGCTCGCGCCCAACACGATGGAGCTTGTCGCCACCCTCACCTACGCCGATTTGGCCGAGCTCAACCGTTTGGCCGTGCAAGGCATTGCCTATAAGCGCGAGAAAAGCTTCTTGCTCAAGCCAACCCTCTCGGTCTGCATCAAGCTCGACGCGACGAAGTGCTATAAGCAGAGCACGTTTCGCGACAGCGACTTCTTCGACACGCCGGCCTGGCTCCATGCCATCGTGGTCGACGATGAACCCGTCAAAGCATTGCAAGTGGATACCGGGCATTTGGTAAAAGCAATGCAGACCAAGCGGCAGGACGACCGTCATGTCACGGCTGGCAGAGCTGCCACAGTGCCGAGAAGCAACGACCCGTTGGTGGTTGACTTGCACATCGATGCCCTGTTGGATAACATACAGGGCATGACCTCAAAAGACATCTTAGACTATCAACTGCAAGTCTTCAAGGACACCCTCGAGACCAACCGCAAGCATCGGGGACAGAAAATTGTCTTCATCCACGGCAAAGGGGAGGGCGTGCTGCGGCGTGCGCTCATCCATGCTTTGAACTATCAATATAAGAAATTCACCTATCAAGATGCGTCATTCCGCGAGTATGGCTATGGCGCAACACAAGTCACCATTCATTAGTTATGGAATATGGTTTTATCAAGGTGGGAACAGCCATTCCTGCCGTTCGTGTTGGCGATGTCCAATACAACACCGAACAAATCGAGGCGCTGTTGACACAGGCCGAAGAAGCGGGCATTGAAATCATTGTCTTTCCCGAGCTGTCACTCACCGGCTACACTTGCCAGGACTTGTTCCGACAGCGGTCATTGCTCGAGACCATCGATGCCGCTGTCACCCATTTGCTGCAATCCACCCTGCAGAAAGATGTTATTGCCATCGTGGGCGCACCGCTCAAGGTGGGCAACTTGCTACTCAACTGCGCCATTATCGTGCAACAGGGCAAGCTCTTGGGCATCGTCCCCAAGACCTATCTGCCCAACTACAACGAATTCTATGAGAAGCGATGGTTCACCTCGTCGCAGTCGCTACGACCGACAACCATTCGCCTGGCCGGCACGGCTATAGAGGTATCTGCGCAACCCAAGCTGTTCGAAACCGCTCAGGGCGTGAAATTCGGCATAGAAATTTGCGAGGACGTTTGGGCGCCAACGCCACCAAGCAACCATCTGACCCTGGCCGGCGCTGATCTCATCTTCAATCTCTCGGCCACCGACGAGTTAGTGGGTAAGCACGCCTATCTCAAAAGCCTCCTCGCGCAACAGAGCGCCCGCACCATCAGTGGTTACGTGTATAGCAGTTGCGGTTTCGGCGAGAGCACGCAGGATGTCGTCTATGGTGGCAACGCGTTGATTTATGAAAATGGCACACTATTGAGCGAAGGACAACGTTTTGCCTTGTCGCCGCAGTTGGTGACGGCACAAATTGATGTCGAACGCATCCGCTACGACCGTTGCAACAACACCACGTTTGCCACAGCCCAGTTCCACGAGGTGAGCGAAACCGCCATCGTGCCGTGTTGCCCATTAAAAAACTTTAAGCCTTTCCACTTGGAGCGCAGCATCCCGTCAGCACCCTTTATCCCCGAAGCCATGGCAACGGAATCGGCTTGTGAGGAAGTGTTCCACATCCAAACCATGGGCTTGGCCAAACGGCTCCGGCATATTCACGCCGAAAAGGTTGTCCTTGGCATCAGTGGTGGCTTGGACTCAACGCTGGCATTGCTCGTGTGTATGCGTACGTTCGACCTCCTAAAGCTCAATCGGCAAGGCATCATCGGTGTGACGATGCCGGGCTTTGGCACCACCGACCAGACGCATCAGAATGCACATCGGCTGATGCAGCTACTCGGTGTCACGATGCGCGAGGTGCCCATCGCAGCAAGTGTGACACAGCACTTCAAAGACATTGGGCATGATAGCGCCGTGCACGATGTGGTCTATGAAAACAGTCAGGCGCGCGAACGCACGCAGATACTCATGGACATCAGCAACCAGGTGGGTGGCATCGTCATCGGAACAGGCGACCTGTCGGAACTGGCTTTGGGATGGGCCACCTACAACGGCGACCAGATGAGCATGTATGGGGTGAATGCCAGCGTGCCCAAGACCTTGGTGCAATGCCTCGTGCAGCATGAAGCGCTGCACAGCAGCCAGGAACTCTCGCTCGTGTTGAAGGACATCCTCAACACGCCCATTAGTCCTGAGCTTACGCCTGCCGACAATGCAGGACGTATCAGTCAACGCACGGAGGAACTGATTGGACCTTACGAACTCCACGACTTCTACCTTTATTACATCATGCGCTTTGGCTTCACGCCTGCGAAAATCTTCTTACTGGCTCAAAAGGCATTCAATAACCGCTACACAGACGAAGTGCTTAAGCATTGGCTCTACTCTTTCTATCGACGGTTCTTTGCGCAACAGTTCAAGCGCAGCTGCATGCCCGATGGGCCGAAAGTGGGGGGTATCAGCCTAAGCCCTCGTGGCGACTGGCGCATGCCGTCGGATGCTACCGCAGCGTTGTGGTTACAAAGTTGTGAAGCTCTTTAAACGAGCGCTGTCATATCGTCGTAGGACGGTAACGCTCATTATCTATTCGACGGATGCACATGGTGTGCATCCGTCTTTGCTTTCAAGGCATCCATCACATATATTCTCATTGTTGCATGTCTGCGCGTTTTATCTATTCTAACATTGTCACATGGTCATTATGCGTTAAATGGTATATTGTAAAACGTTGCGCCATGTTGAAAGATATCTTATAGAATATTTTAAAACATGTCACCATGTTGATAGACGTTTTATAAAATATGTC
>NZ_BAJQ01000039.1 GCF_000613785.1 Segatella oulorum JCM 14966 | reverse complement strand
TAGCGAGCGGCTCACTAATGATTTTTTGCTCGAAAACAGGTTAGCGAGCGGCTCACTGATGATTTTTTGCTCGAAAACAGGTTAGCGAGCGGCTCACTAATGCATTTTTGCTCGAAAACAAGTTAGCGAGCGGCTCACTAACGTGTTTTTTCTCGGAAACAGATTAGATACACTGTAACTAACATGTTTTTTCTCGGAAACGGATTAGATACACTGTAACTAACGCGTTTTTTCACGAAAACAGATTAGATACTGTAACTAACGTGTTTCTCCGCTCTGTACGAAGATTTCGTTCATGCCATACGGCAAACTCAGCCGTCAGATATCCAAAATCTCTTCCGGACGTGCCACCAAGGTTGTAGCCCCCTTTGCCAACAGAAACTCCTTGTCGCGAAATCCCCAAAGCACACTGATGCAGGGCAAATGGGTGTTGCGCGCAGTGAGAATATCAACGTCGCTATCGCCCACATACACCGCTCCTTCGCGCGACACGCCCAACTGCCGCAGCGCCTCCTCCACCGTGTCGGGTGCCGGCTTTTTCCTGATTTGCTCGCGTTCGCCAATGGCCACGCTGATGGTGTCACCAAAGAAATATTTCACTAAAGCTTGTGTCGCCGCATAAAATTTATTGCTCACCACCGCCAGCTGCTTGCCATTGCCCTTCAGCGCCTGCAACATCGCGGGGATGCCCGCATAAGGCTGAGTGTGATCTAAATTGTGCAACAAATAATGCGCACGAAAGTCTTCATAAACCCGGTTAAACACCTCTGTGGGCGTATCGGCCGGAACAGCGCGTTCCATCAGCTTCTTCACCCCATTGCCCACAAACATTCGCACCTCCTCGTAGCTGTGTTCGGGCAACCCATGCTGCTTGAGCGCCACATTGCAACTTAAATAAAGGTCGGTGAGCGAATCTAAAAGTGTGCCATCTAAATCAAAAATATACGTTTGATAGTTCATCGTTATTCCTGTAATACTTCCTGTTTTAACGGCAAGCAAAGTTAGCAAAAAAAGGTCAATTATGTGGCGTAGATGAAAAAAAGGTGTAACTTTGCAGCCGATTTTCAAATGAAGAATATGAAAAAAGAATTGAAAAAGAAGTACCTTCTGTCCGCCTTGGTCTGCGTGGCAGTCGTCGCTGGTATCATCTATTATTATTTCTTTGAAGGATTTTCCACTAAGGACAAAACGGAATATGTTTGCATCGACAACAACGACAACATAGACTCAGTGTACAGCAAACTCAGTCCATTGGCTTCAAAACATGGCATGTGCGCCTTTAGAACCTTGGCGCGCCACATGCAATATGCCGACAAAATTCGCACAGGTCGTTATGCCATTACACCCGGAGACGGTGCTTTCAGCGTGTTTCGCCACATGCGCAACGGGCAGCAAGCGCCTGTGAGTCTCACCATTCCAAGCGTGAGAACCATGGATAAATTGGCTGGCGAAATCTCAAAACGCCTTCTCATGGACAGCACTACGCTCTATCGTGCACTGACCGATGAAGCGACTTGCCAGAAATTGGGCTACGACACGGCAACGATTGCTTGCCTTTTCATCCCCAACACCTACGATGTTTATTGGAACATTCCCGTGGACAAGTTTTTGGAGAAAATGCAAAAAGAGAACAACAGATTTTGGAATCCCACGCGCAGTCAAAAGGCTTCGCAATTAGGATTGACCCACAACGAGGTGATAACCTTGGCCAGCATTGTTGATGAAGAAACGGCCAACAATAGCGAGAAACCCATGATTGCAGGCATGTACTACAACCGCTTGAAATTGCGCAATGCCGAGTATCCCAAAGGCATGCCGCTGCAAGCTGACCCCACGATAAAATTTGCTTGGAAGCGTTTCGAACTCAAACGCATCTACAACAATCTGCTCTCCATCAAGAGCCCCTACAACACCTACAAAAATCCCGGGCTCCCTCCCGGTCCTATCCGCATCCCTTCCATCGCAGGTATCGATGCTGTGCTCAATCACATTCATCACAACTATCTCTACATGTGCGCCAAGGAGGATTTCAGCGGCACCCACAACTTCGCCGAAACCTACAAGGAACACATGGACAATGCCGCTAAATATGCGAAGACACTCAACGAACGCGGCATAAAATAAACAACGCGCAGAGGACTTCTCAATGTAAAAAGTCACAGCCATTAGCGCGCAAACTTGCACCATTTACCCCAAATCTCTTATAGAGCTTTGGGGTAAATGCTTTTTATCCATAACAACTATTCCATCAAAACAAAGGAATAGTAAAAACCAAATGCTGCTATCTTGTGTTTGTAATATCATTCTGAAATAGAGGAATGGTAAAGCCTAACACTGTTCCCCATTGTTTTATTAGCTATCAAACAATAGCAGGAGCGCTGAGAATATCAATCATATTAGTGAATAAAGTGTGCGTCTTTATGATGCAATACATCACACATTACAGAGAAAAGCAATACACATGGATGAATAAGTCCATGGCACAGACATTGCACTTCTATAATTGTACAACTAAAAATGCCGCCCTCTTCACAGAGTGCGGCATCAATCTCAATAGGTATTAGCTTCTTTAAGGTAAAAAGATTGTATTCAGGATAACACTTGCAAAGTTAGGGCATTTTTCTATACCTAACAAATCTTTTTTTATGTTTATAAACATGTTTTTGGGCATAAATCGCACTTTTCCATGCATTTCTTACTCTATCAGAATGTTTTTAACTCAAAAATAACATATAAAAATGAAAAAGGCTGCATAAGATTTCCGCAAGCATCATATCCTAATCAATCGGCATTCATTATCCATTTGATTATCAGTTTTTGTGGCAGCACATTGATTGAAATGCAAAAAGCATGCAAATGCCATTAGCTCTTGATAGCTGCATTTGCATGCCTTGAGTACAATCGTATTAGAAAACTTCTAAAACGACATCCTTTAAAACTTATATCCCATGGTCAACAATAACTGATGCTGCTTGTTATTAACCTGCGTTGGATTTGCAATATTATCTTCCACAGAAGGAGCAGAACCCTCATGATAATTCATGAATGGATAGAAAGTGCCGTTTTGTTGACTATATTGATAAGCCAAATCAATATTGAATCGCCAAACATTCCACCCCAAACCGAAAGTAAAGCGATTGGTGTCTTTCCAATTCACATAACTCGTTGAACTGGCATAATAAGTACCCGGCGAATTAAGGCTTCCATCCTTCACTGCCGCATCTTTATATAAAGCACTGAGATAATTATAGCCAGCACGCAAAGAGAAATGGTCGGTGATTCTCGCCTCTGCACCCAACTTTAACGTATGCTGCCCTTTCAAAGCATCCTCCGTGTGATTATTCATCGCACGATCGTTGTGGCTACTCTCGTAATAGGTTCCATAATACCAATCGTATGTTCCACCATCTTTAATGCGTGTCTGCATCGCATTGTAAGCTGCATATTCATAAGTTGCACCCAAAGCTATTCTATCAGCGAGTGTTGTTCCCGCACTTAAACCAAATTTCCAAGGTGTATTGACACGGAAATCATAGGATTCCCCGATACTTGGGCGTAATGTCCCATCTGTCAACTCAGTATAATTGCTGGTTGTTAAATCATACCAAACAGGCGTATGGATATAAGCACCTAAACGGAAAGGACTTTCTGCCATAGGACGAACGATTGCACCAAACTTCACATCGAAGCCCGTTCCTGTAATTTCTCGCCAATCATTCAAGGTCAAGCCTCTAATATTATAAATATTATTACGGAGAAAATTTTCTGTATATTCAGCATAACTCTTATAATGTACATCATGAATACCCATCGTGAGACCTAAATAAACACGATCATTTAAGTTTGCACTGAGGTTCATATCATATTCTCCAATATAGCCTTTATTCTCTTGGTTGTAGAGGTAGCCTGTGGCTGCAAGTGGCTTAAAAACCTTTAATGTTGGATCAGCAGGGTCTAAATTAGTTGTCTGCGGTAGACTATTCATATATAAATAGTCTACTTGATTAAATGAGAAATTATCGCTAGCCAACTTTGGAGTTCCATCATTCTTGAGTACTACATTGCCTTGGCTATCTTTCAATTTATGTAAATAATACACGTTATTACGATACTTCTGATACGTTAACTTATTCTGCGAAGCATTGTTCAGCGTGTTCGCCGCATTGAGCAACTGGTCGAAGTTGCGACTCTTGTGGTAGTTAAAACCAATATTGAATGAAGCATTGGGAGTCTTACTCAAATTAAAGACCACTCCAATTTGGTCAAAACTCATATTGGTTTTGCTGAGCGAGTTAAACTTGTTCATGCCCGTTTGATTCACTAAACCAAACGAGAGGTCGGCTTTCCCTTTGCGGAACAATCCTAAACCTGCAGGGTTCGTACCAATCGTAGAGAGGTCTGCACCTAAAGCTTCCATCGCACCACCCATTCCAACATAGCGAGCTGTTCCATTGAGGTCATTGTCTATAAGCTTTGTATTCTCATAGGTTTCCTGCGCCACCGCAACAAAGCTGGTGAACGCTAAAGAAGCCACCGTTAAATATATTCTTTTCATCATTGCCTAATTTTTTTTGTTTACAAATGTTTAGCGACGGTTACCAAAGGTTCCACCTGAATGGAATCCACCACCGCCAGTACTTCCTCCTCCAAAAGAACCGCCTGAATGGACACCACTACCAAAGGTTGAACCGCCACCACCAAAGCTACCTGAATTGAAAGAACGCGTTGGTGCTTGATAACTACCTTGCGAAGGATTGTTATTATAAGAACGGGAAGGTATACGCTCGGTAGCGTAGCCAGCATCACGATTGTCATAAGTTGCCCGCGAACCACCAAAAGTTGGATTAGAATTACCTACTCGAACGCGAGAATTGCCAAAGGTTGCACCGCGAGAACTGGGCACTGTAGCGCGAGAACCACCAAAGGTTCCTGATGGGAAAGCAGAAGATGCACTATCATAACTATGATTGCGCGTGCCCACAGGGCGACTATAGCTCACATAATAACTACTGCCATAATAGGGATAGCCATAATAAGGATAACCATAGTAGCGTGGTCCGAACCAGCCTGCATAACCATAATAAGGTACTCCATAGTAGCCGCCATAATAGCCATCAAACCATGGATCGAACCATGATCGTAATAGCCACCATACCAACCAAAATTCCAACGCGAGCCATAGTTCCAATAAGAACCGTAATTCCAATAAGGACCATAACCCCATGCGTAACGAGCATACCATGGATCGTAGAAACCATCCCAACGGCTCATGCGCTGGCTGTAACGGAAATCATCTTCATCGAGCACTCTGTCGTAGTATTTTCCAACAAAGGTTGTGTCCATATAAGTCGAGTCGGGATAAACTCCCCACCCTTTCTGCATTTGAATGATATCATTTCCTTTTTTATCCTTTCCGACAACTTGATAATGACTCCAATATTTTCCACGACGATTATATTCGTCGACATCACGATTGCTACCCGAGTAGCTACGCGTATCTACTTGTTCACTGCGATCTCTCACAACCTTTTTAGGCTTGAAATAAAGATCATCGTCTTGTGCAACCATTGTAAACGGCAGCAACCCCAAGCTAATTGATAGAAGTATAAACTTTTTCATATCCTTGTTTGTTTTAAGACTTTCCATTTTTCTGTTAGCAAAAATACGATAACTTGTGCTGCAAATATACGGTTTTTCCCTAAGTAGGGGTAGGTTTTTCCCTAATTTTTATATATTTGCACTACAAATTAACAATGATATGAAATACTTAGAAATAGACTTTTTCATTGACATTGATGCCGCGCTGATGGATGATGCGCGCGCCTTGTTGGCCGAAGCTGCGGGCGAAGCCGGTTGCGAATCGTTTGAGGATAGCGAGCAGGGGCTGAAGGCCTATGTGCAAGTGGATTTATGGGATGAAGCGCTATTGCAACACGAGCTTGCAAGTTTTGCTTTCCATGAGGCACACATTCGTTACACCATTTGCGAGGCCGAAGATAAGGATTGGAATGCCGAGTGGGAAGCAAACGGATTTGAACCGATTGAAGTCGACGGGAAATTAGTCATCTGCGATGCGAAGAACGCGAGCATAACAACGGAAGAGAAAACCACAATGCGCATTCTCATTGATGCGAAATTGGCATTTGGAACGGGCACGCACGAAACAACACAAATGATAGTTTCCATTCTGCTACAAATGGAGTTGTCAGGAAAGCGAGTGTTGGATTGTGGCTGTGGAACAGGCATCTTGGGCATCGTTGCGTCTAAATTGGGGGCAGCACATGTGGTGGGTTATGATATTGACGAATGGAGTGTGAAGAATGCGCTGCACAACGCCGAGCTTAATGAGGTTGCGAATATGGAGGTTTATCATGGCGACGCGCAAGTGTTGCAATCCATCGACGGTACATTTGACGTGGTGTTGGCCAACATCAATCGCAACATACTTTTGGGCGATTTACCTGCCTTTACGCGGCTCATGCACCCTGAAAGTATGCTCATTTTGAGCGGTTTTTACACCGAAGATGTGCCCCGGCTCACAGAAAAGGCACAATCCTTGAGCCTGATAAAGACCGAACAAAGGCAAAACGGAGACTGGTGCAGTTTGGTTTTTCGAAAAGGATAGTGCCCGAAAAACATCATGCCTTTTCGGGCTTGCTGGAACTCCAGCAAGCCAAAAAAATCAAAAAGATGGGCTGCTGGAACTCCAGCAAGCTCAAAAAATCAAAAAGATGGGCTGCTGGAACTCCAGCAAGCTCAAAAAATCAAAAAGACGGTCTGCTGGAACTCCAGCAAGCGCAAAAATCAAAAAACGGGGCTGCTGGAACTCCAGCAAGCTCAAAAAAACAAAAAACGGCCCTGCTGGAACTCCAGCAAGCCCGAAAAATCAAAAAGACGGCCTGCTGGAACTCCAGCAAGCCTTAGCGCATAGAAAGCGTTGCAGCACTTTGAACACAATCATAAAAAAACGCACGAACTTAAAAGCTCGTGCGATTTTTTTATGATTCTCACGCGGCGAAGCCTATTCTTCAACCACGCTAAAGTCGCTCTTTGTTACACCACAAACGGGGCAAACCCAATCTTCAGGGATATCCTCGAAAGCGGTTCCTGCTGCGATGCCGCTATCGGGATCGCCTACTGCGGGGTCGTAAATGTACCCGCAAACGTCACATACATACTTCTTCATAATTGTTTTTGTTTTAAAATTAAACTTCTATTTTGTTTTCAGTGCAAAATCTTTACCATATTCTCGGCACGCTGCCAAGGCCGCCTCGTCGGGCACCCACAGCATTTTAATGCCATCGTTCACCAATTCAAAGCCAGCTTCTACAAGATGCTCGCTAATCATTTTGGGGGCATCCCCACTCCATCCGTAAGAACCGAATGCGGCGGCCTTTTTGTTTTTCAGTTTCAAACCACGGGTCATCTCTAAAATGCCTGCAATGGCATAGGAGAAACCATAGTTGATGGTGGGCGAGCCAACCAATACGGCTTTCGAATGGAACAGCTCGGTGAGAATATCGTTTTTATCTTCTTTGGCCGCGTTAAAGAGCTTCACGGTCACTTCTTTATCGGCTTCGAGAATGCCCTCGGCAATGGCTTCGGCCATCTTGCGCGTAGCATTCCACATGGTGTCGTAGACCAATGTGATTTGATTTTCCTGATAGCCCTGCGACCATTCCAAATATTTATCAATGATTTGCTGTGGATTCTTTTTCCACATCACACCGTGGCTGGGGCAAATCATCTTCAGCGGAAGATTCATGCCCATCAATTCTTTCACCTTGCGGTTAGCCATGGGGCTATACATATTGATGATGTTGGCATAATATTTCTCGGCCTCCCACATCAGGTCGTCTTGCTTCACGAGGTCGTTATAGAGCGACTCGGTAGCAAAATGCTGCCCAAAAACGTCGTTGGAGAACAATATCTCGTCGCCCGATAGATAGGTCATCATCGTGTCGGGCCAATGCAACATCGGTGCTTCAATAAATGTCAGTGTCTGACGACCGAGCTCAAGGTGTCGCCCGTTTTCACGTTTACAAAGTTCCAATCTTGATGATAGTGCCCACGCAAAATAGCCTCACCCTTCTTGGTGCAATAGATGGGCGTTCCGGGAATTTCACGCAACAACTCGGGCAGCGCCCCACTGTGATCCACTTCATTATGTTGCATCACAATATAATCAATCTGCTTGAGGTCGATTTCACGTTTCAGCCGTGCCACAAACTCCTTGTCAAAAGGCTGCCAAACGGTATCGAGCAGCGCCACCTTCTCATCGCGCACAAGATATGCGTTGTAACTTGAACCATGCTCGGTAGAATATTCATCACCATGGAACTTAACCAGTTCCCAATCAATTTTTCCTACCCACGTTACACTGTCTGTTATTTTTTTTGCCATAAACTTAATTGCTGATTACGTTATCGTGGGCAAAGATAGCAATAAAAATTGAGTTCTTTACGCATGGAATATCCTTTTTTCGATAGACCTTATTTATGGTCATATTGATAAAACCGAATGAGCCGCAAAATGATGTCTCGTGGGAGAAGGTCGCCATCGCAGCCTACAAGACGGACAAAACGCGAAATTATCGCAATCTACTGCGAGCGATTGAGATGCTTGAGACTTGCAAATGAGAAGGACTCAAAAAAGGTGTGACTCGCTGACCGAGCCACACCCCTTATGCGAATTGCGCACAGCATGCGCTTTCATTTATAGCATTGCAATAGAAGCACTGTCTATCCACCCGTAGACCACGCTGCACACACCAAAGAGCAACAGCCCCGTGGTGCAGATGGCCAGTGCCAACTTGGTGCTCTTAGCACTCGTGAAGGTGGGCAAAGGTTGGTCGTTGTGCTTGATGTACATGGCCTTCACAATCAGCAAATAGTAGTAAAGGCTCACCACGGTGTTGACCAAAGCGATAAACACTACAAGATAGGCTAACTGACCACTCAGATTTCCGATGGTTGCTCCTTTCACAGCCGCCATGAACACAAAGAATTTGCTAAACATGCCGGCAAATGGGGGGATGCCACCCAAAGAGAACAGGGCCAACGTCATGAGGAAGGCCAGGCGCGGATTGGTTTTATACAATCCGTTATAGCTTTCCATGTCAACAACGCCGTTGTTGTGTTCTTCAACGCTGCTAATCACGGTGAACACCGCCATATTGGCAACCACATAAATCAACACATAGAAGCTGAGCGATGTGAAGCTCATGGCATTATTGCCCACAATGGCCAACACAATGTAGCCGGCTTGCGAGATAGAACTGAAGGCCATGAAACGTTTCAAATCGCGCTGACGGATGGCGAAAAGGTTGGCAATGGTAATGGACAGCACAATGACAATGAACAACAGATATTGCCAATATTCAACCATGGGCGCAAACACTTTCATCAAGATGGCACACAACGCAAAGGCTGCTGCGCCCTTGCTCACCACTGAGAGATAGCCCGTGACGGTGGTTGGCGCACCCTGATAGGTGTCGGCCGTCCAAAAATGGAACGGCACCAACGAGAGCTTAAAGCCCAAACCGCTGAAGAAAAACACCATGCCCACAATGGTTAAGGGGCTGGTGGTGATTTTTACTGCCATATCGTCGAAATAGAGGGTGCCCACTGCTGCATAGAGCAACGAAATGCCATAGAGCATCACACCGCTCGAGAAAGTGGCTGTGAGGATGAACTTCGCTGCTGCCTCTGCCGAATTGTGGCGATATTTGTCTAAACCAACTAAGCAGGCCATGGGTACGGATGCCATTTCCAAACCTAAGAAGAACAATAAAAAGTGGTTGGCACTAATCATCATGTTCATGCCCAAAAGGGTTGAAATAATGAGCAGATAGAACTCGCCTTCCTTGAATTGCGTGTCGGGACGATGCATCCACTCGCGACTCTGAATAAGCACGATGAAAGCACCCAACGCCAAAATAGTTTTCATCACGCCAATAGTAGCGTTGGTGCAATACATTCCGCCAAAGGCTGTTGCTGTCGCCGTGGGGAAAATGTTCACCACAATATGCACGCCCATCAACAGACACACCAATGGATTAAACCATTTGCGGGGCGACGCACTGCTCGTTTGTCCCGCAGCAGGAAGCGCCACACGAGGTGCTGTGAGGAAATCGGCAATGAAAACGATAACCAAAAGTGCCATCAAAGTCACCTCGGGTATCATATTTAAAAACTGACTATAATTGATATTCATCTTGAATGTTTCTTTATTGATTCAACTGATATTACAAAGCGGCAACCGAACCATTAAGAATGTGGTGGATAATGGGACCTACTGCACTGCTAATGATATCGTTCGCCCACAAGGGGAACATGCCTAAACCTGCAACACAGAAAATCAAGCCGCCAATGGCGAAACGCTCGTCCCAAGTAGCATCGTGAAGCTCATAAAATTTGGGATTAGCAACCTTCTGAAACAGAATCTTACCCACAACACGCAAAATATAAACGGCGGTCACAACAATCGAGGTGCAAGCAATGATGGTGCACACGCGATGGAAGGTGTCGCCATTCTGGAATGCTCCTACAAAAATGGTCATCTCGGCTACGAAACCCGAGAAACCTGGTAAACCAAGGTTGGCTAAACCTGCAACAACATAGGAGACGGAAAGAAATGGAATGACTTTCATCAAACCTCCTAAATAGCGCACATCACGCGTACCTGCACGGTGATAAATCATACCGATGCAAGCGAAGAAAAGCGCCGTCATCAATCCATGTGATAACATCTGCAACACAGCACCTGTGATGGCTGTTTGCGTCATCATGCACAATGCAAAGAGCACCATACCACAGTGCGACACTGAAGAATAAGCATTGATATACTTCAAATCGGTTTGTACGCAAGCTGAAAGAGCACCATAAATAACAGAGCAGGTAGTTAGTATCAAGAATATCCAAGAAAGCTGTTGAGCAGCCTCAGGCAACAAATACATTGCTATGCGGAAACAACCATAGCCACCTAATTTCATCAATACACCTGCATGAAGCATCGAAACGGCTGTTGGCGCCGAGGCATGACCATCGGGAGACCATGTGTGGAAAGGAAACAAGGCGCCAAGCACACCAAATCCAATAAAAATCAAGGGGAAGAACACCTTTTGCACGGCAACGGGAATGTTGTGCATAGCCGCAATCTCGTTGATATCCATCGTGGTTGCTCCGCTGAAATAATAAATACCCAAAATACCTATAATCAACAAAGCACTACCACCCATCAGCATTAAGGTGAGCTTCATTGCCGCATATTCCTTAGGGCCTGTACCCCAAACACCTATCAACAGATACATGGGGATGAGCGCAACCTCATAAAACATGAACATTGTAAATAGGTCGGTTGAAATGAAGAAGCCAAACACACCGATACTTAGCAATACAAACCATAAGAAATATTCTTTCTTCATGGGTTCCAACTGCCACGAAGCAAAGGTGCCTGTGAAGACAATAACGGCTGACAACAATATCATTACAACCGAGATACCATCTACACCAATACTATAAGCTATATGCAAAGGTGCAAACCAAGGCACACTATAGGTGAAAAGCATGAGATCGGTATTCCCTGCATGGCGCAACTGGATAAAAGATATCGTGAGCCATATCGCTAACCCCAACAGAGCTGAAGCACCTACAACCATTACACCACGCACCTGATTATCGTTTTTGGACAACCATAGACCGATGAGCATCAGGACGGGAATAACAACGAATAATGTTAATATATTCATATCTTTATTTGTCTTTTTTTCTATTCATTATTCACTAACAATAGATGCATAACAACACTAAAGCTAACGCTATAGTGCCCGTGAGGAACCACGATGCATAAGCACGGACATCACCACTCTGCCAAGGACGGATGGTCTCACCTGCCTCTTGTGCGCCCCATGCCATGAAGTTAAATGTGCCATCAATGACATGGCGATCAAACCAAGCTATGGGTTTCGAGAAACAACCAAACACAATCTTATGAGTGATAAACTGCCAAATATTGTCAATGTAGAAGCGATTTAAAGCTGCTTTATGCAACACGGGCATTCGCTTTGCCAACATATCGGGAACGGGGTTGCGCTTAGGAAGATACATCCAAGTGGCTAAACCAATACCAATTGCTGCAGCCAAAAGACTGAACCATGCCACACTTGAGAACTCAAAGTGCTGCAAATGAATCTCCATCGATTGACCTGTTGCCGAAACGAAATGCCCAAAAGGAATCCAACCAGCAAAGATTGAGATGATAGCAAGGAACACTAAAGGCCCCCACATCACAAATGGAACTTCGGCTGGACGCTTGCGATGTTCGGGATCTACTTCATAATAGCTTTGCCCCCAGAATATCACATAATATAAACGGAACATATAAAATGCGGTCATCCCCGAAACTAAGGTCATAAACCAACCTAAGAAAGGTGAGTATTCAAAGCATGCTGAAACAATTTCGTCTTTTGAGAAAAAACCTGCAAAAGGCCAAACACCACTAATCGCAATACAGCCAATCAGGAAACAAGCATTCGTAATGGGCATATATTTATGCAAACCACCCATATACTCTTTAAAGTTACTACCTATAATGACGATGATTGCACCAGAGCACAAGAATAAGAGTGCCTTAAACATAGCATGTGTAAACAAGTGGAACATGCTGGCCATATAGCCTAAACCACCTTCATGATTGTCAATCGCATAGCAAACACCCAATGCAACCAACATATAAGCTATTTGCGAAATGGTCGAGAATGCTAAGCCTCGCTTAATATCGCGCTGACAACAAGCAACGGCGGCTGCATAGAAAGCGGTGAATGCAGCAATATAAGCTACCCAATGTAATTGGTTGGGAGCATATTCAACCCAAATGGGGAACAAGCTGGCCACTTGGTAAACACCAGCAACAACCATTGTTGCGGCATGAATTAAAGCCGAAACAGGAGTTGGACCTTCCATCGCATCGGGCAACCAAATGTGCAAAGGGAACATTGCACTCTTACCTGCACCGCCGATAAACATCAAGAACAATGCTGTTGGCAATACCCATACATATTGTGAAGCAACACTCGCCAACTTATTAACCAATTCAGGATTAGCGTTTAAATCATAGTTGAATGTCCCCACATAGAAACTAAAGAATAAGATTCCGATGAGGAAGAATAAATCGGCAAATCGTGTTACAATAAATGCTTTCTTTGAAGCGTGGACTGCTGCATGCTTAGGATAATAAAAGCCTATGAGCAGATAAGAGCATACACCAACTAACTCCCAAAACATATACATTTGAAAGATGTTTGTCGCAACAACTAAGCCTAACATGCTCATCGTGAAAAGCGACAAATAAGCGTAGAAACGCTGGAAGCCATGCTCGTATTCTTCAAACTTATATTTAGAATCGCGTTCTGCCATATAGCCAAATGAATAGATATGAACCATAAAACTAACTGTGGTTATAACTATCAACATCATCACGCTAATGGGCGTTAAACGGAAACCTATATTAAAAGTCAGCAACTCGGTAAACCTAAGCCAAGTAAAATTAAAGACTGTGACCGTTGGATATAACCCCGTCGTTGCATCGCGGCCTACAACAAAGAAATATTCATAGGCCGTGTAAACCGACATTGCAAAAAGTACACCCAATACGGTCGTGCCAATAAAGCCTGCAAGGGGTTTCTTCATCTTCATTCCGAGAAGTCCTAACACGAGGAAACTCAAGAAAGGAAGGAGAAGTATTAAAAATGCATAACTATATTCCATCTCTTTAGAATTTCATGTTTTCAATACTATTTACCTGGTCGCTATGGAAGTTCCGATAAACATTAATTATAATGGCTAAGGCAACGGCTGTTTCTGCAGCACTCACCCCAATTGAAAATAATGTAAAGAAGAAGCCTTCTAACTGACCAGGAAAAAGAATACGATTAAATACGGCAAAGTTCAAATCTACGGCATTTAATATCAGCTCGACAGAAATCAACATTGCAATCAAATTACGTCTTGTAACAAAACCAAATACACCAATAAAAAATAAAAGTGCACTCAGAATGAAATAACATGCTACTGGAATATTCATTTTTTATCCTCCTTTCTTGCTATCATTACACCACCAATAATGCATGCCAATAAGAATACCGAAATAAATTCAAATGGCAATACATATTGATATTTATCACTCCCCAACAAAGCGGTTCCAATTTGCTGCATCGGCAATTCCGTATCGGTAGTAGAAAGCATCGCCGACATTAAGTTGCTTTTCAACAACACTGCCGCCATCACTACAAAGCCAACGATACTTAATAGACAGCCTTTTAAGACGCGGCTGCCTTTTATCTGCTCAACAAGACCTTGTAGGGTACGCTTAGAAACTAATTGGATAGCAAAAATATAAACCATTGTCACACCACCTGCGTAGATAGAAATTTGCACAGCACCCAAGAATGTATAATCCAAAAGGAAATAAATACCTGCGATGCCAAACAAAACAAACAAAAGGAATGTGGCTGAACGCATAATACGCTTTGTCAGCACGCTCATGATGGCCGAACCAAGAATGACTACAGCCAAAATACAAAATACAATTAAATTCGCCATAATCTTTATTACTTGGTTTTTGTATTAAACTTACCAATCTCAATGGGGGATCCACCCTCTATAAGATTAGGTAGACTTCCGCCCTCATAAATCTCTTTATCCAAATGAAGACGCAACGTGTCTTTATCAAATACAGAGTTCTCAAAATCGTTAGTAAACTCTATCGCATCAAAATTGCAAGAGTTAACACATAATTGGCAAAACATACAATCGCCCAAATCGTATTGATAATCATCAAGGACCTTTTTCTTGCGTCCCGTTTCAGGATTTTCTTCCATGTGCGCAAGAATCTTAATCGTGTCATTCGGACAAGCCTTCTCACACATCGTGCAAGCCGTGCACTTATAAGTTTTATCATCGTTGCGCTTGAAAACAAGACGTCCGCGATGGCGCTTTGCAACATGGAGCGTTGTCTTTCTATTCTCCGGATACTGCTCTGTCGTTTTGGGCGTAAAGTATTCCTTCAAGGTAACCTTCAACCCTATGCCCAATGTCTTGAACGCAGAAGCCACTTCTCCAAAATATGATTTTTTATTTTCCATTATAAAAAAAATCGTTTATTATTTTCAAACAAGAATTAAACTAAAGCAATCCACATCGTCGTCAGTGTTAAAACAACCAACATGAACGGCATGATATACTTCCATTCTAAGGTAAGAATCTGATCAATACGCAAACGTGGAAAAGTCCAACGTATCCACATCAAAATCCAAACGATGGCAAAAGTCTTACCCATAAACCAAATAATTCCTGGGATATAGTCCATCGCAGCATTAAAACCATCCAAGCCTACGACATGTAGCGGCATCCAGCCACCTAAGAACACCGTTGCAGCAATTCCAGAGATGACAAAGAGATTTAAATACTCTGCTAAATAATAAAAACCAAATCCCATACCCGAATATTCGGTATGATAACCTGCGGTCAATTCGCTTTCAGCTTCGGCCAGGTCGAAAGGACCACGATTAGCCTCTGCATTTCCGGCAATCAAGAACACCAGAAAGGCTATCCAAGTAAAAGGCGATTGGAAAATGAGCCATGCACTACCTTGTGCACCAACGATACCACTTATCTGCATGGTTCCGGTCAAAAGTACAGCACTGATGATGCAAAGCCCTAACGATATTTCATAAGAAATCATTTGCACAGCACCACGCATGGCACTCACAACGGAATACTTGTTATTACTGCCCCAACCTGCTAAGAAGATGCCCAAAACACCGATACTCGAGATAGCGGTCAGCAAGAATATACCCACATTGAAGTCTAACACTTGTGCGCCATTATTCCAAGGCAAGAAAGAGAAGGTGCCAACAGAAGCAACAATCACCAACACCGGTGCAAGATAATAAAGAAACTTATCGGCTTTGTCTACCACAAAGATTTCTTTAATCAACATCTTCAACACATCGGCAAACACCTGAAATATACCCCAAGGACCAACGCGCATCGGACCTAAACGACACTGAAAATAAGCACAAACCTTACGTTCCATGAAGATAAGTACAATGGCAATCAAAGCATAGGCGGTCAAAATAGCAACGCCTACGAGCACACACTCGATTAATATCGATAAAAAGTCGCCTAAACCTAATGTCTGGCGCAACAAGCTATCAATCCAAGTTGTTACTATACTAAAATCAAACATAATTTATCTATCAATATCAGGAATAACAAAATCGATTGCCGCACCTGTCGCAACAAGATCGGCCAACTTCTGTCCTTTCAACATTTTGTCGAAAGCCCCAGTTAAGGTCAATCCCATAGGACGCATTTTCAATCGATAAGGACTCTTATCACCCTTCGAATCTAAATAAACACCAAACTCACCAGCACCACCTTCTACAGAGAAGTACCACTGTCCCTCGGGCAGTTTGATAATGGGTTTCTGTTTAATGTAATATTCGCCTTCAGGAATATTATCGATGAGCTGCTCTATAATATCCAAGCTCTGATAAAGCTCTTGTATGTGAACCATATAACGCGCATAAGAATCGGCTCCGTCCAAGGTAACTACATTAAAGTTGACCTTATCATACATCGCATAAGGATGATTCTTGCGCACATCATTTTTCCATCCGGCAGCACGACCTGCAGGACCTGTCACTGCATAGTTAATACAATCTTCCAAGCCCATTGGACCAACGCCGATTAAACGTTGCTGCGTGATGACATTATCGCCAAATACATCTAAATATTCTTGAACTTTCGGACGAAGGTATTTGCAGAGTGCTTTCACATTCTGAACGAAATTAGGATCGATATCATCCTGCAAACCGCCAATGCGATAATAATTCTGAATTAAGCGGCCGCCAGTGGTTTCCTCCATCACGTTGAGCACCTGCTCACGGTCGCGCATGCAATAAAGGAAAGCTGTCAAGGCGCTCAAATCCTGTGCACATGTGCCCAAGAAAAGCAAGTGATTATCGATACGCTGCAACTCGTCCATAATCGTGCGGATATATTGAATACGCTCGGAGAGTTCCACGCCTAAAGCCTCTTCCATCACACCCACCATGGCATGGCGATGCATCATGGCACAGAGATAATTCAAACGGTCGGCAAAGGCCAACGTTTGCGGATAGGTCATGCTTTCGCACATCTTCTCCATGCCGCGATGAATATAACCCAAATGCGGATAAACATGCTTCACCACCTCACCATTCAAAACAGTTTGCAAACGAAGCACACCGTGCATGCTGGGGTGGTTGGGGCCTAAGTTCACCACAAAATCGTCGTCATCAAACAAACGATGTTGTGTCGCAACCAAATTACCGTTTTTATCTAAGTTCCACTCGGTAGTAAAATCAGTCTCAGGCTCATCCGTCGTAGGGAAAGGATTGGCTTCAGGACTTGCATCGAAACTCTTACGCAAAGGGTAACCCTTGAAATCGTTGCGCATGAAAAGGCGACGCATATCGGGATGCCCCAAGAACTTGATGCCCAAGAAATCGAACACCTCACGTTCTAACAGATTGGCTGCATTCCACAAAGGCAAAACGGAGGGAATGACATAATCCTCGCCAACTTGCTTTGCAATCGTTTTCACCGAACAGCGCTCGTGGTTCTCGGTATTCTCAAGAATATAAATACAACCCAAGCCCTCTTCGCCAAAATCTTCGCCAATAATGGTAACAAGATAATCGAAATGCTTCTCGCCTTTCAGCTTCGCCATTTCCTCGGCAAAGCCATCAAATTGGAGTTCTATATTTTCTAATTTCATCTTCTCACACGTTATTCTTCTGTTAAACCTTTCTGCGGATCGAAATCAGCAGGGACATCGGTCACAATAATCGGAGCCCGTTTGCCCAACTTCTCGGTTGCGGCAAGCGTCTCGTTGCTCAATCCGTGCAAACCGCCTTTTGCCAAAGACTCGGTTCTCTCCTCGGAGGTCATTTTGTGATTAGCGCCACCAAAGAATTTTTCGACCTTCACTTTGCGCTGCAACTGCATCATGCCATACAAAATGGCTTCGGGACGTGGTGGACAACCGGGAATATACACGTCGACGGGCACCAATTCATCGATGCCGCGCACCACGTTATAGCTCTTCTTAAACGGACCTCCGCTGATGGTACAACCACCTACTGCCACAACATATTTGGGCTCGGCAATCTCGTCATAAAGACGCTTAAACACCGGCGCCATTTTGTTGGTAATGGTTCCGGCACACATGATTAAGTCGGCCTGACGAGGCGAATTTCGCGTTACCTCAAAACCGAAGCGCGAGAAATCGTAGCGCGAACAACCCACGGCCATAAACTCAATTCCGCAGCACGACGTACCAAAAGTGAGCGACCACAGCGAGTTGCTGCGCCCCCAGTTAATCGCCTGGTCGAGCGAACCCACAATCACATTCGCGCCGCCCTCATTAAGCTCCTTCGTTATCTTCTCTAAATTTTCGTTATCCTTAAACTCCTGATAAGGAATGCTCTTGATGTGCGGTTTTCTTACTTCCATTCCAAAGCTCCTTTCCGCCAAGCATAAGCAAGGCCCAAAACTAACACAACCAAGAAGAAACCGATGCTAACCAAAGCAAAATGGCCTAATTCTTTCGCAACAACGGCCCATGGATAAAGAAAAACCGTCTCGATGTCGAACACCAGAAAAAGGATGGCAAAAAGATAGTAGCCACATGCATCGGAAGCCAAGAGCTGCCGCGCGTGGGAATACCACATTCGAAAGGCTCACCCTTTACCGGATTATAAGACCGAGGACCGATTAACTTCGCAATGACATAGGCTGCCACTACCAAGACCACAGCCGTTATTAAAACGGTAATGAATAAAGTGAAATTCATAAATTTTATAACGTTATTAATAATTCGCCTCACAAGGTAGATAGCTAATCTACCTCAAATCGCTGCAAAGGTAACAATAATATTATAACTATAACGCGATTTAAATAAAAAAATGCAAGGTGGAGTTTACAAAAGACGATTACCCAAATGCTTCCACGCCGCTCCATCCTGCTTTCGCACGCCCCCCACTCCACATCATGCCATCGGCTACCACTTTTCACTTCGCCAACAATTCCGACACCATCAATATCCCCCAGAAAGACCTTATCGGAAAATGCACCACGTTTGCGGAACTTCCGCAAATATTGCACAAAAACGCATCTTGCTTGCGGAACTTCCGCAAATATTACACAAAAATGAATTTTGTTTGCGGAACTTCCGCAAATATTGTGCAAAAACGTATCTCACTTGCGGAACTTCCGCAATGATTACACAAAACTGCATCCTATTTGCGGGCGAACCGCAAATATTAAACAAAAACGTTTCTTATTTGCGGAAGTTCCGCAAATATTGCACAAAAATGCATCTTGCTTGCGGAAGTTCCGCAAATGGCATGCAAATTAAGAATACACCTTATTATATTATAGCACCTTTCGCACGATAGGCAACAACAAGCTATCGTAGAAAAGCGAAGTCGGCACAAAAAAGAAACAAGGAGCATCTCAAAACGAGATACCCCTTGCCCACAAATGAAAAAAAATGTCTTATGCTTCTGCTGTTGCTTCAGTAGCGGGCGCTTCTGCAGCCGGTGCTTCTTCAGTTGCCTTAGCAGCAGCTTCGGTTGCTTCTACTGTTGTTTCAGTTGCCTCGGCAGCAGCTTCATTCGCCTCTGCAGTTGCTTCAGCCTGTGCAGCTTCGGCAGCAGCCTTTTTCTCAGCCACCTTCTTTGCAATAGCTTCGTTCATTTTCTTCTCAGCCTCGAGCTCAGCCTTCACAGCTGCAGCCTTAGCCTTAGCTTCTCCTTCGCGAATAGCCTCGAAACCTTTCAGCTTGTTTTCTTTCCAAGCGTCGAATTTCTGTTGAAGAGTGGCCTCGTCAAAAGCGCCTTTCTTCACGCCACCACGAAGGTGCTTCATCATGTAAACGCCTTCTCGCTTGAGAATGTTACGAACGGTGTCAGTAGGCTGCGCACCGGTTTCTACCCAATAAAGAGCGCGTTCGAAATTCAAATCTACGGTAGCAGGATTGGTGTTAGGATTGAACGTACCAATCTTCTCAGTAAATTTACCATCACGTGGAGCTCTAACGTCGGCGATAACAATGCTATAAAAAGCATAGTGCTTTCTACCGCCACGTTGCAATCTGATTCTTGTTGCCATTTGTTTTTATTGATTTAATTTGAATTGAATGCTGCCATCACGTGGCAGCATGTGCAAAGTTAATTAAAATATCATCGAAAGCTGCAACCGCAAGGGTTACAGCTTTATTATTTTTAATCTTTTAACAGAATGTATTTGTGCATAGAAGGCGTTTTAGCGCTCGTCTTCGCGCATATTGTCGCTGTTCTCGGTCAACTTCTCAACGTCGGGAAGATGGAACTCGTAGTTGCGATTGAACACCTCTTTCACCTTATTGATTTCTAAGAACGTGGTGCCACTGTCTTCGCTCAGATTTCCGCTGAGATAGGCAATCTTGTCTTCGTCTTGAATGTAGCCTTTTTGACGCAACATGCGCAACGCAGCCAAGAACATGTATTGCGCACTCACTTGCGCACGCTGATAGATGGGGATGACGCCATAGCTGAGGTTGAGCCAGCGCTGCGTTTTTTCTTTATAGCAAATGGCCAGCACGGGAACGGGACCGCGGAATGCGGCCAAATTGCGCGCCGTTTGTCCGGTTGCGCTGTCGGTGATGATGCCGGCTACGCCTAATTTGCGTGTGGCATCAATGGCTGTGTGCGAAAGGAATGTGCGCAGGTCGTGCTCGTCGGCCTCCCACGGTGCTTCTATTTCGTGTATTCTCGATTTGTCCTTTTCGGCTTGTTCGGCAATGCGAGCCATGGTTTGCACCGCCTCGACGGGATATTTTCCGCTGGCCGTTTCGCCGCTCAGCATCAACGCATCGGTGCGATAATAAATGGCATTGGCAATGTCGGTCACTTCGGCACGCGTCGGCCGCGGATTGTTGATCATCGTGTGCAACATCTGCGTAGCCACAATCACCGGACGACGCATCTCAACACACTTGCGAATGATGTTGCGCTGAATGCCCGGAATGCGCTCAATGGGCACTTCGATGCCCAAATCACCACGCGCAATCATGATGCCGTAGGAGGCTTCGATGATTTCGTCGATATTGTCGACACCCTCCTGGTTTTCAATCTTGGAAATGATTTTAATGTCGCTATGATGCTCATCCAAGATCTTTTGCACGGCTTTCACGTCGTCGGCATTGCGCACAAAGGAATGGGCAATGAAATCAATGTCCAGCTCGATAGCCAGCAAGATGTTCTTTTTATCCTTTTCGGTGAGCGCAGGCAAATCGATGTGCTCTCCCGGGATGTTCACACTTTTATGTGAGCCCAACACGCCGTCGTTCTGCACCTGCGCCACCACCATGGGGCCATCGCATTCGATGACCTTCATGTCGAGCTCGCCATCGTCGAAGAGCATGTCGTCGCCCACTTTCACATCTTTGGCAATATCGCGATAAGAAACGTTGATGATGTCGTGCGAAGAGTCCATTTCGGGGCGACCAAAGATTTTAACGATGTCGCCAGCTTTGTAGCTCAAGGGTTCATCGACACCCGTTGTGCGCACTTCGGGACCTTTCGTATCAATCATAATTCCAATGTGCGGTGACACTGCCCGCACATTCTTCACAATGGTTCGAATGCCTTCTTGTGTAGCGTGCGCCGTGTTCATGCGCACCACATTCATGCCCGTAAAAAATAATTTTCTGATGAAATCCTGATCACATCTGCGGTCGCTAATCGAAGCTACAATTTTTGTTTGTTTCATATCGCTGTTAAAATTTGCCTACAAAGTTAGCGCAATTCTACCATACAACAAAGCTTTTGCTTGTTTTTTAAACGGTTGGAAAACAGAGACGCCCTAAGCGCCATGCAAATAATACAAAGCGATTAAAATGGCGGCTACAGCCAGTGCCACAATCACTTTAAAGACGCAACCGGTGATTTTTTTAATCACGAAAATGCCCACGACGAGGGCAATGAGAATGAAAATATAATACAAGAAATTATCCATACTTTATTTGTTGATTTTATTTAAATACTGTTCTGAATGTGGGTGGAATGGGCGTGGCAAATTCCATTCGGCGATGCGTGATGGGATGATAGAAACACAGGATGTAGGCATGCAGGCAGAGCCGGCCGATGATGTCGTCGCCGTTGCCATATTTCACATCGCCGCAGACGGGATGGCCCATATCGGCCGAATGCACGCGAATTTGGTTCTTGCGCCCTGTCTCCAAACGATATTCTACCAAAGAATAGCGTGGCGACCGTGCTAAAACGTGGAAATGCGTAACGGCATATTTTCCGCCATTATCCACGGGAGATGAGTAGGTGAAATAGGCTTTATTGTCCTTCAACCAATTAGCGATTACGCCATCCGTCTCGCGCATTTCACCCGACACAACGGCCACATAGCGCCGGTCGTAGACAATGTTGTGCCAATCTTCTTCCAACAGCAGCTCGGTGCGTTTGTCTTTGGCGTAGACCATCAGCCACTGGTGTCGCGATCGAGTCTGTGCACCACATGCGCCGTGCATTTCTGGCGCGTCTGCTTGAAATAGTCATCCAGAATGGCTTTCACGTTGAGCGACGAATGGCCGGCAGCCATCGACAGCACACCCACATTCTTTTCGATTACCACGAGATACTGGTCTTCGTAGACAATCTTCACATAGCGATTTTTAAAGATGCTGTTGTTCTGTTTGGTGCGGCTCACGGTCACTTTCTGCCCAGCTTTCAACGGATAGTCAAACTGCGTCACCACTTTTCCATCCACGCGGATGCCGCGCCCTTGCAACGTGGCTTTCACCTTCGAGCGGCTCAGATGATGCACATTCTGCAACAGCCAATCCAACAAGGGAGCAGGCTGCTCCACACGGAAATGGTCGTAATCGCCCGGCCGCTGATAAAGGTTCTGCATCACAAACTAATTTTTTTCTTCACGGCCTTGCTTTCGTTGCTCATGCGATCGACCGCCGTCACAACGTAAACCCACTTGTGCCGGCCGTCTTCGTAGGGCAATTTATAGTAGCAATCGGTGGTGATGGCGGCAATTTTCGAAGCATCATCCAACGCCACCTTCTCACCCTTTTCAAAGCGATAAACCACATAGCGCACGACCTCATCGCCCCATTTCTTGGCCTTGGGCGCCTGCCAAAACAGCACATAACCATCGTTGGTCCACACGGGTTTCACCCGTTTGGGTTTCTTGGGCGCTTTGTCGTCGAGGAAAGGCATGCGCGGCTGCAACGCAGGATATTTCCAATAGTTTTCGCGCATGAGCGTGGCATAATTGCCCACGTTGTCGCAGAAATTCTTTGCATACCACAACACCGTGCCGCAAACATTGCGCATTTGTCCTTGCAACTTGCGTTTCAACGGCAACTGATGGCTGTTAGGATTTTGCGGATCGGCATTGCGCACGGTGTTGTCCACGCTCTCGCCGATATACAAAGGCCGATGGCCCGCATTGCGGTTCCACCACGTGATGAGCTCTTTGTAATCGGCCACGGGATGACCCACCTGCCAATACAACTGCGGCACGCAATAGTCCACCCAGCCCTTGTTCACCCACAACAGCACGTCGGCATAGAGGTCGTCATAGTTTTGCAGCCCCTTCGTGGCACTGCCGCCGGCCCAACTCGTCTGGTTGCGATAGATGCCAAAGGGCGAAACGCCGAATTTCACCCACGGCTTCACGGCATGAATGCTGTCAGCGAGCTCCTTGATAAACAAATTCACGTTGTAGCGCCGCCAATCGCCGCGATCTTTAATGCCGTTGCCATAGGCCGCATACGCATTGTCGTCGGGAATCGCGAGCCCTGCCACAGGATAGGGATAGAAATAATCATCGATATGAAAACCATCCACATCATAGCGCCGCACAATGTCGGCCGCCACTTTGCAAATATACGTGCGGTTCTCGGGCTGTCCGGGGTTCATGATGAGCTGCTCGCCATAGGCAAACATGCCGCCGGGATTCTTGATGGCCACGTGATTGGCCGCCAGTTCCTGCGTGCCCTTGGTTTTGGCGCGGAACGGATTAATCCACGCGTGCAACTCCATGCCGCGCCGATGGCATTCGGTCACCATCCATTGCAAAGGGTCCCAAAACGGATTGGGAGCCACGCCCTGTTGCCCGGTCAAATAGCGGCTCCATGGCTCGAGCGGGCTGTCGTAGAGCGCATCGCACTCGGCCCGCACCTGAAAGATGATGGCATTCACGCCATCGCGCTGCAACTCGTTCAACTGCTGCGTGAGCTGGCGTTGCATCTCGTCGCGGCCAAGTCCTTTAAACTGTCCGTTGACACACTGAATCCACGCGCCGCGGAACTCACGTTTTGTTGTGCGCCGAGCGTCAGCACCTGCAGCAACAAGCAAAATAGGAGGAATAATTTTGTTCGATTCATATCGGTTTGATTTTTTCAGCCGCAAAAATAATAAAAAAATGTAGGATTTCGCAGTCCAAACGCCAAGAAAGCCATTTTCTTAGCATATTCAGCCGAAAACCCACGCCGGAAATACGCATTTTGGGATGTGTTTTCCGTTTTTGTCCGTCGGCGAGCACCTTTTCCTGCGATAAACAACACGGATTATCGGCGGCGAGCACCTTTCCTGCGATAAACAGCGCGGAATATCGGCGGCGAACTGTTTTCCTGCGATAAACAACGCGGAATATCGGCGGCGAACTGTTTCATGCGATAAAC
>NZ_BAJQ01000040.1 GCF_000613785.1 Segatella oulorum JCM 14966 | reverse complement strand
GCAAGCACCATTTTTTATGTTTTGTCATTTGCATAGGTTATGCAAGCGCTGTTTTTTATGTTTTGCCATTTGCATAAGCTATGCAAGCGCTAATTTTTATGTTTTGCCATTTGCATAAGCTATGCAAGCGCTAAAATTTTTGTTTTATCGTTTGCGGAAACTCCACAAGCATTCCGAAAATTAATTTTATCCCCTTGGAAGGTCGATAAACGCATGGCCGAGTGCTTTTATGGGCAAGGCTCCTGCAAGTTTTAGTGGATTTGCTCCTTGAAGAGCACTTTCTGAGGCTCTTTTGTAGAATGCACAACATACATCACGTGTATGCCTGCTTCAAGATAGGTTTTGAGCCCGATGTCGTTTTTAATACCGGCTTTCAAGCCCTCAACGAGCTTGTTTCGGTTGATAGCCACCATTTTCTCGTCGTCCATCTTGTCGCTAAATGCGCAGTAATAGATGAGGGTGCGCGTCGCCCGGTTGAAGACCAAGCTGTCTGTCCGCGTGAAGTTTTCAATAGGCGTGGGGCACATCTGCTTCGTATATTCGGCAGCCTCCCGGGCAGCTCTGTCGTCAACGGTCTCGTGCTGGCAGCCTGCAAGCAGTGAAATTACTGCGCTTAGGAATAATGCTTTTTTCATTGTTCGGCTATTTTATTTCACGCAAAGTTACTAAATTATTAAAGGAATTTCGTTAACTTTGCGCGTAAAAGTAATTTTACAGCCGAATGGAAACGATAAATAATATACGAAACTTTTGTATTATTGCACATATAGACCATGGCAAATCTACACTTGCCGATCGTTTGTTGGAGAAGACAAAAACGATTCAAATCACAGAAGGCCAGATGCTGGACGACATGGATTTGGAACGTGAGCGTGGTATCACGATCAAGAGCCATGCCATTCAAATGGGTTACAAAGCGCAGGATGGCAAGGATTATATTTTAAACTTGATTGATACGCCGGGACACGTGGACTTTTCTTATGAGGTCTCGCGTTCGATTGCGGCTTGCGAAGGCGCATTGCTCGTGGTTGATGCCACGCAGGGTGTGCAGGCACAGACTATATCCAACTTGTATATGGCGATTGAGCACGATTTGGAGATTATCCCCGTGATCAACAAAATCGACATGCCCAATGCGATGCCCGACGAGGTGGAAGACGAGATTATCGAGCTTCTCGGTTGCAAGCGCGAAGAAATTATTCGTGCGTCGGGCAAAACGGGCGAGGGCGTGGAGCGCATCTTAGAGGCTGTTATCGCGCGTATTCCCGCACCTGTCGGCAATCCCGAAGCGCCTGCCCAAGCTTTAATCTTCGATTCTATTTTCAATAGTTTCCGTGGCGTCATCGTGCTTTGCAAGGTGGTTAACGGCTGCATCAAGAAGGGTGAAAAGGTGAAGTTCTTCAACACGGGGATGGAATATGCGGCCGATGAAGTGGGTGTTTTGAAGATGGATATGATGCCCAAGCAGGCGCTCACAACGGGTGAAGTGGGTTATATCATCAGCGGCATTAAAACGGCGACTGAAGTGAAAGTGGGTGATACGGTTACCTCTGTTGCTCATCCCTGCCGTGAAGCGATTGCCGGATTTCAGGAGGTGAAGCCTATGGTCTTTGCCGGTGTTTATCCCATTGATCCCAACGACTATGAGAATCTGCGGGCTTCTTTAGAAAAGTTGCAGCTTAACGATGCCGCCCTGACTTTTTCGCCAGAGAGTTCTGTGGCCTTAGGTTTCGGCTTTCGTTGCGGCTTCTTGGGACTGCTGCACATGGAAATCATTCAAGAGCGTTTGGATAGAGAGTTTAATATGGATGTCATTACCACCGTCCCCAACGTGTCCTATATGGTTTACGACAAACAGGGCAATGTGAAGGAGGTGCACAATCCATCGGGATTGCCCGAACAAACGCTCATCGACCATATTGAGGAGCCCTACATTCGCGCTACCATCATCACGGCAGCCGACTATATTGGTTCTATCATGACCCTCTGTTTGGATAAGCGTGGCGAGCTCATTAAGCAAGAATACGTGAGCGGCAATCGGGTGGAACTGCACTTTTATATTCCGCTTGGCGAAATCGTTATCGACTTCTACGACAAACTCAAAAGCATTTCAAAAGGCTATGCTTCGTTCGACTATCACATCGATTCGTTTCGTCCGTCGAAGTTGGCTAAATTAGATATTTTGCTCAATGGCGAGCCCGTTGATGCACTCTCGACGCTCACTCACGAAAGTAATGCCGTGACCTTTGGGCGCAGGATGTGCGAGAAACTCAAGGAGCTTATTCCTCGGCAGCAGTTCGACATAGCCATCCAGGCAGCGATTGGAGCTAAAATCATCGCTCGTGAAACGGTTAAGCAAGTGCGGAAGGACGTTACGGCCAAATGTTATGGCGGCGACGTTAGCCGAAAACGTAAACTCTTGGAAAAGCAAAAACAAGGCAAAAAACGCATGAAGCAAGTGGGCAACGTGCAAGTGCCGCAGAAAGCTTTCTTAGCCGTATTGAAATTAGATTAAGTAACCCCCTATAATTAACTTTTTGAAGGAGCCTTATTATATGAAAGAATTGATGAATACACCGCGCGATATAGCACGCGAACTCGCGCGAAAGTATAGCACAATGACACACGATGAATTAGACATTTTGGAGAGCGTGCTGGTGCCGATGAAATTTGCTAAAGGCGAAACTATCCTTAAAGATGGCGATGTGTGCAAAAACATTTACTACATCGACAAAGGTCTCATCCGCCAGTATTATTTCAAAAATGGCAAGGACATGACCGAGCATTTAGGTGCCGATCGGTCGATTTTTATGTGCATTGAGAGCTTGTTTAAGGAGATTCCCAGTCATCTTCAAGTCGATGCTTTAGAGACTTCCATCATCTATGCACTACCTAAAAAACGTTTGGAGCAGGTGGCACTGCACAACGTGAACATTCAGATTCTTTATCGCAAGATATTGGAGGAGAGTCTTATTCTCTCGCAAGTGCATGCTGATTTGGTGCGTTTTGAGTCGGCTAGCAATCGTTATAAACGTATGAGCAAACTCATGCCACAGGTTATTTTGCGTGCACCGCTACTTTATATAGCCAGCTATTTGCAAATGACCCCCGAGACACTGAGCCGTGTTCGTGCTACAACGCTATTAGAATAGGGACGTTATTTTTGGTCTTCAATCCGTTTTTATCGCGCAGCAATAAATTAAGAACTAATCTGTTCGGATGGGAGTATGCCAAAATCTGTCAAATTGACATACAAAAAGGGAGGCGTATTTTGCTCATCCTCCCTTTTTATAAGTCATTATGTCGGTATTATGCTTGTTGCATTTCACGCAGAAGTTGCTTTTGACGTTCATTGAGTCCTGTAGGTAACTTTACTTGATAGTTAATAATTAAATCACCAAAAGTACCATCGCCACGATTATATCCCTTGCCACGCACGCGTACTTTCGTACCATTCTGCGTCTCTGGTTTAACCTTTAGCTTTAGCTTTTGGCCATTGCTGAGCTGAATCATTATCTCGCCACCCAACAAGGCTGTATAGAGGTCTATATTCACTTTTGCTTCCATCTGTCCGATGTCTGAGCGACTCTGTGTGCCATAGTTAAAACCCGATGAGCGGAAATGTGCGCCACCACCGAATAAATCTTGAAAGAAACTTGAGAAACCACCGCCTCCTTCACCGTAGCCGCTGAAATCAAATCCCTCGAAAGGATTTCCTGTCGCATTGCCTCCCGCTTGCCCTTGAAAAGCATCGGCCTGTTGCCACTTCTCGCCATATTGATCATATTTGGCACGCTTCTCGGGGTCGCTAATCACGTCGTAGGCTTCGTTGAGCGCTTGAAACTTTGCCTTTGCTTTCGGATCGTTTGGGTGGAGATCGGGATGAAACAGTTTAGCCCGTTTTCGATAGGCCGCTCTCACATCTTTTTGTGGAATGTTTTTATCAACACCCAATATCTTATAGTAATCAATAAATGCCATAATTTACATCTCCTTTTATCGTTTGTTTTTTATACTTTCGCGCTGATAATGCAAAAAGCGTGCCCAATATGGCACTTTTGGCATAGCCTTTGTAAGAATGGCACGCAGGAATTAGAAATAATATAATAGGGAAGTTCAATAGAAACAAGGAGGCCTGGGGTCTCGAAAGGAAGAAAGGAATAACAACATGACAACTCAATTCTCGCATAATGTTTCCGTGGTCTTGGCATCCAGTCGTGAGGAAGCGCTTCGGCTCTATAGTCCATCAGTGGAGCCCGAACATTTGGTTTTAGGCATGCTCAAGGATGATGATAACTTACTTCATGTGCTTTTTGAACGCTTGAAAATAGATGAATCGTCCGTGAAACGTGCACTCGAATCACAGGTAAAGACGGGAGATACTGATGCAACACAGGTGGATTCAGAAATAGTGTTAGATCAGCAAGCAAGTAACATCCTGCGTTTAGCAGTGTTGGAAGCGCGCGTTTTGCATGCAGAGATTGTGGAAGTACAGCATTTAATTTTAGCTATTTTACACGACCATTCGGATAATGGCGCTAAGGAGATATTAGAAAAAAACAAGATGGAATATGTAGACGTACTGACTTTTATCAAAGCCGAGAATGAAAAAGATAAAGTGCCTACCGATAGCCTTGACGTGCCCAATGAGGCCGAGGAGGAATTGGCGGATGATAAAGGTGGTAGCAGTCAAGCACAGACTACCAAAGTGTTGCAAAATAATAAAGAAGCAAGTAAAACACCTTTCATTGATCATTTTACAACCGACTTAACACGGGCTGCTGCAGATGGTAAATTAGACACAGTGGTAGGGCGCGAATCTGAGATTCAGCGGGTGATTGAAATTTTGTGTCGACGCAAAAGAATAATCCTGTTTTAATTGGTGAGCCGGGAGTAGGAAAGAGTGCCATTGTAGAAGGACTCGCGCAGCGCATTGTGAAGCACGAAACAATCCCGTTTTTGTTTAATAAACGTGTGGTGAGCCTTGATCTCACTTCGGTTGTTGCAGGAACGAAATATCGCGGACAGTTTGAAGAGCGTATCCAGTCTCTTGTGAATGAGTTAGAACAAAATCCCGATGTGATAGTATTTGTAGATGAAATACATACAATTATTGGTGCAGGAAATTCATCGGGGAGTATGGATGCTGCAAATATTTTGAAACCAGCCCTGGCACGTGGGACACTCCAATTTATTGGCGCCACGACGCTTAAGGAGTATCGTAACTCCATTGAGAAGGATGGGGCATTGGAGCGCCGTTTCCAAAAGGTGATGGTTGAGCCGACGACGAGCGAGGAAACACTTGCTATTCTGCATAATATAAAAGGCCACTACGAACAGCATCATCATGTGCGTTACGACGAAATGTCGTTGGCCGCCTGCGTCAAATTGACGCAGCGCTACATTACAGACCGCTTCTTTCCTGATAAAGCTATAGATGCGTTGGATGAGGTCGGTGCACGCGTGCATCTCCAACATGCCAAGATACCTACTGAGATTACTGACAAACAGCACGAATTGGCTGATGTAATCGACAAGAAAAAGAAGGCCGTGCTAAGTCAGGATTTTGAATTGGCAGCACGCTGTCGTGATCAGCAAACAGCGTTGGAGGGAGAGTTAGAGATATTGAACCGAAAGTGGGCTGATGAAGATGGCGAAAACTGGCATGGCGTTTCAGAACACGATGTAGAAGATGTTGTGTCGATGATGGCGGGTATTCCCGTGCAGCGCATCAGTGAGGATGAGTATGTACGCCTGCGGAAAATGCCCGAGCAATTGAAGCAGTGTGTGGTAGCACAAGATGCAGCTATTGAAAAGATGGCGAAAGCCATTCAACGCAATCGAGTGGGTATCAAAGACCCTAACCATCCCATAGGTGCATTCATGTTCTTAGGTCCGACAGGAGTGGGCAAAACCTATTTAGCAAAGCAACTGGCCCATTACATGTTTGGCTCTGATGATGCACTCATCCGCATCGACATGAGCGAATATGCTGAGAGTTTTAACACCTCACGTCTCATCGGTGCTCCCCCGGGTTATGTGGGTTATGAAGAAGGTGGTCAGCTGACCGAACGAGTTCGCCGCCATCCTTATTCTATCGTACTTTTAGATGAAATCGAGAAGGCGCATGCCAGCATTTATAATCTGCTGTTGCAGGTGCTTGATGAGGGACGACTTACCGATGGTAATGGGCGAAAGATTGATTTTCGTAATACAGTTATCATCATGACCTCTAACACGGGAACGCGCCAACTGAAAGATTTTGGTCAGGGAATTGGTTTCACGGCTACTCGTCTGAATGGGGTGAATATGACCGCGTCAGATAAGGAATATGCGCGTAGTATTATTCAGAAGAGCCTGAGCAAGCAGTTCGCACCAGAATTTCTCAATCGCTTAGACGAGATCATCACGTTTGACCAATTAGATTTGGAAGCCATTAAAAAGATAATCGATATTGAGCTAAGGGGATTGTTGCAGCGGATGCAGGAATTAGGCCATCCACTACATATCACAGAGGCTGCCAAAGAGTTTGTGGCAACGAAAGGATATGATGTGCAGTTTGGCGCTCGTCCCTTGAAGCGTGCCATCCAAACTTACATTGAGGATGTTGTGAGTGAACAGATTCTGTCAGGCAATTTGGATGATGGCGATGCTATCACAATTCATAAAAATCCTGATAAGGATACGCTCACTGCCGAAATCCAGAAAGAATCATCGTCAGGGATTTGACATGTTTCATTAGAAAATGCAGAATACCATGGTGTGTTTCTTTATTTTTATGCGTTTAATCCATGTTTTTGTGGTTGTACCACTTTTTCACTTGATTTGCACCAGTCAGTAGAGATAGATGGCTTTTTTAGAGAATATTTTGCTAATTTTGCATGCTGTGAAAAGCAGAACGCAACCGCGGCCACCCAATCTGCGGGCTTCATTGCTTTGAATAAAAACATTTTTGACGAATGACAAGAAAACATAAGCCATTGCCACTGTTGCAAGACGTGGTCATTGAGGCTGTTGCAGCCGAAGGAAAGAGTTTGTTCCATGTCGACGAGCGCGTAGTGTTCGTTCCGTTCTGTGTGCCAGGTGACGTGGTCGATGTTCAGATTACCCGCAAAAAACACAACTATATGGAAGGCGTTGTTGTGCAGTTCAATGCTTACAGCGACGTGCGCGCAGTGCCTACTTGTCAGCATTTTGGTGTTTGTGGCGGGTGCAAATGGCAGAATCTGCCCTACGAGGCTCAGTTGGCCGCAAAACAACAGCAAGTTGTCGACCAACTCACGCGCATAGGAAAAGTCGAGCTGCCACTCGTCAGCCCCATTCTGGGCAGCGTGAAAGTTCTGGGTTATCGCAACAAATTAGAGTTTGGCTGCGCTAACAAGCGTTGGTACACGGCAGAAGAGCTCGCAGCCTTGCCACCACGTACTAAGGACGGCTCAGGACATTTGAACGACAGCGCAATAGGCTTTCATATCACGGGCGCATTCGATAAAATCTACCCTATCGAGAAGTGTTGGTTGATGGACGACCTGCAAAACCGCATTCGCAACGAGATTTATCGCTACGCTGTGGCCGAGCAGCTCAGTTTCTATGACATTAAAGCGCAGCATGGCCTGTTGCGCAGCTTGACGATGCGCAATTCTAACACGGGCGAGTTCATGCTATTGGTGCAATTCCACTATGATGTGCCCGATGATGCCGAGCGTGCAGAAAAACTGTTAGAACACGTCGCACAGACGTTCCCCGAGATTAGTAGCTTGCTCTATGTCGACAATCAAAAGGGCAACGACACCTTTGCCGACTTGGATTTAATCACATTTCGAGGCACCGACTTCATCTACGAGACGATGGAGGACTTGAAATTCAAAGTTGGGCCAAAAAGTTTCTATCAAACCAACACCGAGCAGGCATTCCATCTCTATGACGTGGCGCGACGCTTTGCCGCGCTCACGGGCAGTGAATTAGTCTATGATCTTTACACCGGCACAGGCACGATTGCCAATTTCGTAGCGCGGAAAGCGCAGAAAGTCATCGGAATTGAGTATGTTCCCGAAGCAATTGAAGACGCCAAGGTGAACAGCGCCATTAACCACATCGACAACACGCTGTTTTATGCGGGTGACATGAAAAATATCCTGACAGACGACTTTATTGCCGAGCACGGACGTCCTGATGTCATCATCACCGACCCGCCACGTGCTGGCATGCACGCCGACGTGGTGAAAGTTATCCTGAACGCCGCGCCGCAGCGAATAGTCTACGTGAGTTGCAATCCAGCCACGCAGGCACGCGATTTACAACTGCTGGATGCGCAGTATCGGGTGGTGCAGGTGCAACCCGTCGACATGTTTCCGCATACACCGCATGTGGAGAACGTGGTACTCTTAGAAAAAAAGTAATTCATAACATATCTTTCACTAATTCATGAACGCATGAAGACAAAAAACATCCTGGCGAGCATGTTACTGCTCGCTACACTGTCGGCACAGGCTGAAACACCCGAGTGGGTGAAGAGTATTAAGCTGTCAGGCTATGGCATGACACAGTACCAGTATTCTAATCAGCAGAATGCGAAGGGCAACACCTTTAACTTGCGGTTACTGCGCTTGTCATTGGAAGGTCGCGTGAGTAACGACTTTTACTGGAAGGCGCAGATGCAAATCAATGGCAATACCTCGACGTTGGGCAGCAGCCCACGCTTGGTCGACCTCTTTGCCGAGTGGCAAAAGTATGATTTTGCCCGCGTCAAGGTGGGGCAGTTTAAGCGTCCGTTCACTTTCGACAACCCCCTGCATCCTATCGACCAAGGTTTCATGAGCGTTGGTCAGGCGGTGCTGAAACTCGCTGGGTTCAGCGACCGCAGCGGTGAGCAGCCCAGTAACGGCCGCGACATTGGTCTGCAATTGCAAGGAGATGTGCTTCCCAATGCCGAAGGTCGCAAGTTGCTGCACTATCAGGTGGGAATCTTCAACGGACAAGGCATAAACACCAAGGATGTTGACCAGCGCAAAGACGTGATTGGCGGTATTTGGGTAATGCCTGTCAAAGGTCTGCGCGTAGGTGTGTTTGGCTGGGAAGGTTCTGTCGCGCGCCGAGGAACATGGAACGATGCAGCTGGTGCTCACAGTGGCATGCGGTCATTACCCAAACATCGCTATGCGCTGAGCGGTGAATACAAGGTAAACGACTGGACGGTGCGTTCCGAGTATGTTCACTCCACGGGAAAGGCCTTTTCGACCACGATTACGAACACTAACGCGCAAGATCCCAACTTTAAGAACTATAACATCAGTGCACTGGGTGATAAAGCCGATGGACTCTATGGTTTGGTGATAGCACCGGTAGTGAAAAACAAATTTCACCTGAAGGCACGCTATGATCTCTATCGTGCCAATGCAGAATGGAATCATGCGCGCACACAATATGAGGTGGGCGCCGATTATTTGTTCCATAAGAACGTGCAACTCAATGTGGAATATGCTCGCGTGAACGATCGGAGCTTGTCAAAGCACAATTTTAACCTCGTTGACGTGGAACTTGACTTTCGCTTCTAAGGTTCTCTGCAGAATCTTTGAGCGGGAGTGCATTGCTGCTGGCAATGTGTTCCCGCTCAGTGTTTTTTGCCTATTCCCAATGCGTGACTCGTCACGCAGCGATGGACAGCGCAAGCTGAGGGAGAATTCTTATCAGAAAAATGTTGTGTTGTGTTTTCATAGTGTTAGCATTTGAGCGGAATACGGGAGTCGAACCCGCCTTTCAAGCTTGGGAAGCTCGCGCACTACCGATGTGCTAATTCCGCTTTTAGAGCCGATACTCGGACTCGAACCGAGGACCTATTCATTACGAATGAATTGCTCTACCAACTGAGCCATATCGGCGGACATGAACATCTGCGCTTGCAAATGCGTTGCAAAGGTATATTTTTTTTTTAGACGTGCCAAATTTATTGGCGCTTTTCTTTTACATAAATTTTTTTGAAGATTTGATGCAGTTTCTCCCGTTGTTCGATGATGTTTTGTATTTCTTTGAGGTTTTCTGCATTTGAACTCCCCGGTATCCAGCTGTGAATGTAGCCTCGAGCAGAATATTTTTCGTTCATGTGCTGAACAAAGCGTTTCCACTGCTGTTCCTCGTCTAACAAGGGATAATTCTCTATGCCGTACTGAATGGCACGGGTGAACACGACGTCGGGCGAGAGATCTTTGTCGGCTTCTGCAACAATTTTGCCGTAAATCGAGCGTGGCGCGCGGCTTGCACTGGCGCGATGGTCCTCGACAGCCTCTTTCATGATTTTTATCTGCTCGGTACTGAACCATTTCTTTAAGCGCGAGTCAGCATTCAGGATGCGCCCGCCTGTAAGATGGTGAACCGCGCGAGGACCGCTCATGCCTAAGTCGTGATAGGCTGCGATAACATAAGCCATGTCGACGTTTGCGCCAATTTGGTTGGCTAAAGTGATGGACGCCTTGATAACACGGCTGACATGCTGCAATCCGTGACTTTTCCCAAAGGAATTGTAGCGGGGAAGAATGTTTGTCTCAATAAACTGAATGAGTTCTAAGTTGGGCTGTTGCATCCTGAGAAGTTCTTTATAAGAGTAGTGCAAAAACGGACAGTGTGCCAAAAATAAAGATGTTGCGCGCGGTTAAATTTAAGATTTTATTCAATTCCCGACCTTGACGCAGCTGAATCATTTCGTAAGCATGAAAATGTGCGAGTAAATACAAAATGAGGAGCATCGAGCCGATTTTGCTCTTGTTCTCTGCATAAACGACGTAGAACAGCAAAAGTTCGCCGATGATTCCGGCAAGCAAATATAATCTTGCGCCCCACCGTTCACCGACACGCACAATGAGCGTGATTTTACCGCTTTTCCGGTCGTTATCTCGGTCTCTGTAGTTGTTTACGATGAGTAACGTGTCGATAACGAGGCCGCACGCTAGTGCCAGCAGAATAACCTCTAAGGGAAATGATTGCAACGCTGGTGGCACAGCGATATAGTAGGTGAGACAGACAGGCGTGAGGCCAAAGAAGAGAATCACGAGCAGGTCTCCTAAGCCCCAATAAGAAAGTTTCGTTGTATAGAGAAAACAAAACAGGATGCAGGCCAATCCGGCAAAAATTAGCTTGTAACCGCCGTAGATAACCAGTGGCAGCCCTGTTATTGCAGCAATAATGGTGCAGATGATGATGGCTCTCCTCATGGCTGCAAGCGAAATCCATCCTTCAGAGCATGCCCGCTTCGGTCCCAACCGGTCTTCAGGCTTGTCGTTTCCTTTTAAGCAGTCGAAGTAGTCGTTAATGAAGTTGGCATCAATCTGCATGATGATGGCAAAGGCGAAACAGAGCAGAACAGGAAGTTTTTGGAACTGTTCAATGCTGGTTTGACTAAAAGCGTACGCTGCCCCCAAAGCTACAGGGACGATTGCGCTGACGAGGGTCTTGGGGCGCATGGCCAAGCACCAAGCACGAAAGGAATTGGTTGTGACTGCGGAGTTTTGCATCGTTAATTGAAGAAATTCCAACTGAGCCCAATTCTTAAGATGCGTTCATTGAGTGCATAATGTGGTGTGAGGAAATAATCCTTGTTACCCATGCCTGCATTGATGTGACTCATCATGATGAAGAACCGAGCATGTTTGAGAAAGAAGTTGGCATAGACATTCACTATGGGATAATTGCCTACCTGTACGCGGCTGTCGCCACCCGACGTGTTGGTATTTACTTGCACGGCATATTGCCCGATATTTGGAACATAATCAGGAGCATAATAGCGTGTAAAATAGCGAATATCGGCACCGAAATCGCAATGCAACACCCGCGCAATCTTAAAACGCAAGTAGAGATTGCTATAAAAATTGAAATCGGGCAATGGAAGAGCGGTTGCATTGCTTGTTTTTTGATAGGTGAGCCTGTTCTCCCAGTTCAACGGTCCAACCGTGAAGTCTTGTGTCAGAGCCGCTGTGAAGAGGCTGATGCCTCTGGCGTGCTGCGCCACATCATATGCGTGATTAATCCGATTACCACTGCTCACGGTATATGCTGAGGTAAAATACGTATGATTCTTGATGTTATCGAAAGCGATGCGTAATGTCGTGCGTGTCTTTTGATAGGACAAACTACCTTCTAAGCGGCTATGCAGCATTTTCGACAGGCTGTTGTTATCCCACCAAGCATGTCGTCCATGAAAATGCCGATAATAGAATGTTGGATTTAAGCGATGGAAGAAACCAGTTGCAGCCAAGCTGAGTGTATCGCCGAAAAGCTTAAAATTCAGGTCGGCAGTAGCATCTACCTTTAGTTGCCCCGCATCAACCCCCGTCAGCCAAGTCTCTGCCAAGACTTGATAATGAAAAACACTGCCTTGCTGCTTGCTTAACGCTGCACCAATGCTTAGATTGTGCTCGTTATAGGTCTTATAATCCGTAACATCGGGCAGTGTAACATGCCGGAAGTCAGATGTGGCAAAGGCTTTCAGTCCAGACTTTGCCCACTTGTTAAATCCCTCTAAGAGCGAGATTGCAAATGTATTTTTTAGCTCGTAAAACCTCGTTTTATCGTAAATATCGGCGTTGCCATAAGACGGAACAATCGTATAGGTGTTCGCGTAGAAGTTAGCAGGCGTTTCGTAGGCTTGGTAAATGCGACGATAGTTGTCGAAACTTAGGGTGTGGATGAAACTCGTGACAGGAACAAACACCATTTTCACCCATGCCGTATCTTGTTGCACTTTTTTCTCTGCTTGCAGCAAACTGTCGGCAGTAGCTTTATCCATCACCATGCGTTGTGCAGCCTTCTTTCCGTCAACAGGTTCGGTCCCGGCAATCTTTGCATCTTCAGGTCGACCGGCAGTCATGATGGTTTTATCTTGCCTTGATTTTCCGGTTTTATCTTTATCTTTCGCTTCTTCGTTTTCCTTTTTCGATGCCATTGCAAACTTTTTCGCCTTGATTTCCTCCTCGGTCATAGGCTCCTTTTTGTGGAAGCCTACATTATAGCGCTGTGTGAAAAAGACATGCTGATTATCATTTCTGTTCCAGTTGCGTGTGAGGGCTGTAGGAATCTCGTCTGTGCTATAGCTCTCATTAAAACTCTCGGGATGCTTGATGTAATCGTCGTTTGTAATGCCACCATTCTCGGCCACCTTCTGGTGATAAGTGGAAAGCAGCAGATGGGCTTGATATTGATCGCCTAAGTAGGAGCCATACATGGTGTAATTAAAATGTGCTGTGCTTTGATTTTGATAGTATCCGCGCCCATACAGATAATCAAATATGAACCCCACACCGAGCCGTTTGCCCGCGTTTACTGCAAATTTTGCCGTGAGATGGTCTTCACCATTGTTGCGATTACCTGCATTGTTATAACTCAGATTGGTAATGGGAGAGAGCGTATTGGTGAAAAGGAATTGCGAAACGGGCGTGATGACAAAGTCATAGGGCTGTGTGAAAATGAATTGTTGCGCAGGTTGTCTGTCGATGAAAATGCGATTTAAGCGTGGCGCACCTAAGTTCCCCGTGGTGTTATATTGCCCGTAGAGACCCGTAGTGAAAATGGTGTTCATGTACATGTAGGACAAGGTATCGGGTACAGCGGCCTTCCTATCGCCAAATCGCGAATCGATTGTCCACACTTTGAGCCCCATCGGAATCTCATGATGTGCGTTGGTTGAATCTTTTTTTGCTAAATTATTGCGTTGGGTGATATTGCCCATCTCGTCAATCTGATTAAATCCATCATCAAATTGAGCGAAACCTTGCAGGGCAGGCAATAAGAAAGCGGTGGCTACGAGAATTTTCTTCATGAACGAAACATTCGAATGGCTACTTCGGCAAACTTTATCACCACAGCGACAATCAGGATGATGGTTGCAATGGTGTGTTGTTCACTTTGCAAATAAAGGACTACGCCCACCACTGCCAAGGCCATAAACACCAGGTTTAAAATGTTTCTCACCTTCAACATCGAAGGACCACCTTCGCCCAAGCGTTTGAGTCGGTGATGTGGTTTCACTGCATATTCGGGCTCATTTTTTCCCGTGTTGTATTCTTGTTCCATCATTATTTTAAATTTGTTTGAAGTGTTTTGAATATTTCATTTACCCGGTCAATCGTTTTCTTTCTGAATTTCCCGTTTGTTTTAAACAGCTTTGTGCGCTTTTTATTCAGTGCCACGCTATCAGAAATCAGTTCCTCAGCCGATGCTTTAAATCCCGACGAGCGATTTTCCTCATACGCATAGCTGATGCGGCAAAGCGTCAATGCTATCGCGTTGTCTTCGCAGTGTGCAATCAACGTGTAGTCAAATTTCGTGCGATCCAACGACAGCAGGCTGCTGTTAAACACAAGCCATTCGCAATATTTCCCCACAATCGTGTGCTCATTCTCGTTCACCAGCACGATGCGGCTTCCCGTAGCTTGGTGCTCATCGTGCGTCTGCGCCGTTAATAACGAATAGGTTTTCTGATAGACTTCGGCAGCTGTCATTCCGGGTAGGGCAAAGCGTTCGTTGAAAACCGCCTTTCCGTTTACCTCGGGTACCGCACCCGCCAAGTAAGCCTCGTCTTCGTTTACTTTTTGGGTTGATGGAGTTTTGCTTTCCTTCGTCTTAGTTGGTGTCTCTGCAGGAATCGTCCATCCCTTCGCTGCCTTGCGCTGTTCTTGTGCTGCCCGCTCGGCTTTCCTCGCCGCCTCCAAGGCTTCTTCTGCAGCGCGTTGCGCCTTTTCAGCGGCAGCTTTCGCTTCAGCGCTTTTCGTGCTGCCTCGGCTTTTAATACTTCAATATTGTTTTTTTGCATGATTGTGTCGGTTTGTGCCGGCATAGCCAATGGCATCAAAAAAACTATCGTGAGTAGAAATATTCTCATTTCGTGGGAAATTAAAATTTTATTTTCGCAAAGGTAATAAAAAAGGAGGAGTGCGGGGGCAAACGGCTGTGGTGACAACCCAAACTTAACGATAATTAATAGATAGCATTCCGCTTGCTCCCTGTTCCTGTGGAAATCACGTGTTACGGCGCGTTCGAAGCTTGTTGCATGGATGTAAAACGTGTTCTGACGCGTCGGAAGGATTGTTTTTGAAATTAGATGACCATTCAGAGGGTCTGAAAGGATTGTTTTTGAAATTAGACGCCCATTCAGAGGGTCTGAAAGGGCTGTTTTTGAAATTAGACGACCATTCGGAGGGTCTGAAAGGGCTGTTTTCGAAATTAGACGACCATTCAGAGGGTCTGAAAGGGATTTTTTGAGATTTGAGCCCCCATTACAGTGGGCAGAATGACCGTTACATTGTTGCAGCAACTGATTCAGCGGGCAAAATGACCGTTACATCGTTGCAACAACTGATTCGGAGGGCAGAATCGCTGTTACATCGTTGCAGTAACTGATTCGGGGGGCAGAATCGCCGTTACATCGTTGCAGCAACTGATTCGGAGGGCAGAATGACCGTTACATCGTTGCAGCAACAGATTCGGTGGGGCAGAATGACCGTTACATCGTTGCAGCAACTGATTCGGTGGGGTTGAAAGGGCGTTTTTGAGATTTTCTGTTGTTCTGCCATGGCTGAACACTTGTTTTTGAGCATTTCGGCCTGCAAGCCCAAGGTTGTGCCATGAAAATAAAAAAACGAGGATAGCGGCCGGTGGCAAACTATCCTCGTTATACTGATTGGGCGGCAGTGCACAGCTTTCTAAGCAGCCTGATGCATACCCCCATTCGCTCCGTGTTATTTCTTTTCGGGCGCTTTATCAATCAAGTCCATAAACTGGTCGAGTTTTGGCGTGATGATGATTTGCGTGCGGCGGTTGCGCTGTTTGCCCACCTCGGTGGCATTCGTTGCAATGGGATTATACTCGCCACGCCCGCCAACGGTGAGCCGTTTGGGGTCTACGCCATAGTGGGTTTGCAGGAATTGCACCACAGAAGAGGCGCGCAAAGCCGAGAGGTCCCAGTTGTTGCGGATGTTTTTCATTGCGGGAGCGCTTGCGTTTACAGGCACATTGTCCGTGTTACCCTCAATGAGCACGTCGTAATCTTTATAGTCGGTGATGATTTTTGCAATCTTGCTCAGCGTCTCTGCCGCCCGGTCATTCACCTCGTAGCTGGCTGTTTTGTAGAGCATATTGTCGGCCAACGAGATGTAAACCACACCTTTCAGCACCTGCACGTCGACCTCTTTCATCTCCTCACGGCTCAACGAGCGTGTGAGCTTGTTGGTGAGTGCCATGTTGAGCGAGTCGCTTTTGCTTTTCACTTCAACCAAGTGGCGGATATATTGGTTGCTCTCATTAATCTGATCGACCAATTTCGAAATATTGATGTTGTTGGTGTTGGCGCTCGAGAGGCTCTTGTTGAGCGATTGCTGCAAGGTGCATAGTCGCGTTTTTGCTGGCGCAACTGTTCCTCTAAGCTGGCAACACGTGTTTTGCTGGCGGCTAATTGCTCGCGTGCTTGCTGATAATTAGCCGTGAGTTCGCGATTTTCATTCTGACAATTCTCTAAATCCTTTTTGCTGGCACAGCCGCTCAACAGCAGTGCTCCGGTAGCAAATGTGAGTAGAAATACACTTTTCTTCATATACTTTTCCTTTCGTTAGTATGCAAAATTTTGATGTTGCAAATATAATAGATAGCCGTCAGATGGCGAAATAAGCCCTTGGGGTTTTGCGATATTTAACGCACTTTACAACCTTTTGAAGCCTTTTTGAGTGGTAGAATGGTGCGTCTGCGTCTCAATTTAATCTATGAATCGGCGGACGATGTTTCCATATTCATCAATGCGCCTGTCGCGCAAGAACGGCCACCAGCGCCTGACTTGCTCGCTGTGTTGCAAATCGACGGTCACAATAACGTTCTCTTCATCGCTGTTGCTGGCACGATAGAGGAGCTCGCCTTGCGGACCTGCTACAAAACTGCTGCCCCAAAACCGTATGCCTTGTGTGTTTCCGCTGGGGTCGGGCTCTAATCCCACTCGATTAACGGCTACTACAGGCAGTCCATTTGCTATGGCGTGGCCGCGCATGACGGTTGTCCATGCCTCGCGCTGGCGTTCTTGTTCGTCGGGCGTATCACTGCTTTCATACCCAATGGCCGTGGGATAGATGAGCAATTCGGCTCCCTGCAAGGCCATGAGACGGGCGGCTTCAGGGTACCATTGATCCCAACAAACCAGCACGCCCAATTTGCCTACGCTTGTTGTTATGGATGAAAACCTAAATCTCCGGGAGTGAAATAGAACTTTTCGTAATAGGCAGGGTCGTCGGGAATGTGCATCTTGCGATATTTTCCAGCAATGGTTCCGTCAGATTCTATTACTACTGCGGTGTTGTGGTAGAGGCCAGGCGCCCGCTTTTCAAACAGTGACGTGACGATGACCACCCCAAACTGTTTAGCCAACTGACCATAAAACTGTGTTGATGGACCGGGGATAGGCTCTGCCCAATCGAAGTTGTTCACGTCTTCCACCTGACAAAAATAGAGCGAGTTGTGCAGTTCTTGCAACACGATGAGTTGTGCACCCTGTTTCGCTAAATCGGCGATGCCTTTGGATAGCCGTTGCATGTTGTCTTCGGGCACCGCCGTATTCTGTTGTTGTAAAAAACCTATTTTAATTTCTTTCATGTGCTTATTTTGGAAATTGCATTGTTAAACAGTGTAGTGAACCGTGTTGACGGATGACCGTACGGGCATCGATACCGATAATTTCTCTGTCGGAAAAAGCCTTTTGAAGTTGCGCCATTGCTTTTGCATCGTTAGCCGGTTGTGCATAGGTGGGGCAGAGAATGGCACCATTGAGAATGACAAAATTTGCATACGTGGCAGGCAATCGTTCGCCATCGGCAATGATAGCGTCGGGGAAGGGGAGGGGAATGAGCCGATAGGGTGCTCCCTTGCGCGTGCGCAGTTGTTTCAACTCTTCTTCCATAGCTTTGAAATCTTCATATTGTTCGTCTGTCTTATCTTCGCAAGCTGCGTACAATAGCGTGTTGTTGGGTGCCATTCGCACAATCGTATCAATGTGCCCGTCGGTGTCATCACCAAGGAGACGACCATGATTGAGCCATAGAATTCGGTCAGCATGCAGCATTTTTTTGAGTCTCAGTTCAATTTCTTCCTGTGTCAGTGGTTGGTTGCGATGTGGTGCGAGCAGGCAAAAAGAGGTCGTGAGGATGGTCCCTTCGCCATCACTCTCAATGCTTCCGCCTTCCAATACAAAATCGGTATGATCTTCGACTACGCCCGAAAAAGCTTGCTGCTCGGCCATTTTCTTGGTAATGGCATTGTCCTTTTGCCATGCAAACTTTTCGCCCCAGCCATTGAATTTGAAATCCAAATATTTAAATTCTTCTCCGCATTTCAGCGTTAGCGCAGCATGATCGCGTGCCCAAGTGTCGTTCGTCTCCATGTCGAAATAACGCACTCGTTGGCATTGTTCCACGGTTAAGCGCTGCGCGAGTAACTGGCCGACGACTTGCTTTTGGGGCGTGACAATCCACAAGTCTTCCTGTTTTGTAATGGCATCTGCCATCGCAATGTAAACCGCTGTTATTTCATCTAAATAATTTTTCCAATCGGTATTTGGATGGGGCCATGTCAACATCAGGGCTTGCTGCGGTTCACTCTCTGCCGGGAGTCTATAATCGTTGTGGCATAATTCCATACATTTTGTTGATTAAAGTGTGCTGAATGGTTGTGCAATATCGTGCAAATTATCGCCTGAAATCGCACATATTTTGCGCACAAAATTAGCTATTTTTTCTGAATTGTTCAGATTTTAAGGTAAAAATCCCTATCTTTGCCCCACTAATGTAGATGCGAGATGTTAGAAATTAAAGACGGGGAATTAAGTGGAGTCTTATCTTCAACCCTTACATCGCCAATAAACTTCAAGCTCAATGCGGGTGACTCTTTGTGCATTTATGCCTGGGAACAGTCCCTTAGGCAAGCACTTGTAGACACGGTCGTTGGATTGCGTCCTTTGAAAAAAGGATATTTCACGATGGATGGAGACCTGATTGACGCACAGTCCGTTGCCTATTTTCGCCAAAAGTTTGCTTTTGTTCCTCGCCAACTTGATTTTCCATTAGAAACAGTTGATGAGTTGTTGGATCACATGTTGTCGGTAGATCATCGCCTGACATGTGAGCAAATTAAAGCGGAATGGTTGAGATTTGGTTTTGAAGACAGTCTTTTTAAAAAGCCATTAGATGAGTTGGGGCGCGATGTTTTACAAACATTACTGATTATAAACGCAGTGTTATTGGAACGCACTTACATGGTATTGGATTTGCGAGATGATGTGTTATTGCCGGGTCAGATATTAAACTATTTGCAAGGCTATTTGCATTCAGGCGGCGCAATCATCATGGCCTCAAACCATGAGAGCATGAAAAATTTCTGTACGTGCACGTTATCAAGCCCTATTGGCACCACATCAACCCTCCATCATTTTGAATAATATGTTTTTATCTTGGTTTCTTTTGCTTTTGCTATTCAGTGTTCCTGTTGTAATTGCAACTTTGTTTCGTCTTCGTTTGCAACGGAAATATTTTCTGGCAGTTGGGAAAATGGCCATTAGCATGTTGGCAGCTTGGCTACTGCTTGGTTTCCTGATACAACAAGACGCTGTCGTTTTGAATCTCGTTTGCCTATTGGTTGTTGTCGCCTTGGCATCGTTCATTATTGTTCATCGGGCCCGGTGGAAAGTGAAATATCATTTTGTTCCTGTGTTGATTGCTACATTATGTGTGTCGGTTTTGGTCAGCGTGGTGGCAGTATGTGCCGTGTCACCCATGAGAGATTTGCTCAGTGCACGCTATTTTTTGCCTATGCTTGGGTTCTGCGTGGGAGGTATTCTTGAGAGTAATGGCAAAGCTTTAGATACTTATTATATGGGGCTTTACCATCACCATGCACTTTATGACTATTTGTTAGGCAACGGTGTTTCTCACCCACGAGCTGTTCATTTTTTCATGAAGCGCGCCATAACACGTTCACTCTTACCTTCAATCGGGCGCATGTCTTACATAGCTGTGAGCACGACTCCTATGGTGTTGTGGACGATGTTGTTGGCTGGTGCAAGCGTCTATGATGCCGTATTTGTGCAACTTATTGCTATTGCGACGATGCTTGCGGCGGCTCCTTTAGCACTTATTTTTAGCTTGTTCTTGACTCGGCGTTATGCTTTTGATACGTATGGACGTCTACTTCCTAAGGAAAAAATCGTAAAAGACGAGGAAGAGGCGTAACTGAATGATTAATAAAAAAAGTTAAACCGTGATGAGGTTATGGCTGAAAGCGTAGCAAAATAGCTACCTTTGCCACTCAATTTTATGCATAGCATGACAATTAAGGAAGTGATTTGTGCCCTTGAGCGATTTGCACCTCTGCCCTTGCAAGCCGACTATGATAATGCAGGCTTGCAAGTTGGATTAACAGAAGTGGAAGTTTCAGGGGCTTTATTGTGTCTTGACGTGACGCCTGCAATCATAGATGAGGCCGTTGAGAAGCAGTGTAATCTTGTGGTTGCACATCATCCTTTGATTTTTCACAAACTGAAGCGGATTGCCGATGAGAATGAAGTGCAGTGTGTTGTGCGCAAAGCTATTGAACAACATGTTGTGGTTTATGCAATGCACACCAATATTGACAGTGCGCGTGGTGGCGTGAATTTTAAGATTGCCGAGAAGTTAGGGCTAACGCAAACGCAATTCTTTGGGCATCAACAAACCGTTGATGGTGTGGATGGAGGCGATGGCATTATAGGTGAATATCCAACACCCTTAGCTGCAGACGATTTTGTTTTGCAACTTAAAAGGCAATTCGATGTAGAATGTGTGCAATGCAATGCGCTTTTGCGTCGTCCCATTCGGCGTGTTGCTGTTTGCGGTGGTGCTGGCTCCTTTTTGTTAGAACAAGCGTGGAAATGGGGTGCCGATGCCTTTATTACGGGTGAGATGCACTATCATGAATATTTTGGTTACGACCAGAAACTGCAAATCGCCGTCATCGGTCACTATCAAAGCGAGCAATATACGACAGAAATATTTCAAACAATCATAACGGAGCAGTGTCGTGGTGTGCGATGTGTTCAAAGCGCTATTAACACTAATCCTATTATTTATTTATAAAAGATATGGCAAAGAAAGAAGCAGCTGACTTGTCAGTGGAAGAGAAATTGAAGACACTCTATCAATTGCAAACAACATTGAGTGGCATTGATGAAAAGAAGGCTTTACGCGGAGAGTTGCCCTTGGAGGTTCAAGATTTGGAAGATGAACTCGAGGGTTTGAATATTCGTGTGGATAAAATCAAGCACGATATTGCCGATGCAGAAGATGCCATTCATGGCAATCAGCAGCTCATTCAAGAAGCGCAAAAGAGCGTAGAGCGCTATCAACATCAGCTCGATGAGGTGAAGAACAACCGAGAATATGACACGCTGACGAAAGAAATCGAATATCAATCGTTGGAGATTGAGTTGGCCAATAAGAAGATTAAAGAGGCTGCCATGGCGATTGACGAGCGCAAACGCGACTTGGAAATGGCACAGCAAACTATTTCAGAGCGGCAGATTGACTTGGATGAGAAGCGTGAAGAGTTAGATGAGATTATGCAGGAGACGCGTGAGGAAGAGGATAAGCTTAAGGCACGTGCAAAAGAACTTGAGCTGAAAATCGAACCGCGTTTACTGACAAGTTTTAAGCGCATCCGCAAGAATGCACGCAACGGATTGGGCATTGTTTATGTGCAACGTGACGCGTGTGGTGGCTGCTTCAATAAGATTCCGCCTCAGCGTCAGTTAGACATCCGCATGCACAAAAAGATTATCGTATGCGAATATTGTGGTCGTATCTTGGTCGATCCCGAGTTAGCGGGTGTAACAATTAGCCCTGCAGCTACGGAAGAGAAGCCCAAGCGCGCTAAACGCACAACACGAAAAAAGAAAGACGCACCCGCCGAAGATTAATCTTGTGGCAGTAATCGTCGATGAAGTGTGAAGAGGGAATATATCAACTTGTGGCAGCAGCCATCTTGTGTGTCCACTGAAAAATGGGTATTCACGAGCCTTGACACTTGCTCAGCTGGTTGATATAACCTTTTCGACTTACTTAAACCTTGTCCATCACATGACGTTAATTCAAGAAGATGTCAAAATATAATATTACAGAAAAGAAAAATAAAGTTCAGGCTAACCCTGTGTTGATGCGTGCCGTAGTAAAAGATGAGTTAGAGAAGGGCATCTATCAATGCATTGTGGTTGAGAAAAAATATAAGGAACCGGGTTATAACCTCAAACGTTTGGCGCTCGATTTAGGTACCAATACGCGTTATATCTCGGCAGTATGTTCCGAACGATTCCACACCAACTATTGCAGTTTGGTGAATGCAGAGCGCATTCGCGAGGCAAAAGTCTTGCTAACCACCGAAGACTACGCGGGCTGCACAGCCGAAGAAATTGGCGAGCTGGTGGGATTCAACAATCGGCAGAGCTTTTACGGTGCGTTTTTCAGACACGAAAAAACCACACCCGCACAATATCGGAAGGACAATAAGCCCGCCCAAACCTCAAAAAAGGTGTGATGTTGGTGCTTTCGTGCCTTCATTTCGCAAGCGAAGCACGTCTGTTGCATTTCAATCCTGCTTTTTAACGCATGAATAAAATTAAAAAAATTGTACTCACTGGTGGACCGTGTGCAGGCAAGACCACTGCTTTAGTGAAAGTGATAGAGCATTTCTCGAGCTTGGGTTATAAGGTGTTCACCATCCCCGAAGTGCCCACGATGTTCAGCCAATCGGGTATGGACTACTTGACGAAAAACCGTGCCTTGTTTTATGAAGGCGAGAAGGCCACGCTCGAAGTGCAATTAGCTTTGGAAGACAAGTTTCAGCGCATGGCAGAGCAATGCGATGAGCCCACGGTGATTATCTGCGACCGGGGAGCCATGGATATATCGGCCTATATGCAGCCGCAGCTGTGGAAAGACATTACCACGGCGGTGGGAACTTCGACAACCGAACTGCGCGATCATCGCTATGATGCCGTGCTCCATTTGGTTTCGGCGGCCGATGGTGCCGAGAAATACTACACCACGGCCAACAACAGTCAGCGCACAGAGGGGCTTGAGATGGCGCGCGAGGTGGATAAGAAGGTGATTAATGCCTGGACGGGGCATCCCCATCTGCGCGTAATCAACAACCACGAGGACTTCAACAACAAGCTGCATCGTGTGCTGAAAGAAATTTCGAGCGTCTTGGGCATTCCGCAACCCATTGTCGAGGAGCGGAAATATGTGGTTGAGTTGGTGGGCGAAATTCCCCATTGCATTGAGAGCGAAATCACCCAAACCTATCTCGTTGCCGAGCCGGGTTGCGAGGTTCGTCTGCGCCGACGAGCGTGGCAGGGGAAGAATGTCTATGTGCACACCACGAAGAAAAATCTGGCCAATGGCGAAGAGTTAGTGACCGAGCGGCAGATTCGCAGCAATCTCTATCAATCGTTGTTACAGCAGGCCGATCCCTATCGGCAGGAGATTCAAAAGACGCGCAAGAGTTTCATTTGGAAAGGACAATATTTTGAATTAGACAATTTTCAGCGTCCCGTCAGCGGCTTGATGATTTTAGAGACGAAAGGTATTACCGAACAAGAGGCCGTGAACTTTCCACCATTCATCAAGGTGGTGAAGGACGTGACGGGCGATGCGCACTACTACAACTATAATATTGCCTTGAAAGGGTAGACTTCCCTGTGGATTTTTTGACGCCTGAGGTCGATGGTCAAGAATTCCATGTGGATTTTTTGACGCCTGAGGTCGATGGTCAAGAATTCCCTGTGGATTTTTTGACGCCTGAGGTCGATGGTCAAGAATTCCCTGTGGAAATTTTGACGCCCGAGGTCGATCGTCAAGAATTCCC
>NZ_BAJQ01000041.1 GCF_000613785.1 Segatella oulorum JCM 14966 | reverse complement strand
TTCTAATCCGTTTTAAAGAAAAAACACGTTAGTCCCCGGGGGGATTTTCAATTTTCGAGCGGGGAACAACCATTCGACCCCCGTACAGCAAAGGCCCGTGACCTGCGTTGCCATCCGCTTTGGAGAAGCGCAGTCGCCGCAGAGGGAAAACAAAAAAGCGCCGTGTTCATTGGCGAACACGGCGCTTTGATGATGTTATGAATGGCCGTTATTGGTTGACAAACAGCACGCGCTTGTTCAAATTGTCGAGCTTCTCTTTCGTCTTGGCAATCTTCTTCTCATAACATTGCAGTTTCTTTTGGCTCTTTTCCAATTTCTTGTTGGCCTTTTTCGCGGCCTTAAGCTGCTTAATCGTCTCCTTAGCATCTTTCACCGTGTTCGAGGCATTCGAGGTGTTGAAAGCTGCAGTCGCTGCATTTGCCTCGGCGTTGAGCTTGTCCACTTCTTCATTCAACTTGATGTAATTGGCTTTCTCCTTTTCATAAGATAGCTGCAATTTATTCAACTTTGTCGTCAGTTTCAACGCTTCTTTTTGCGCCGTCAACGTGTCTACAACTGAATTTTGTGCGCAGCCCACGATACCCAAAAGTATCGTCATGGCCACAAATAATAACTTTTTCATACGTTCTAATGCTATTTAAATACAATCTAATTCGCGACGCAAAGATAAGGAAAGATTGAATAGCTTGCAAAGGAATTGGCATTTTTTTTAATCGCGCGTGGCGTTATCGTTGATGTAGCGCAATTTTGCCGCAATACGTTGAGAATTTGGGGCGCCTGTAGCAGGATAGTGCGGACAGAATTTCGCTCGTTCGCTTTTTCTTATTACCTTTGAGCAAAACTCTTAAGCGTATGAACAAGCAAGAACTTATTTCTCAGATTTTTCAGAAGAAGTCGTTTCTCTGTGTCGGTCTGGATACCGATGTGGAGAAGATTCCCGCACATTTGCAGGCGTCTGACGACCCTATCTTCGAATTCAACAAGGCCATCATCGATGCAACGGCACCTTTTTGTGTGGCCTACAAACCCAACTTGGCTTTTTATGAGTGTTACGGGCTCAAGGGATTGCAGGCCTTTGAACGCACCATTGACTATCTGAAGGTGCACTGTCCGCACCATTTCGTCATCGCCGATGCCAAGCGCGGCGACATCGGCAATACCAGTGCGCGCTATGCCAAAACGTTTTTCGAAACCTATGCCGTAGATGCGCTGACCGTGGCACCCTATATGGGCGAAGACAGCGTGAAACCTTTCTTGGGTTATCCTGGAAAGTGGGTGATTGTGTTGGCGCTCACCAGCAATCCGGGCAGCAAGGATTTTCAATTTGCGCCGCTCACCACGGGGCAGCGTTTGTTTGAGAAAGTGTTGGAAACCAGTCAGGCGTGGAGCTCGGATGAGCATCTGATGTATGTCGTGGGGGCCACGCAAGGCAAACTGTTCGAAGACATTCGCCGTGTTGTTCCCCATCATTTTCTGTTGGTTCCCGGTGTTGGTGCGCAAGGTGGAAGTCTGCAAGAGGTGTGCAAATATGGCATGACGAAAGGTTGCGGTCTGCTGGTCAACTCCTCGCGTGGCATTCTTTACGCCGGCACCGGTCACGATTTTGCCGAAGCGGCTGCGGCGGCTGCCCAGAAATTGCAGCAAGAGATGGCGCAGGCATTAGCGCTTGTGCAACGTTAATGCCCATTGCTTTTGTGTGGCTCGCCCTTCAATTCCAAACGAAATGGGTGAGCCACACGAAGGCTTCAAACATGAAGAATACTATCAAGACGGTCTTATGCATGAAAAACAATCGGAACCGCAGGTAGTTTCGCAGCACCAAACGGGTGTTGAAGCAGGCATCACTAAGGAGTGAAAACGTGTAGACCATCATCGCCGGAACGATGAAGAGCAGGTTGAGGTTGCTTTTCAGTGCTGCCAGCGCATGTCCTTGTGCGAGCAAAAGCATGCCGCGTGTGGTGCCGCATGCCGGACAAGGGAGCGAGGTGATGAGCCGAAACGGACACACCACCACATGAAAATGGCCTACCGCTTGTGCGATAAGCCATAAAAAAGCTGCGCAATACAGCATGAAGAGTATGCGCAGCTCTTGTTTGATATTAAGCCAATGCAAGGAGCTTTTGGAAATTCTTTTCACGAACAGCGCCCATGATAGTAACCCAATCAATGATAGTCCAAATACCAAGACCACCGCAAGTAATCAGTTTGGCAACGCCCAATCCTGTGTCGCCAATGTAGAAACGGTCTATTCCTAAACCGCCACCTATAAGTGAAACGATGAATGTGGTGGAAGGATCTTTAAAGCCTGCCATGGCAAGGGCAGCTTGTTTGTCCTCGCTCATGCTCTCAAGAATGTTTTTTACATCGGCGAAGCGCTCCTCGGGGAAGTACTTTCCGTAGGTCGATAATAATAAATTTGAATCCATATTACTTATAATTTAAATGTGAGTTATCATTAGAAGAACAGATAACGGTTGTCTACCACGTTGGCGTTGAGATAGAGTTCGTTCATAAAGTTGCCTGCGTTCTGCAATGCCTGTTGACGCAGTTTCTGCTCCATAACATTATCATTAAACTTGCCTGGACGCATAGCTTTATTGGTTACTTGGAACACGTAAACGGCGGCATTGCCTTGCACAGGTTGTGTTGTGAATTTACCTTTAGCCGTAGCATAAACGGCACCGCTCAAGGCTGGCTCGCTCACTCCCAACGCTGTAACGAAGACCGGTGCAGCGAAAGTGATTTGGTTGATGTCCATCACCTGGCCACCTTTTGCCTTAGCCGCAGCAATGCTGTTCACACCTTGCAACTTTTGTTTGAGCATGTCAGCCTTCTTGTCCTTCAACACCTCGGCACGCACCACGTCTTTCACTTGCGCGTCGTCTAAACCGCGATAGCCCACAGGATTGATTTTCGTGAGCACTGCAATGAGCAAGTGGTCGTTGTCGCCGCATTCAAACATTTGTGAAGCATCGCCTTGTTTGGCTTCGAAGAGCCATTTCAGGGCGTCACGTGTGCCGTGGATGTTAGCCAAATAGTGGGTTGACGTGGTGATGTCGCGTGCCTCTTGCACCCGATAGCCGCTCTTTGCCGCATTCTTCAACAGGTCGTCGGCCTTTGCATTGGCACTCACGAATGCAGAGAACTTGTTGAAAGCCGCACTATAAGTGGCCTTCGAGAACTCAATCTGCTTCTTGATAACGGCTGCGGTATATTTCTCGGTCATGCCTTTGCGTGTGAGCACCTGCACGATGATGTTGCCTTGTGGTCGGGCGATGTTCTTAATTTGGTTCACTCCCATGGTGTTGAGCGCCATGAGATAGTCGCGTGTGTCGTTGTCCATTGACGGTGCAGCTTGATATTGCTGGCTGGTCAACCAAGTCTTTTGCCCCGTTTGTCCGTATTTCTTCGCAATGACTTCGAAGTCGGCACCGGCCGAAAGCGCGGTGTAGATGGAGTCAGCCGTCTTGCGTGCCGCGTCGATGTTGGCACCACCCACTTGAATTTGGCGGTATTCAATGGAGTCGGGTAGTTGCTGTTTCGCCAGCAAACGCACAAGATTGAGCGTGTTGTCCATCTTATTCTCGGTTACAGCCGTGGTCTGTCCGACCGACATGGAATCGAGCTTCGCCGCAATGTCGGCAGGATAAGCCGCCTTGGTGAGGGGCAATCCCAAGTAGTTCACTAACGAAGCACTCTTGCGCACTACGTTAGCAGGGTCTTCAGCCGTAGCCAAATCGTGGGCATAGCCTGCAAATTCCTTTTGCAAAGCAGCACGGTCGGCCTGCGAAGGAGTCACCTGAATGTCGATATATTTGATGTCGCGACTTTCCACATATTGGCGGAAACGGGGCTTCAGCTCGTTGTATTTTTCTTTCAAATCGCTGTCGCTGATCTTCACCTTGTCGTCTTGAATGGTGTTATAGGGGAAGGCAGCCAGCTGAATTTGGCTCTCCTGGTTTTCCTCGTTGAATGCCATCTTTGCTGCCACAGGGTTCGACAAGATGCAATGTGCCAGCAGTGCCTGATATTTCTGTGCCAAGAGTTGCTGGCGCAGGGTCTTTTCAATGAATGTCCAATATTTGTAGATGGTTTCATATTGTTGTGCCATCTGCGGATTGGCATTGCGTTGCGTGTCATATTCGGCCAAGAACTTCTGCAGCGCATTGGCATCGAAACGGCCGGTCTGTTGGTTCACAAACGGAGTCTGCATCAGCATGGGTTGGTGCCTTGTTTCAGCACATTTTGCATCTCTTCATCGGTGACGCGCAAGCCCAATTTCTTTGCTTCGTTCTCCACAATCTTGGTTTGGATATAGGTGTTCCAAACCATGTCTTTCACTTGGTTTAGCTGTTGATCGTTCAACGCGTCGGTTCCCTGTTGCATTTTGATGACATCGGTATATTCATCAACTAATTTTTGGAAATCGTTCACATTGATTTTTTCACCTAAAACTTCGCCGATTTGCTGGCGTTCGTTGTTGCGAGACGACTCGCACGAACGGAATGCTTCTTCGGCAATGAAGGAAAACAAGCCCAAACCGATGATTCCCATCAGCAAGGCACCTTTACTTCTGATTTTTCCTAATGCTGCCATTTTAATTTATTCTTTTTTTAGTTATTTTTCTTTGTACGCTGTTCAAATTGGCTACAAAAATAGTAATAAAAATATTATTTCGGCCATCTTTCATCAAAAAACATGTCCGCGCCGCTTCATCTATCATAGATTTTCGTGGAATTTGCGCTTGTTTGCGTTACTAACCAGCAGCTATTTGCCCGTAAAAGCGCCTGTTTTTGTAATTGCCGAATAGGCTTATTGCTCTTTTTGCAGTATCCACGTTCGAAGATGGTACATTTCGCTCTGCAAAACGAAAAGGACTTGGAAGTGGATGGAAGCGCAAATGTTCTGGCCAGCTTGCATCTATGCCTCGGCAGGGGAGGCGTTTCAAATGTGCAGGAAGTGCTCTTCGAGCTTATCTTGAGGGATGTCGGTTGTGGGATGATAGTGCAATGTCTCGTTCACGCAGGCGATGTGTTTGGCATAGTGCACAGTCTCGGCGATGTCGTGGCTCACCATCACGATGGCACATTGCCGATTGAGGTCGGCCAACATCTGGTACATCTGCTCTTGAAATCGCTTGTCGATATAGGTATTTGGCTCATCAAGAATCAGCACATCGGGCTTTTCAACGATGGCACGTGCGAGCAACACGCGCTGCATTTGGCCGCCGCTGAGCTGGCCTATAGGGCGTTGTTGCAAGTCGGCAAGCTCCATTTGTTGCAGGGTTTGCAAGGCTTGTTGCCGTTGTTGTGCGGTATAGCTCTTGAAAAGTGGTTGCTTGATGCCCGAAAGCACTACGTCATTCACTACTATGGGAAAGTGCTTATCAATATTGGTGTATTGCGGTAGATAGCCCATGCGGATTTGTTCGACACGTTTCCCTTGTTTGAAATAGGCGATGGTGCCGCTCTGTGGTTTCATCATGCCCAAGATAAGCTTCATGAGTGTGGTCTTTCCACCGCCATTGGGACCGATGATACCTAAGTAATCGTCGTCGTAAATGGTGAGCGATACATTGCGGAGCACGGTCTTTTGTGCATAGGCGGCCGTGAGTTGTCGGATTTGTATGATGGGCTTACTCATTTCAGGGCTTGTGCGATGTGGCGCATTTCTTGCGGCCATTGGTAGGAAAGCGGGTTGATTTCAACGATTTTTGTGTGGGTGGATTCGGCCACGACGCGAATGTTTCGGTTGGCAAACTCTTTTTGCATGAAGAGCACGCGTGGCTTTCTTTGGCGTGCTGTTTCGATGAGTTGTTGCAGTTGCAGGGCGCTGGGCTCGCGTCCTTCTTCTTCGATGGTGAGCTGTTGCAGGCCATATTCGTGGGCAAAATAGGAGAGTGAGGGGTGGTAGATGAGAAAGGCGGGGTGCTTGCCTTGCAGCGTTGCAGTGAGGGTTTGGTGGGTTTGCGCAATCGTCTGCTGCAGGTGCTGAAAGTTCTTTGCAAAATAGCTGCTGTCTTTAGGCGAGCACTGAGTGAGAGCTTGCAGCATGTTGCGCGCCATGATGTCGGCGTTTCGGCAGCTCATCCACGTGTGGGGATCGCTGATGCCGTGGCCATGTGCTATCAGTTTGATGCCATTTGAGGTGTTGACAAACGTTGTTTGGGGAGCGTTTTGCTGCAATCGTTTTGCCCAGGTGCGTTCGAATCCAATTTCACCTACCATGAAAAACAGCCGGCTCTCGCTGAGCGCCATCATTTGTTGTGCAGTGGGTTCATAGGTTTCGGGATTGCTGTTTTGCGGCACCATCGTGGTCACCTGAAAGCGGTCGCCGGCGATTTCTTCGGCAAAATAGCGTAGTGGTTCAATCGAAACCATCAGCGTTTGTGTAGACTTGGCTGTGGGACTTGTACAGGCAGTGAGCGAAATTGTTGACATGGCCAGCAGCACATAGCGCAGAAATTTTCCTGCAGTGATGCTGAGTGTCGATAGTAAAAGGTTGGCACGCATCAGTCCCAACGCAATGGTGATGGCACTTCCGATGAACGGTAGGAAGGCGAAAAAGCCCATCAGTGCACCCCGTTCACCCATAAATCGTTGTGCACGTTGCAACTTCTCGGGTTTCACGTGCAGGTATTTCTCAATCCAGTCCAACCGTCCTTGTCGGCCAATGGCATAATTAAAGAGGCCTCCAGCCACGTTACCAACGGTACCATAGAGGATGAGTGGCCACGGATGTACGCCTGCAGCCAGCAGTCCTAACATCACAGCTTCGCTGCTAAAAGGCAGGAAACTGCCTGCTAAGAAGGCAGAAAAGAGCATGCCCCAAGCGCCCCAGTCGATTAAAAAAGCGATGATGGAATCCATAAATTGTAAAGTGTGAGCAGGAAGAGTAAAATCGTAATGGCGAGAAATGCGATGTTGGTGAGCCAGGTGTGGGTCAGGCTTAGGAAGTGGGCGATGAGGATTGCGGTCGGAATCGTCATCAATCTTAATCCTAAAGACACGTATTCGGGCAGTGCAAAAATAAATGCAATGCAGGCTAATTGAAGCACCATGAAAGCTCCATAGAGCATGCGTATTTTGATTTTGTCTAAATGGCTGTTGCGCAAAAAATGAATGATGCCGATAATACTTAAGAGTGCGAGCGCGGCAAAGGTCGCCCATTGATGTTCGTTGAAAGCGACAATATGGAAAAAATCTTGGGGTTGTATGATGGCCGTGAGGTGCGAGAAGATTAGGGATGGCGTTCCTCGATAGCAATAATAGCCCATAAGAAGCCAATAAGGCAGCAGCAATCCCAAGAGCGAAGCAATGAAAGTACGGAAACTAAAGGCCAGAATAAAGACGATGAGGATGAACCATAGGATGGGCACGAAGTATAAAATCTGCGGACGAAAGATGCTTGCGATACCCATCATGCAGAACGCATAGAAGATGGTTCCGGCCTGTTGTCGGTCTTGGTAGGCATTGAAAAGAATAAAGAAAAAGGCTGCAAAACACACGGGAATGAGGGTCTCGTCCAAGCCGAATGGTTCTTGCAGAAGCAACATTGAAAGCACTACATAGGCGATAGAGACCATGCGACTGTACACGCGCAGCAGCGCATAGCGGTTATTGAGTGCCAGCATGAGAATGGTTGTGGATGCAATGCTGAGCCTTGCATCCACATTTGTGGCTGACTATTCCACCTCAACGCCATGAGAAGGGCGCCATAAATGAGAATGGTGGGGAACAGTAGCCGACTGTTGACGATTTTCTCTTGTATTCTTTTCTTGGCCATTTACAAGTCTTTCCCAATGTCACTTCTGAAATATTTGCCTTCAAAGGTTATTCGTTGTGCCGTTGCAAAGCTTTTCTGAAGTGCCTCGTCTTTATCTTTTCCATAGGAGGAAATGGCCAACACGCGCCCGCCATAGGTCACAACCTCGTTTTTTTGCTCGGCGGTTCCACTGTGGAAAATGACGCTTTCGCCGGCATGTTCGAGTCCGTGTATGGGAAATCCTTTTTGATAATGCCCCGGATAGCCGCCGCTTACAAGCATTACACAAACAGCCGCACGCTCGTCAATGGTGAGTGAGCGCGTGCTTAAATTGCCTTCGGCCACACCGTTAAACAAATTCACTAAGTCGCTTTTGATACGCAACATCACGCTTTCTGTCTCTGGATCGCCCATGCGGCAGTTATATTCTATGACCATCGGATTGCCCTTTACATTGATGAGCCCAAAGAATATAAATCCTTTGTAGTCGATATGTTCTTGCTGCAGGCCGGCAATCGTTGGGCGAATGATGCGCTCTTCTACTTTCTGCATCCATTCTTTTGTGGCAAAGGGAACAGGCGAGACACTGCCCATTCCACCGGTGTTCAGCCTGTGTCGTGTTCGCCGATGCGTTTGTAATCTTTTGCTTCGGGCAGGATTTTGTAGTCTTTTCCATCAGTGAGCACGAATACGCTGCATTCAATGCCGCTCAAAAACTCCTCAATCACCACGTGGGTGCTGGCATTACCAAACATGCCATCGAGCATTTCGCGCAGTTCCTTTTGCGCTTCTTCTAATGTGGGCAAGATTAAAACGCCTTTCCCAGCACACAAACCATCGGCTTTCAGCACATAAGGTGCTTTCAGCTCGGACAAGAATTGCAGGCCTTCTTCGAGATTGGCTTTGCTGATGGTTTTATATTTTGCGGTGGGAATGCTGTGGCGTTGCATGAAAGCTTTCGCGAAATCCTTGCTACCTTCGAGCATTGCACCGGCTTTTGACGGCCCAATTACAGGAATGTTCTTTGTGCGTGCATCAGCTTTAAAGTTGTCATAGATGCCGTTAACTAAAGGGTCTTCGGGGCCTACGACAACCATATCAATTTGTTTGTCGACGCAAAAAGCTTTTAATTTTTCAAAGTCGTTGACGGGAATGGGTACGTTCTCTCCGCAATTTTTCGTGCCGGCATTGCCTGGTGCAATATAAAGTTTATCACATTGTGGACTTTGAGCCATCTTCCAAGCTAAGGCATGCTCACGGCCTCCTGCTCCTATTAATAACAACTTCATGATGGGGTTATTTTAAATAATCAAAGAAATATTGACTGATTCGCTCGTGAAGGTGCACGCTTTGGTGACCTCTCATATTGTGGGGCTCACCGGGATAGACGAAAAAGTCGGGTTGTATGCCGTCTTGAATACAAGCTTTTAAGAACGAGAATGCATGTTGAGGTACCACGACAGGGTCGTTCAAGCCGATGATAATTTGCAGCTTTCCTTTTAAGTTCTTAGCCTTTGGCAACAAACTGCATTTAGCATAGCCTTCGGGATTGGTCTGTGGCGTGTCCATATAGCGTTCGCCATACATCACCTCATACCATTTCCAATCAATGACAGGACCGCCAGCTACGCCTACTTTAAATACATCTGGATAAGTGGTCATGAGGTTGATAGTCATAAATCCACCGAAGCTCCAGCCATGAATACCCATGCGGTTGGCATCAACATAAGGCAGAGATTTTAGGAATGCCACGCCCTGCATTTGGTCTTTCATCTCTTCTTCGCCTAATTGTCGGAACGTTACTTGCTCGAAAGCCTTTCCGCGATGTTCGCTTCCACGGTTGTCTAAGATGAATAAAAGGTAGCCTTTTTCAGCCATATAGGTCTCCCAGCCGCGGCTTCCATAGTGCCATCGTGCATCCACATTGTGGGCATGTGGACCTCCATAAACGTAAACGATGGTGGGATATTTCTTCTTGGGATCGAAGTTTAAGGGCTTCACCATGCGATAATACAAGTCGGTTACGCCATCTGCAGCCTTGATTTTACCCAGTTCATAGGTGGGAACGGTGTAGCCTTGCCACGGATTGGCAGCCGAAAAATAAGTTGTATGTTGGCGGATTTCTGTATTAACAATCGCTATCTTGCGTGGAATTGTCGGCGTTTGATAGTTGTCAATCAAGTAAGTCCCACTTGGAGACAGTACACCTGAATGCCAGCCAGCACCGTTTTCATCAATCAAAGTACGTTTTCCTGTGTTGATGACAACACTGAAAATATTCTTTTGTATGGGGCTTAGCTCATTGCTTTCAATGATGATGGCTTTACGTTTGGCATCAAAGCCCAAAAGATTGAGCACCACCCATTGTCCCTTGGTGATTTGTTTCAATGCCTTTCCTGCAGTGTTATATAAATAAAGGTGTGTGTAACCATCTTTCTGACTCCACAGAATAAATTTATCTTTATCCCAAGGTAGGAAAGTAATGGGGTGTTGTGGTTCTACATATTTGCTGTCGGTTTCGTGGTATACCTCTTGCAATTTCTGCCCCGTTGTAGCGTCGTAGCAAATGAGTTGACAATCGTTTTGGTCGCGGTTGAGCTCAAAGAGATAGATGTTTTCCCCATCGGGTGACCACGAAAGGTTGGTGAAATAGCGGTCGACAGGATTGGCTGTTTGTAAATAAACCACCTTTTGTGTCTTCACGTCATACACCCCCACTGTCACTTGATGCGATGTTTCGCCTGCCATAGGGTAGGGATCAGGGTCTAATGTCGCCATCCTGCTTTCTCCATCCTTGGGCTTCCAATCGAGTTCGGGGATGTCAACTTGTGGATAATCGGCCACCATGGATTGATCCATGCGATAGAAAGCCAATTTTGTTCCATGGCCATTCCAAAAGAGTCCGCCGTTGATACTAAACTCATTGCGATGCACCGACTCGCCATAAACGATGTTTTTGCTGCCATCTGTCGTGAGTTGATGGTCGTTTCCTTGTGCATCCAACACATGCAATTGATGGTCTTTCACATAGGCTAAGTTCCGTGAAACAGCAGAAAAGCTTTCGGCTTGCGCATGTTTTGCTTTTTCTAAATCACTTTGCCAAAGCGTCTTTTTTGCTTTCCAGTCAAACAAACGGCGATGCTTTCCGTCGTTTATCCACACCCATGCCTTGCCTTCTTCTGGAAATTGTAGGTTGTAAAGATTCCGAAGTTCTGCACCACTCCAAGCGTTGAGATCGTTTAGAGAAAAGAGTTTTGTCTCTTTTCCTGTGACCTTATCGACCACAAAACAGTCTTCAACATCTAAGCGCACCAGCACATCGCCCCACCAAGTGGTGTAGCGATTTTGCGGAATCATGTGGTAATAATTCTTCCCACCGAAGTTTAAATCTTCTAAGGTGAGCGGCTTTAAATCCTGTGCTTGCAATGGTGTAAACATCGATAACAGGGTAAAAATAAAGGTAATAGCTTTTTTCATTTTACTCGTCTTCTTGAAAATGATTGTTTCTTTCGTTGCTTCTGCCATGCCTTTGATCAATCTTCGTGCGTTTGCGATCGCGCTTTTCGTAGCGGTGGCCTAACAATTTATATTTTTGATTGTTTTGTTCTTGCACATCAGCATGGTCCTCGCCTTTATGCGAACGGAAGGGTTTTCGCGCACCTTCACTGCGCACATCCCGTTTCACATGTTTGAAATGCGAATGGTGGTTGTCGGCCTGTTCGCCGTCATCGTCTAAGTGTTGTTTAAACTCTCGGTTCTTTTTAAAGCGATGTTTCTGAGCCATCTCACGCTTTTCGCGCTCGCTTTTCACCACACCTCCTTCAGCTCTGAAGGCTTTCATCTTCCCATCGAAGAGGGCATATTTGCGGAATTCGCATTCCAAGCTGCCGTTGTAGAGTGGGATTTTGATGCTGGGTTTCAACCCGATTTGTTCGAAACATTCTTCGCGATAGCTCAAAATCCAGGCTTCGTTGCCGCCAAACTCATGCTTCAGACGTTCGCCAATCATCTTGTACGTGCCTAAAAGGTCGGGTGTAGAGATGCGCTCGCCATAGGGAGGGTTGGTCATGATGATGCTTTTTTCTGCAGGCTTTTTAAAGTCTTTGAAGTCTTGTTGTTCCACCGTTACTGTTTGGCTGAGGCCTGCAGCTTTCACATTGAGCCGCGCTGTGTTCACGGCTTTCATGTCGACATCATAGCCATAGATGTGGTGGGCGAAGTCGCGTTCGTGCGAATCATCGTTGTAGATGGTGTCGAAGAGTTCTTGATTGAAGTCGGGCCATTTCTCGAATGCAAACGCTTTGCGAAACACACCGGGATTGATGTTGCGTGCGATGAGGGCAGCTTCGATGAGCAATGTGCCCGAGCCGCACATGGGATCGATGAAATCGGTGTCGGCTTTCCAGCCGCTCATCAAAATCATTCCAGCCGCCAACACCTCGTTAAGAGGGGCTTCAACGCTTTCTTGACGATAGCCGCGGCGATGCAAACTCTCGCCGCTGGAGTCTAAACTCAGTGTGGCCTGGTCTTCGGCAATATGAATATTCAGACGGATGTCGGGATTACTCACGCTGATATTAGGGCGGGTGCCAGTGGCTTCACGAAACTGATCGACGATGGCATCTTTCACTTTGTAGGTGACAAAGCGCGAGTTACGAAACTCTTCGGAGTAGACCACCGAGTCGACACTGAATGTTTTTCCGTGTTCAATATATTGGCTCCAGTCAATCTTCCTCACTTCATCGTACATGTCTTCAGCCGAGCGAGCTTTGAAATGCGCGATGGGTTTCAAGATTCTGATGGCTGTTCTGAGTTGGAAGTTCGCCCGATACATCATCTCTTGATTGCCTGTAAACGCCACCATGCGACGACCTATCTGTATGTTGTTGGCTCCTAATTGTGTGAGCTCTTGTGCCAAAACGTTCTCCAATCCCATAAAGGTTTTGGCAATGAGTTCAAATTCCTGTTCCATTGTTGTATTGAATGTCTAAACTGTCCTTCTTAATTTTTTTGTATTTCTTCGTCTTCGGGCGCATGTCATCCTGCACCCACGTGTTGGCACCAATCACGCAATCGCTGCCAATAGTGATGCGACCCAGCACCGTTGCATTGGAATAAATCACCACATTGTCGCCAATGATGGGGTGACGCGGAATACCTTTTATGGGGTTCCCGGCTTTGTCTAAGGGGAAACTTCTCGCGCCTAATGTCACACCTTGATAAAGTTTCACGTTATTACCGATGATACATGTGGCACCAATCACTACGCCTGTGCCGTGGTCAATCGTGAAATATTCGCCAATCGTTGCGCCGGGATGAATGTCGATACCCGTTTCGGAGTGGGCTTGCTCGCTCATCATGCGCGGAATGAGCGGCACTTCTAACAAATATAATTCGTGTGCAAGGCGATAATTGATGAGTGCCTTGAGTGCCGGATAGCAGCAGATAATCTCCACCAAACTCTCGGCCGCAGGGTCGCCATTATAGGCCGCCTCAATGTCTTTTCCCAACATTTCGCGAATGGCGGGCAGGCGCATGATGAATTTTGTGGCAAGCGTTTCAACCTTTTTTTGGCGCGCCAATTTCACTTCAGCGTCAATCTGTTCCGAGCAATCAGCAATGCAGAGCGCAGCAAAAATCTGTTCTTCGAGCAGCTTTTGCAGCCGTTCCATGTTCACGCCAATATGATAGGAGATGGTTTTTGTATTGATGGTTGACTCGCCATAATAGCCGGGAAAGAGAATAGCACGCGCCAATGCAATCACTTCTTTGAGCGTTTCGCCCGAGGGGAGGGGATGGCTATCGCGATGTTGCAGGCACAAACCATTGAGCGAGTCGCTTTGCGAAAGCGCTTTAACGGTCTCGGTCAGCGTCTGTGTGAAATAGTCTTTCTCCATCTGGTGTCTATCCTCAATATATATAATGTGGTGCAAAGTTAATAAAAAAACTAAGGAAGGCGCGGGCTATCCCAATATTTTTCAATCTAAATACCACGTAAAACGGCTTTTAAAACCGTAATTTGACTTTCCTTTAGAGCCAACTTCATTTCCAGCATTAAACACTATACTATCATAGGATACCATCAGTTTTACGAAAACTTGACAAGTGGAAAGTACAATTTCAATATTCCCTATACCATCATTCGTCACCTCCGGGAGGATTCAAATCTAATCCTTCCTGCTCTATCTCATTCATCATTTTAGGACTGCTGATGCCAAAGAATTTATGTGCACGTGCATACCGGTAGATTTTCTCGCAGTTGGTCATTATTACATAGGCCATAGAGGTTCGGGGCCAATCGGCTGAAGGAATATAATCTGCATATTTGTTACGCATTTTATATTCAGAATTTGCAAGATAACAAAACATTCGTGCTTTTTGTTCCAGATTAAATTGTGCGGCATTCATACCATCTTCATCCTGTAACACCTGATACACATAGATTAAGAATTTATCATTGTAATAAGCACTGTTCTTGCCTGTTGTGTTTTTCTCAATGGTTGCTATCAGTTCCGGATGCACAATAAGGTTATTCCCTTTCCCTTTATCAAATATATAACAAAGGAATGCAAAAGGGTTATCCCTTTCTTTATTAAAGAACCACTGGTTCAGTTCTGGACTACCAAAATAAGGATGTCCTGTTAATAAATCATCTAACATTCGGGCACTAGTGTAGTAATCGCCAATTCCATCATCCTCTCCCTCATATCGAGACTGCTCTAACTGCTTCAACGCACCTGTATCATTATAAATCACGAACTTGTTTAATAATAAAATTTGTTTCAAGATTGTGTTTTTGAGTTTAATCGTATTGCCGTCAACAGAGATTAAATCCCTGAGAAGCCAATTATAGGTTATGAAGCCTTTATCTTCGATGGCGAAAAAGGAAGAGGCAAAATCGAAACCCTCTCCATGACTAATGTTTACGAATGTTGATGTAGCACTTGTCCCAAGGTCATACCCAAAAACTTGTTTGACTCTTTTGGCAAACAGTTCTTTTGAAGGTTTTTTAAACCCATGAGCATATAGATAATGTTCCACTAAAGGAATCGTTAATAAGAAATCTTCACGAGTTGGAATATACCTTGGCTTAGATTGATCATCACGGAAATCGCCACCAAACCATGCAAGCTCTTGGAGTTTTAAATGCTTCAATAATTTGCCTTTATCAATCCCCCAATATTTCAGGGAGTCTATATTCTCGTTGTTCATTCCCTTTTTCGCCGTAAGGATATTACCCTTAGGCGAATCTGATTTACACTGAGTAAAAAAAGGAAGCCCTAATAATAAAGCGCTTATAAATAAAAAACTTCTCGTATTCATTTGGATTGTTTTGTATAGTGAACTACAAAGATATAAAAAATTGCATGTTCCTTAGGACCTTTTCTTTTATATTTTTATCGTGACATAGCAAATGAGAACCATTTAAACAACTTCGCATGCGTCCGAAACGTTGTTACATGCTTGCAACAGCCTTTCCGACCCTCTGAATGGTCGTCTAATTTTGAAAACAACCCTCACAGACCCTCTGAATGGTCATCGAATTTAAAAAACAACCCTTACAGACCCTCTGAATGGTCATCTAATTTTGAAAACAACCCTTGCAGACCCTCTGAACGGTCGTTTAATTTTGAAAACGCCCTCGCAGACCCTCTGAATGGGCGACTAATTCTGAAAACACCCCCATGCAAAAGCGCATGGATTGCCTTGCAAAAGCGGCACTGTTGGTCGGCAAAGTGGTACAGATTGCGTGGCAAATGGCATGCTTTTGTGCGCAAGAGTGCTGCGCATGGCGTTTGAAGGCGGGCGAAAATAGCGTGAAAAATGGCGTGCAATGCGTGGTGGAAGGCGGGATGAGCGCTCTGGTGGAAAACAAAATATCACAAAAGGTTTTCGTGATGTATTGATTAATGTGTACCTTTGCATTGACAAAATAGTATTTCATTCCACGATATGAATTATGCAATTATTGCTGCGGGTGAAGGCTCGCGCTTAGCAAAAGAAGGTGTCCGGATGCCCAAACCCTTGGTGAACATTCACGGCGAACGGTTGATTGACCGGCTCATTCGCGTCTTTATGGCAAACGATGCCGAGCAGATTGCCGTCATTTGCAACAACCTGCGCCCCGAGGTTGAACAACATCTTGCTCGGCTTCGCCAACAGGGTTTGCACGGCATGACGTTGCCTTTGCACTATATCGTGCAGACCACGCCCAGCTCGATGCATAGCTTTTATGCTTTGAGCCAGACGATGCCGCGCGCACCTTTCGTGCTGACCACCGTCGACACCCTGTTTCGTGAGGATGATTTTCGCGACTATATCGATGTTTTTCGGCAGCAGTTGGTAGCAGGCTATGACGGTGTGATGGGCGTGACCGATTATGTTGACGACGAACGTCCGCTCTATGTGGGAACGGATGCCGACATGAATGTGACGGGCTTTTTCGATGCAAACACCGCCCATTTTCAATATATCTCGGGGGGCATTTACGGCTTAACGGCCGATGCTTTTCAAACCCTTCACGGCTGCATGCAGCGTGGAGAAAGCCGCATGCGCAACTTTCAACGTGCGTTGATTACCGATGGGAAGCGGCTCAAAGCTCATGCCTTTTCAAAGGTGATGGACATCGACCATGCCTCGGACATAACCAAAGCTGAAACTTTTTTGAAATGAAGATTGTAGCCATAGCTCGTGATAAGCGCTTTTCGCCCCATTCGGTTGAAAAAGATTGTGCCATTCTTCAGGCTGTTGTCGAGGGTTTGCAACAGCCCGTTGTGTGGACCGATGAGGCGCAGGTGCAAACAGAAGGTTTGCCCCCAGCCGACCTTTATCTCACGATGGCGCGCAGCACTGCCGTGTTGCAACAGCTGGCCGAGGCCGAAAAGACAGGCAAGCGGGTGGTGAATGCGGCTGAGAGTGTGGCGCAGTGTGTGCGCAGTGTGTTGCATCGCGCGTTGCAAGTCCATGCCATTCCGCTTCCGCCAACCGAGGGCAATGCGGGCTATTGGCTGAAACGCGGTGATGCTTCGGCGCAAGAGCAAGGCGATGTGGTGTTTTGTCGAGATAAGGAAGCCTTGGCCATGCAGCAGCAGCTGTTTGTGCAACGTGGCATCACCGATTGGGTGGTTGAAGCTCATCTTCCGGGCGACTTGTTGAAATTCTATGGTGTAGCAGGAGGCTTTTTCCGATTTTTCTATCCGTCAGACGATGGCATGTCGAAGTTTGGTAATGAGCAACACAACGGTTTGGCGCATCATTATGCCTTTGATGCCGCACAACTGCAAGCCATGGTCGAGCAGGTTGCTGCACTGACGGGTGTTGAGGTCTATGGCGGCGATGTGATCGTTGCGCCTTCGGGCGATTTCTTTTTGATTGATTTTAATGACTGGCCCAGCTTTTCGCGTTGTCGGGAAGCAGCAGTAAAGGCCATTGTTGCATGGGTGAAACATAAATATTTAAACGAAACGAAATGAGCAAATTTAAAGCCTTGTTGCAGGCATCTTTTAAATCAAACGATACCGAAGAGTGGTTGGATGTGCATTTCACGCGCCCCATTGGCTTGGTGTTTGCACTGTTTTGGAACAAGTTGGGCGTTCACCCCAACGCCATTACCATCCTTTCCATCTTCTTGGGTGTGGGTGCAGGCTGCATGTTCTATTATGAGGATGTGGCGCATAATGTGATGGGTATGGTGCTGTTGATGTTGGCAAATTTCTGCGATTCAACCGATGGTCAGATGGCACGTCTCACGGGTAAGAAAACATTGATTGGGCGAATGCTTGACGGTTTCTCTGGCGATGTGTGGTTTTTTGCCATTTATGTGGCTATCGCGTTGCGGTTGTATCACCAGAATTTGCCTTTCACGCATGAGCCATGGGGCTGGTTGGGCTGGGTGTTGTGTTGCGTAGCCGGGTTCTTGATGCATGCGCCGCAAAGCTCATTGGCTGATTATTATCGGCAGATTCATCTCTTCTTTTTGAAAGGAAAAGCAGGCAGCGAGTTGGATCATTCTGCACAGCAACAAGCGGTGTTGAAAGGCTTGCCAAAGAAAGGCGCTTTTTGGGCACACGTGTTCTACCGCAATTATGCCAACTATTGCAAGAGCCAAGAGAAGCGCACGCCCGCTTTTCAGCAGTTCTTTCAAGCATGGCAGCAGAGCAATAAGCCCGAAGCCATTCGCGAAGTGTTTTTGCAAGGGTCGCGCCCACTGATGAAATATACCAATTTGCTCACGTTTAATCTGCGCGCCATCGTGTGCTATGTGGCTTGTTTGACCAACGAAGCATGGATTTATCCGCTGTTCGAAATCACCGTTATGCAAGGCATGTATGTCTATATGCACCGCCGTCACGAGCAGCTTTGCCGTGAATTGGCAACCCAATTGGATGCTCCGCAGCAAAACAATGGCGCAACAAAGGAATAGAAGGATGACGAAGGGATATATTTTTGATTATGGGGGCACGCTCGATACCGCGGGACATCATTGGGGAAAAGTGTTGTGGCACGCCTATGAGCGGCAGCAATTACCCGTCACCGAGGCGCAGTTTCGCAAGGCTTATGTGCATGGTGAGCGCACATTGGGCAGCGCGGCGCTGATACACCCTGACTTCACGTTTCGGCAAACGCTCTCGGTTAAATTGCAATTAGAGCTCGACTCTCTGCGTGAGAAAGGCGATTGGCCAGTCGATGAGGCCACTTTTCAACAAGTCCACGCACAGCTGTTGAACGATGTTTATGCAGGCGTGTTGCGCACAACGGCGCATAGTCGTGACGTATTGACGCAACTCCATGCACACTATCCCATGGTGTTGGTGAGCAATTTCTATGGCAATGTGAACACCGTTTTGCGCGAGTTTCAGTTGGATTATCTCTTCAACGATGTGGTAGAGAGCGCCATGGTGGGCATTCGAAAGCCCGACCCGCGCATCTATAAGATGGGCGTTGACTGCTTAAACCTCTCGCCATCCGAAGTGGTAGTGGTGGGCGACAGCTTTTATAAAGATATTGAACCTGCGAAGAAAATCGGTTGTCAAGCCGTTTGGTTTAAGGGCGAAAGCTGGACCGATGAACAGTATGATGAGACCTTTCTCGACCGGGTGATTACCGATTTGGCGCAATTATTATAAACCAAGACACAACAAGTGTATGCACAGCAAGTTATTCAGGATATACATTCTCTTATTATTTCTATGGCTTTCGGCAGCAGCTCAAGCCCAAATCACAGGCGTAGTGACCGATGTACTGACGGGTGATACGATTGCTTATCCCAGCGCTTCCTATAAAGGGCACCACATGGCCGTGAGCGGCGATGCACAAGGACGTTTCTCGATTGAGCATCATGAAGGGTGGGTACTCACCATTAGTGCGGTGGGTTATCAGAGCAAAGAGTTCACCGTGAAGGCGAATTCTCCCCTTACGATGGCCGTGAAGCTCAAGCCCGACACGCGCACGTTGAAAGAAGTGGTGGTGAGAACCAAGCGCAATCGTTATAGCCGCAAGGATAATCCGGCGGTGGAATTGATGAAACGGGTGATTGCTGCGAAGAAGAAAACGGATTTGTCCAATCATGATTTCTACCAATACAACAAGTATCAAAAGATTACGTTGGCGGTGAACGACATTCAAAAGGCCGACATCGACAGTGGCTTTTTTGCCAAAAAGCAGTGGCTCACCGACCAAATGGAGACGAGCCCCTATAATCATAAGCTCATTCTGCCAATCTCGGTAGACGAAACCGTCACGCAACATATTTATAGGAAGGACCCCAAAAGCGAAAAGGATATTGTGTTGGGGCAACAAAGCACGGGGCTCAATCAGCTGCTTGAAACGGGCGACATCCTCAACAACGTGTTGAAAGATGTGTTTACCGACGTCGATTTATACGACAATCAGGTGCGCCTGCTGCAATTTCCTTTCACCAGTCCCATAGGCAAAGACGCCATCGCGTTTTATCGTTATTACATCGAAGACACGGTGTATGTGGACCACGACCTTTGCTATCATCTGCAATTCCTGCCCAACAACCAGCAGGATTTTGGCTTCCGTGGCGAACTTTATATTTTGGCCGACTCGACTTTGCATTTGAAGCGTGCCGAACTTTCCATCCCCAAACGCAGCGATGTGAACTTTGTTGAGAACCTCAACATCACGCAAGAATACACCCAGTTGCCCAATGGAGAATGGGCGTTGAGTGTGGATGACATGGTTGTGGAGCTGAAAGTAACCAACTTTATGTCGAAGGCTTTGGTGGTGCGCACCACGCGATTGAGCGACTATGCCTTTGACGAACTGCCCAAACAACTTTTTAAAGGGAAGGCGGCCACGCGGCGCGAAGCCAATGCCATGATGCGTGACGAAAGCTTTTGGAATCAATATCGCACGGTGGAACTCACGAAGAGTGAGAGCGAAATGGATGCCTTCATTCGGCGCGTGCAGCAGCTGAAAGGCTTTAAATACATCATCTTTGGTGCCAAAGCGCTCATCGAAAACTTTGTCGAAACGGGCGACCTTAACCATCCAAGCAAGGTGGACATCGGCCCCGTGAACACCATATTTACCTCCAATTTCATCGATGGTTTCCGCACACGCATCAGCGCTCAAACCACGGCCAACCTCAATAAGCATTGGTTCTTTGCGGGGTATTACGCCCATGGTTGGCGCAGCCACAAGAACTATTACAATGCCGAAGTCACCTACTCTTTTAATAAGAAGGATTATCTGCCGCGCGAATTTCCCAAACGCACACTCACCTTTAGCTCCACCTACGACATCATGTCGCCCTCCGACAAGTTCATGGGCACCGATAAAGACAATGTGTTCACGGCATTTAAATGGTCGAAAGTCGACAAGATGATGTTCTACAATCGGCAGAAAATCACCTTCGAATGGGAGTCGGAATGGGGACTTCGCACCATCGTGGGGCTGAAAACCGAAGCCAACGAGGCCGCCGGTGCCTTGTATTTCCCTGTTGGGACGTTGCGCACCACCGAATGGAGCTTGAATTTTCAGTTAGCACCAGGCCGCACTTACGTCAACACCAAACAGCGTCGTTACCCCATCAACATGGATGCCCCTGTGTTTTCGCTGGGGCATACCATGGGAGTGAAGTTCCTGGGCGGCGACTATCGTTACAACTTCACCGAGGCCGGCATCTACAAACGCTTTTGGATGAACTCGTGGGGCAAGATAGACGCCCGTGTGAAGGCCGGCGCACAATGGAACAAGGTGCCTTTTCCGCTGCTCATCATGCCCGCAGCCAACCTCAGCTACATCAGACAAGACGAAACGTTTAACATGATCAACAACATGGAATTTCTCAACGACCGTTATGCCTCGTTGGATGTGGCTTGGGACTTGAACGGTAAAATTCTCAACCGCATTCCGCTGCTGAAAAAGCTCAAATGGCGCGAATATATTGGCGTGAAAACGCTGTGGGGCAAGCTCACCGACCACAACAATCCCACGCTTTTGGCCAACGCCGCCGACCCCATGCTGTGGGCTTTCCCCGTGGGCAGCTATGTGATGGATCCGAAACGCCCCTATGTGGAACTCATTGCCGGCGTGCACAACATTTTTAAAATTCTGCATGTGGAGTTTGTCCACCGTTGCAACTACACCCATTTGCCCACTGCCAAGCGCAATGGTGTGCGGTTTATGATACGCGTAACGTTCTGATTTCGGTCAAAATTCAATGCAATGTGACATAAAATAGGGCAAAAAGGTTTGCCACTTTCAATAAAAGTTTATACCTTTGCCGCCCGATGTTCGTTTTCAATGCAACAAGAATGAATAGAATAGCAACAAAATATAGTGTAAGTTTTAACATCTTTTATTTGGCAGAACCAAATAAAAGTGTAACACACAC
>NZ_BAJQ01000042.1 GCF_000613785.1 Segatella oulorum JCM 14966 | reverse complement strand
TATTTTTTCTTTGAAACAGATTAGATCCCCGGGAACTAACGCATTTTTTCTTTAAAACAGATTAGATCCCCGGGAACTAACGTATTTTTTCTTTAAAACGGATTAGATCCCCGGGAACTAACATATTTTTTCTTTGAAACGGATTAGATACGCTGTAACTAACGTGTTTTTTCTTTGAAACGGATTAGATACGCTGTAACTAACGTGTTTTTTCTTTGAAACGGATTAGATACGCTGTAACTAACATGTTTTTTCTTTGAAACAGATTAGATACGCTGTAACTAACATGTTTTTTCTCTGAAACAGATTAAAGACACCGCATCTAACGCGTTTCGACTCGGGAACGTTAAGAATGAAGGTTCAGGATAGCTCCGTCTCCTTTAGTTTTTCAGCGTTCTCGGCCACGGTGAGCGCATCGATCATGTCTTGAATGTCGCCGTTGAGAAAACCTTGCAAGTCGTGGGTGGTATAGCCGATGCGATGGTCGGTGACGCGCCCTTGCGGAAAGTTGTAGGTGCGGATTTTGGCCGAACGGTCGCCCGTAGACACAAGGCTTTTGCGTCGATTAGCAATGTCGTCTACATATTTCTGGTGCTCACGGTCGTGAATAAAGGTGTAGAGACGGCTCAGCGCGCGCTCTTTGTTTTTGGGCTGGTCGCGCGTTTCGGTACATTCAATGAGTATCTCTTCCACCTCGCCCGTGTTGGGATTTCGCCAGGGATAGCGCAACCGCACACCCGACTCTACCTTGTTCACGTTCTGTCCGCCGGCGCCGCTCGAGCGGAAGGTGTCCCATTTGATGTCGCCTTCGTTGATGTTGACTTCGAATTTGTCGGCTTCGGGCAACACAGCCACTGTGGCAGCGCTGGTTTGCATGCGTCCATTCGACTCGGTAACGGGCACGCGCTGCACGCGATGCACGCCACTTTCATATTTCATCGTGCCATAGACATCGGCACCACTGATGGCAAAATCAATCTCTTTATAGCCTCCCACGGCACCCTCGGAAACGTCGGTCACGCTGAGTGTCCAGCCTTTGGTGTCGCAATAGCGCTTGTACATGTTGAACAAATCGCCGGCAAAGAGCGCCGCTTCGTCGCCACCTGTTCCGGCGCGAATTTCCATTTGCACATTCTTTGCATCCTCGGGGTCTTTCGGCACCAGCAGCAACTTTATCTCTTCTTCTAATTGAGGTTGCAGCGCTTCGTTTTCGGCCAGCTCTTCGCGTGCCATGTCCTTGATGTCGTTGTCGCTTTCGTTGGCCAAAATATCCTTGGCCTCTCGGATGGCATTGAGGCAGGCGATGTAGCGTTTGCGCGCATTCATGATGTCGCCTAAATCCTTCCATTCCTTGGTGAGTTTCACGTAGCGCCGTTGGTCGGCTATCACATCGGGGTCGGTGATGAGCGTGCTCACCTCTTCGAAGCGGCTCTCCAACCCATCTAATTTCTGAAGTATGTTGTTGTTATCGGGCATATCTTTTTACCTTTTATCTCTGTTATAAATTTTTGTTTTGGGTCTATTGATACTCGAATGTTCCGTAGGGCGAAACAATCGTGAGCCGCTTTTCGCCAGCTTCCACGCGGCCAACAATCTGCGCATCGACCTTGAAACTGCGGCTGATGCTGATGAGTTCGTCGGCGACCTGGGGCGTAACATAAAGTTCCATGCGATGTCCCATGTTGAACACCTGATACATTTCGCGCCACGCAGTGCCCGAACTCTTTTGAATGGCTTGGAACAAAGGCGGAAGTGCGAAGAGGTTGTCTTTGATGACATGGCAGCCTTGGCCCACGAAATGGAGCACCTTCGTTTGTGCGCCTCCCGTGCAATGCACCATGCCGTGGATGTTTTGGCGTTGCGCGTCTAACATGCGTTTGATGATGGGGGCATAGGTGCGCGTGGGCGAAAGCACCAGTTGAGCTGCGTTGAGCGAAGTGCCGGGCACACTGTCGGTGAGTGCATATTGTCCGCTATAAACCAGCGTTTCGGGCACGTTGTGATCGAAACTCTCGGGATATTTCTCGGCCAAATACTTGGCAAACATATCATGGCGGGCACTCGTAAGCCCATTGCTGCCCATACCTCCGTTGTAGCGTTGCTCATAGGTGGCTTGCCCTGTGGAACTCAATCCCACGATAACGTCGCCCGGCCGGATGTTTCGGTTGTCAATCACATCGGCACGACGCATGCGGCATGTGACGGTTGAGTCGACAATGATGGTGCGTACCAAGTCGCCCACGTCGGCTGTCTCGCCACCGGTAAGCGTGATGCCGATGCCCATAGCGCGCAGTTCGGCCAAGAGTTCCTCGGTGCCATTGATGATTGCCGAAATGACTTCGCCCGGAACAAGCAATTTGTTACGGCCGATGGTGCTCGAAACCAAGATATTGTCTACGGCCCCGACGCAGAGCAAATCGTCGGTATTCATCACGATGGCGTCTTGCGCAATCCCTTTCCAAACACTCAAGTCTCCCGTCTCCTTCCAATATAAATAGGCCAGCGATGACTTGGTGCCCGCCCCGTCGGCGTGCATGATGTTGCAATAGGCTGGGTCGTTGCCCAGAATATCGGGCAGAATTTTACAAAAAGCTTGTGGGAAAATTCCTTTATCGATGTGCTTAATGGCGTTGTGCACATCTTCTTTCGCAGCACTGACACCGCGTTGCATGTAACGATTGTCCATTGATAATGTTGTTTAAAGGGGATGGGGTTATTGTTGATGCCAAAAGTTCCAGCTCTCAAAAGCTTGCAGAAGCAGCATTTCTAAGCCATTCTTCACCAAGGCGCCACGCTCAATGCCTTTCTGCATGAAGCGCGTCTCGTCGGGATTATAGATTAAATCGTAAAGCAAATGATGGCTGTCCATAGCGTCATAAGGAAGTGGCGGACACGCATCGGCTTTGGGATACATGCCGCAGGGGGTGCAGTTGACCACTACATGATAGTCGCGAATGAGCTCTGGCGTCACCTCATCATACGTGATGGCATCTGCCTTGGCCATCCTGCTCACAAACAAGGTCTCTAAGCCCAACGACCTTAAGCCATAATGAATGGCCTTGGCCGATCCGCCTGTACCCAAGATGAGGGCTTTTTTGTGGAAACGCTCGAGCATAGGTTCTATGCTCTTTGTAAAACCAATCACATCGCTATTGAAACCTTTCAACAGCGTTTTACCACCTTTATGCTCCACGCGGATAACATTCACAGCACCAATGGCACGGGCTTCTGGCGTTATATCATCCAAAAAACTGATGACGGCCTCCTTATAAGGCAGCGTGACATTGAGCCCTTTCAATGTGGGATTTTGTGCCAGGACCTCGGGTAACGACGCGATATTCTCGATTTGGAAATTGCAATATTGTGCATCAATACCTTCGTTAGCAAACTTCTCATTGAAGAAACTTATCGAGAACGAGTGTCCCAAGGGATAGCCTATGAGTCCAAATGTTTCCATTAAAATGGGCGAAGAATTATTTTGTTGCTAAATAAAGTGTGCAGACTCCGGCCGTTAAACGCTTGAAGGATGCCGCTTGAAAGCCTGATTTCTTTAGAATATCCACCATTCTTTCGGCCTGTGGAAAAGCCTCTATGGTGTGTGTGAGATAGCTATATGCACTGGAATCTTTCGAAATCAGTTTGCCATAGAGTGGCAAAAACGTGTGCGAATAAATCGCAAAAAGCTGCTTCATGGGGAAGGATATGGGCTGCGTTAATTCGATAATACATAAATGTCCTCCCGTTTTAAGCACACGACACATCTCGCTCAACCCTTTATCTAAGTCTTGAAAGTTGCGAATACCAAACGCTGCGGTAACGGCATCGAAATGATTATCGGGGAAAGTAAGTTGCGTGCAGTCTTCCTTTTTAAACTGAATGATGTTTCCAAGCCCTTCGCTTGCCACTTTCTCTACACCAATCTTCATCATCCCTTCGCTGATATCCACCGCCCATAACTGTTGCGGATGGAGCATCTTTGCTGCCAAAATAGCAAAGTCGCCCGTACCTGTCGCGATGTCTAACATACATTGAGGGGCGAAAGGTTGCAGCTTTTGGATGGCCTTTTTCCGCCATCCTCGGTCTATATCCCACGACAAACGATGATTTAAGGTGTCGTAGGTGGGAGCGATGTTATCAAACATCTCTTCCACCAACTTTCCTTTTTCTGCTTCCTTTCCGTAGGGTTTTATCTCTTCTTGCTTATACATTCGCAGAATATTTCTACACGCAAACAAAGTTAACGCGACTGCAAATAGGCAGTCACATGCTGTTCTATGCGCGTTGCAATGTCGCCATCTTCGGTCGTTCTATCAAATTTTTCACCCGTGATGTGCTCGTAGAGCTCTATATAGCGCTCGCTCACACTGTTTGCATATTCATCGGTAATCTCGGGCATCTTTTGTCCTGGCTCATTCATAAAGTGATGTTCAATGAGCCACTGGCGCACAAACTCTTTTGAAAGTTGCCGTTGCGGCTGACCCGCTTTAAACTTTTCTTCGTAGCCTTCTGCATAGAAATAGCGACTGGAGTCGGGTGTATGAATCTCGTCGATGAGATAGATTTTACCATCACGTTTACCAAACTCATACTTTGTGTCAACTAAAATCAATCCCTGCTTAGCAGCAATCTCTTGCCCGCGCTTGAAAAGACGACGGGTATAGTCTTCGATAACCTCGTAATCTTGCTTGCTTACAAGCCCCTGACGAATAATTTCTTCTTTCGAAATATTGAGATCATGTCCCTCGTCAGCCTTGGTCGTTGGTGTTACGATAGGCTCGGGGAAACGCTCATTTTCACACATTCCATCCGGCAATTTCACGCCACAAAGGTCACGACATCCTTCTTGATAGGCACGCCAAGCACTACCTGTAAGGATAGAACGGATAATCATCTCCACACGGAAGCCCTCGCACTTCAAACCCACTGTGACCATAGGGTCGGGCGTAGCAAGTTTCCAGTTGGGGCAGATGTCAGCTGTGGCATCTAAAAACTTCGCCGCAATTTGGTTGAGCACTTGTCCTTTAAAAGGAATTCCTTTGGGCAACACTACATCGAAAGCCGATATTCTATCGGTTGCCACCATTACCATGAGGTCGTCGTTAATGTTGTAAACATCGCGCACTTTCCCGTGATACACACTCTTCTGTCCATTGAAATGGAAATCAGTTGTTGTTAATGCTTTCATCTTGATGATCAATTTATGTCGTTATCTATATGGTCTATAAACGTTGTATAATGTTCGTCATCGTTGCCTTTTTCCTTCCCCAACTTACTTTTAGAGCCGGCTTTCTCAGCTGCAACCTGCACTTGTTTGTCGTATGCAGCATAGGCATCGACGATACGCGTAACGAGCTTGTGACGCACAATGTCTTTCTTATCAAGGTTTACCACTCCGATCCCTTCGGTGTCATGCAGAATGTGGAGTGCCTCTTTCAAACCGCTACGCTGCTCACGCGGCAAGTCTATTTGCGTCATGTCTCCCGTGATAATCATCTTCGTATTCCATCCCATGCGCGTAAGAAACATTCTGATTTGTTGCGGAGTGGTGTTCTGAGCTTCGTCTAAAATCACCACAGCATCGCTCAAGGTACGCCCTCGCATAAAAGCTAACGGCGCGATTTGAATGATATGCTTCTCCATCATATCTTGCAACTTCACGGCGGGTATCATGTCTTCCAACGCATCATAGAGGGGTTGCAGATAGGGATCGATTTTATCTTTCATGTCGCCCGGTAAAAAACCTAACTTCTCTCCTGCTTCTACTGCCGGGCGACTCAAAATAATCCGCTTGACAACTTTATCTTTTAGCGCACGCACAGCCAATGCAATGCTCAAATAAGTCTTTCCCGTTCCTGCAGGACCAACAGCAAATACCATATCGCAATGCTCATAAGCCTCAATCAATTTTTGTTGATTTTCAGATTTGCTTTTAATGGGACGCCCCGAAATACTATAAACCAACACGCCTTTCACAGCGTCGTTCTTTGTCTTTCGTCCCTTAACGATGTCTAAAATATCTTCGTCGGTAAGCGCATTATATTTGAGCACATGGCGTTGCATACTTTCCACGCCTTCTTCAAACTTAGCCATCTCATCCTCATCACCCAAAACACGAATAACATTATCGCGTGCAACAATGCGCAGTTTGGGAAACAGTGATTTTATCATTTGTAGATGACTGTTATTAACGCCATAGAAAACAACGGGGTCAATATCCTCTAAAACAATATGCTTCTCGATCAATGTGTAGCTACTAAAATTTAGCTGCAAATTTATGTTATTTTTTTGAGAGTACCAAATATTTAGTCTACCTTTGTCTATCGAAAAAACAACCTTTTCGTAGGCATGAAGATTTCAAAAAACAGATTTCTGTTGGGAGCAGGATTTGTCATTCTATTGCTGGGAATTATGCGTTGTGCCGCGCCCCACACTGCTAAGCAGCAAGTTTCAGGAACGATACATCCAGAGACGATTGATATTCAAGATGATTCTGCGTTGCAATCTTTCAACGGGCAAGCAGCTGACACACAAACAGTACAAGTTATTTTGGCTTATCCTAAATTCTTCCATGCAGATGGTCGCTTGGTAAAAAACCGCATCTATAGTGTACCTAATTTTGGAAAGGCCTTCCCCGATCAAAATGATGTACAGCTCATTTCAGCACAGAAATATGGTGTTCGCCCCGTACAAAACCGTCAAGAGGCTGAGCATCGCAAAGGTGAACTCACCTATATTGGGAGCAATCCTTATTATTATGTGGACAATTTGAAATCGAGCATTCCTTATTTAGTACCACGTGCAGCCATATTGCTACAAGACATTGGGCACAACTTTTTCGATTCGTTACAAATAAAGGGAATTCCACTGCACAAGATTATTGTCACAAGCGTAATGCGTTCGAAAGAGGATGTACAAAAACTTCGCAACCACAACCGCAATGCAACACAAAACAGTTGCCATCTTTATGGCACAACCGTTGATGTGTGTTACAACCGTTATAAAACGGTGGAGACAACCCAAGAACCACGACGAAAGGTGCGCAACGACACCTTAAAATGGGTTCTTAGTGAGGTGCTTAACGACCTACGCCTGCAAAATCGCTGTCATATTAAATACGAAGTGCATCAAGGTTGTTTTCACCTCACTGTAAGATAAACATTCTCGCATAAGGTCCCACCCCCATCTTTCCTCCCCTTCCAGAACAAAAACAGAAGCAGTTTCAATAAATAAAAGAATGCTAAATAGCCAACCATGAACTATTTAGCATTTTAAAGTGTGCGCCTGATAGGACTCGAACCTACACGGCATAACCACTAGATCCTAAGTCTAGCGCGTCTACCAATTTCGCCACAAGCGCGTTTATAGGCTGCAAAGTTACAATTTAATTTTTAACCAAACAAAATATACTGTTCCTATTTTCCTTGCTCTATACAATGAAAAACCTGAAAGAATCTGTGTCCCCCACATACAATTCAAGGTAGAAGAGCAATTTCTTATTATCACCTATTAAGAAATTGCACTTCTATCTTGAATGGCTAAATGGAAAAATATATTTTCTTCTTCTATTTTTCTCGGATTGCAGTCGGCGGCTCTCCTAATTGTGCCTGCACATAACGACTGAAATGGGCAGGAGAAGAGAAGTTAAACATTTCACTCACTTCAACCACTGACAATCGTTCACTGCGAAGCTGTTGATGGATAGCTAATTTAACAAAATGATTGATCCAATAGTTTGCTGTTCGCCCTGTCACCATTCGGCAGACGGCAGACAGATGTTTGCTCGTAACAAACAATTTATCGGCATAATAAGACACTTCACGATGTTGTTTATATTCGCCGCTTTTCAACATTTCCATAAAGGCTGTTACGAGATGAGAAGAGCGCACTGACACATCGGATGAACCATAAATGCGATTTTGGACATCGAAAATATCCAACAGAAAAAGAAGACAACAGGTGCTAAGCACATCTTTCTGAAAGTGATGTTCATGATCATCGCTCCGCTCAATGATAACGTGCATGTCATCTGTTGCACGCTCAAACTCCTTTTGATTGAGTTGCAAGGCCGGATTGGCTGTAAGTAACAATTCACTCCGAACATCGAAATTAACATCGGGAGTGGATTTCTCAACAAATGGAAAATGAATATAAAGCACTAACACATCAAATGCTATATCGGTCTTTATATGCTGCATGAGTTGCTGTTCGCGAATAACTAAAAGGTCATTTGCTTTAATCTCAAACTGTACTGTGTTGTAAATAAATGTACAACACCCCGCTTTACACAATGCATATACTGCATAGTCTTTCAACTCTTCATTCCCAATCCTATTGAAATTAGAATCAGCGACAACTGTGTGATTGCTCATAGTGAAAAAACTTATAACTCTTTAAGAGCGTATTAATGTATATCGCAAAATTACAAAAAGTATTTTCACTACCTGTAATGATTTTTGAATTCCTCCTTTTTTTATTCAAAAAGCGTTCTTGCGTACTCTATAATTGTATCTTTTCCATGCAAGAAGTCACTTAGTTGCAAGCCTATTTGTGTATCGGGCATAATCCCAAACTCGGTTGTTCGTTTATCTTTATCAAACACTGGACAAGCTGAAAAGCGAATACTCCAACCATTCGGAAGCTCACTGCTGAAAGGAAGTCCAGAACCACCACCAGTTTTGTCACCAATTACATGCACTTTAGGACAGCATTTCATACATTTTACGAACTCATTTGCGGCACTATACACGCCACGATTGGTAAGAATAACGACCGGCTTTTGCCAACGTATGCCCCGACTGGGCTTTAACCATTGTTCCTGAAGTGCAGAAAAGTCATCATGTCGGCGGCCCGTTTTATGCTGCATATAGCCCACAAGCAGCGGCTCATTAGTGAAACGTGCTGCCAACTGCTCTGCACTTGAGATGAGCCCACCAGGATTACTCCGCACATCAATAATCAATCCGCGCGCAGGAAGGAAATAGGAAAAAATCTGATCTAAGTTGCCTTCGCCCAACGCTTGATTGAATGTTGCACAACGAAGATAGCCCACATTATCGTCTAACAGACAATAACGCAGGCCACTGGCAATGCGGAAATTACGCCCTAAATATCGTGTTATAAGCGTATCATACATGTTGGCTGGATAGTTTTCATGCCACGACCAATTGCGTGCAACATCAAAACTCGAATACAAATTAACATGTCCGTCACGCAACTCAGCAAGCATATTACCCAACACTTCAAAGAGCTGCCCCTCGGTCATTTGTGCATTGATCTGTCGTTGGTAGCGTGCATGCACTTCATTCCAATCTAACCCATATTCTTGTTGCTTGATGGTTAAAAAGCAATAGTGTTCGTCGATGATGTGCCACAAGGCTTCAAAATTGCCTTGTGGATTATCGGCATAAGTATCTTCCTTCACGCAACTATTCAGCAAAACGACAGAAAGTAGTGCGAACAAACCTAAATAGAAAAAATGTTTTGCGTTCATCGGTTGACTTTAGTTAACTTGAAGGTTTTCACAATGCCCACCAAAAGTGTGTGCGTGTAACTATGCCGCTTCAGCTCATTGACATGCGATTGCAGATATTCGCCTTGGTAGCCTATGCAGCAAGTGGCGCGGAACAGCGGGAAATCAAAGGTCAACCGGTGCGTCAAAGACGGTGCATTGCCGGGATAAGTAGGCACAATGTTGTGGTCATAGTTGCCTTTCGAGAAGATTTCATAATAAGCCTGTCCATAATTTGGTGAGAACATCAGCCCCGCAACGGGCACGCCTAACGCATAACGAAGACAACACTTTCGCTGACTATTCCGGTGGAACGGATTAGGGAAGAGATATTCAACCGCAGCCGTGGGGAGCACACTCAACGAGAAATAGGCCTGTGCAGGATTGTTGCTGTTGCGAGTGTTGTAGAGAAAGCCCAAAGCCAACTCAATATTACCTCCTGCTTCTAAGCGCAGCTCTTGCCGTCCCCATTGCCACGACCGGCAAGCATAATGCCAACCATATTGAAAGCGATAGTTCCCCGTCAACTCTTTTCCGCTACCCGAACGCGTGTCGACATAGGCAATGTTGCCTTGATGAACAATCTCCTGCAACATGCGCTTACCCTCACGCTTACGCAACGTGTGACTGATATAGCGAATGTCTGTCCCGTGATATTCCTCAGGACTCAAATAGGTGTCTAAGATATTAGTGGTACCAACTCCCACCATACGACTGTTGGTTGTGATGCGCTGCGGAATAGACTGACCATAGATTTGGGCATGCAACGCAAGACTATTGGCGCTCAAAACACCACACACAACAAGTGCTCCGATCCACTTAGGTTTCTTCGTTTGTATCATTTGTGAAAAGGTTTAACTGTCCAGTCATCTCATCAATCACCTGTTGTTGGCTCTTACCAGCATCGGGATCCAAATTTTCATCTGCCGCCGTTTCTGCTCCATCGGGCTCATCTTCCGCGCTGTTCTCGGGGAAACGAAGTGGCTCCAACTCTCGCACGCTGGCCACTTCCCACGTTGAAAGACGCTTACCTTTGGCTTTAAAACTCTTCTGTCCGATGAAACTTTCGGCATCAATCTCTTCCTTCGGGCGCACAGCATCGGCTCCACCAAAGGTCACTTCCAAACGAGGATAGACCGTGTCGGTGAGCAACAGCAGTTGGCTTTCGGCATTTTCGCCCACGAAATTCTGCTCTTTCTTCGTGGCATCCATCGTGAAGCGTTTCACATAGGTGTAGCCTTGATTATCGGCATCGCGCAACACCGCCGTCCACACCTTCTCGCTATCCCATTTTTCCAAACGCATGATGTTGTCGGGATAGTGGTTGTTGGCATCGAAAGTGGTGAGATAGAAGTCGGCATTGTCTAAAACTACCAAGATGCGGTCGTCATCATAGAACTCGCCCAAGAAGCGCCCATGCTCTTCGTAGTTGATGCGTTTCACATCGGCATCATACCACACCTTGCGCCCGCCCAACGTTGAATGACCATGACTCTTCAGGCCGATGCGATGAATGCTCTGCTTGGTGAGCAGATTACCTTTGGCCGCACGCCCCTTGATGAGAATATCTTTAAAGTCGCGTTCCAAGAAAATGTTCTGTCGTTTTTTCTTGGGATCAACATCCAACGTAATCTTAATGCGCTCGGCCTCACCATTGGGATTGGCCGTGAAATAAACCACCTTCGAACCTGGAGTACCCAGTGTCAAGTCGTATTCGCGGTCGCGCGTCATGGCCGTCACGTTGAAACGCTTCATATAGTAAAAGCCCTGTTTACCATCGCGATAAACCACATTATAGATGGTGCGTTTGTCGTTTTTCTTGAACACCTGCAACCAAATGATGCCTTTGCCCACAAAAATCTTGTCGGCCACCTTCAAAACCTTATATTTTCCGTCGCGATAGAAAATGATCACATCGTCAATATCCGAACAGTTGCACACAAACTCATCCTTCTTCAACCCCGTTCCGATGAAGCCTTCCTGGCGATTGATGTAGAGCTTTTGATTGGCCTCCACCACTTTGGTGCTGTCGATGGTGTCGAAACTGCGGATTTCGGTGCGACGCGGATGCGCCTTGCCGTATTTCTCTAAGATGAAGTTAAACCATTTAATGGTGACGTCGGTCATGTGATTAAGGTCATTTTCAATCTCGGCCACCTCAGCTTTGATGCGCGCAATGAGCTCGTCGGCCTTGTCTTTGTTGAACTTCAAGATGCGTTGCATTTTGATTTCCATGAGCCGCAGAATATCATCGCGCGTCACTTCGCGAATGAATTCGGGCTTAAACGGCGTGAGTTTTTCGTCGACAAAAGCAATGGCCTCATCCATCGTGTCGGCCGTCTCGAATTTCTTTTCTTTATAGATGCGCTGCTCAATGAAGATGCGTTCCAAGCTGGCGAAAAAGAGTTGCTCGAGCAGTTCGCCACGCCGAATTTGCAGCTCCTTGCGCAACAGTCCCATAGTGCTGTCCACACTGTGGCGCAACACATCGCTCACCGTGAGGAAACAAGGTTTGTTGTCTTCAATCACACAGCAGTTGGGCGAAATATTAATCTCGCAATCGCTGAAAGCATAGAGCGCATCGATGGTTTTGTCGGGCGACACACCTGGTGCCAAATGCACCTGAATTTCCACCTCGGCCGCCGTGTTGTCATCCACACGTTTGGCCTTAATCTTCCCCTTATCAACGGCTTTCAGAATGCTATCGATAAGCGTCGTGGTGGTTTTGCTGAACGGAATTTCGCGAATAACGAGCGTCTTGCTATCCAACTTCTCAATCTTCGCCCTCACCTTCAGCACACCGCCGCGCTGCCCATCGTTATATTTGCTCACGTCGATGGCACCACCTGTGGGGAAATCGGGATAGAGAGCAAACGTCTCGCCACGCAGATAGTGGATGGCGGCCTCGCAAATCTCCGTCAGATTGTGGGGCAGCAGCTTGCTGCTCAAGCCACGGCAATGCCCTCTGCACCCTGTGCCAACAGCAAAGGAAACTTCACAGGAAGCGTGATGGGCTCCTTATTGCGCCCGTCATAGCTCAGTTGCCAATCGGTGGTTTTGGCATTAAACACCACGTCTAACGCGAATTTCGACAACCGCGCCTCAATATAACGTGGAGCCGCAGCACGGTCACCAGTCAAAATGTTGCCCCAGTTGCCCTGACAATCGATGAGCAAATCCTTCTGCCCCATCTGCACCAGCGCATCGCCTATCGACGCATCGCCGTGAGGATGGAACTGCATCGTGTGCCCCACAATATTGGCCACCTTATTATATCGTCCGTCATCCATGCGCTTCATCGAGTGCAAAATGCGGCGTTGCACAGGCTTCAACCCATCCTCGATATGCGGAACAGCACGCTCCAAAATCACATAGCTGGCATAGTCTAAGAACCAGTTCTTATACATGCCACTCAAATGGTGCACGGCCGAAGCATCAAACTTGTCGGCTGGTGTATAGTCAGAATGGGTGTCGGTGGTGAGTGTTTCGTCCTCGAGGTTGAGGTCCTTGTCTTTTATCTCGTCGTCCATGTGGAAATATTTTTTTGGAATGCTATTTTTGCGATAGCCACAAAATTAGCAAAAAATGGTTATTCGGCCAAACAAAACCTTGTTTTTCGCCGCTGAAGTCGGAGCACACAGCTTACAGATACAAAGTGTCGTTGAGCCTTTTCGCAAATATGACGAAAACGACTCATCAAAACATCGGCTTCCAACACGGAGTTCAACGCTTACTATCATTCTTTGAGGAATTTCACTCCTATTCCGAATATTTATAATGTAATCTCGCCCGAGCCGAAACAGCGGTGGTGATGCTCGTCGTAGATGACGCAGAATTGGCCGGGGGCTACGCCGTGAACCTTTGCATCGGCATGGAGGATGAAGGAGCTTTCGCCCGTGGGTTCTAACCGTGCCGGCAGATAGTCGGGCGTGTGGCGTATTTTGAAACGTACGCGAGCGGGCAATGTGGGCTGCGCCGTGCCTTCGGGACAATAGGTGGTGGCATGGAAATCGTGCACCTTGAACTGCTGCTGATAGGCCGTTTCGGGGTCGTAGCCGTGGCTGACATAGAGGATATTTTGCGCCACATCTTTCTTCACCACAAACCATGGACCGCCGCCCAAGCCCAAGCCTTTGCGCTGACCAATGGTGTGAAACCACAGCCCACGGTGCCGACCAATTCGCCGGTTGGTCTCCCACTCCACAATGTCGCCAGGCGCTTCGCCAAGATAGCGCTCGATGTATTCGTTGTAATTGATGTTGCCGAGGAAGCAGATGCCTTGGCTATCCTTGCGACGCGCGTTGATGAGATGTTCGCGTTCGGCCACTTCGCGCACTTCGTCTTTCACGAAATGACCGATGGGAAAGACGGCCTTTTGCAGTTGCCAACTATAAATTTGCGCGAGGAAATCGGTTTGATCTTTCACAGGGTCTGGACTTGTTGTGAGCCATTTGCAGCCGTCAATCCATTCGGCTTGCGCATAATGTCCGGTGGCAATGAAGGCATAATCGTGGCCCATTTTCTCGTCGAAAGCGCCAAATTTGATGAGCCTATTGCACATCACGTCGGGATTGGGCGTGTAGCCGGCGCGCACCTTTTCCATGGTATAGCGCGTCACCTGGTTCCAATATTCGCGGTGGCAATCTACGATTTCGAGCTTGCAGCCATAGCGTTGGGCCACGGCTGTCGCCATCTCCACATCCTCTTCGCTGTTGCAATTCCATTCGCTTTGTTCCTCGGGACCAATCTTGATGTAGAAGCAATCGGGCTTCACACCATGGCTCACCAACTCGTGGAGCACCACACTGCTGTCGACACCGCCCGAGAGGAGCAGTGCAACGGGCTGCGCAGCGAGTGCGTTATAATCGATTTTCGATGTATGCGTCATTGTTTCCTGCTTGTTTACTGATGCGTTTCCGCCCCACTTTCATGCGGTCGAAACCTAAACCATAAACGCCCGAAACGGCACTCTGGCTGACGAATGCTTGCGGATCAACATGTTCGATAATGCTAAAAATGTTGTGGCTTTCGTTCTGTTTGGCAATGATGAAGAGCATGCCCACGCGCTTGCCCGAATAGAAACCATGCGCATCGATGATGGTGCAACCACGATCGGCCTCGTTGTTCACCAAGCGTCCAATCTCTTCATACTTGTCGGAAATAACAAAAAACTGCACCGACCGGCGCAAACCATTCACCACCTTGTCGACCGTGTAGGACAGCACCACGAGCACAATGTAGCCATAGATGACTTTCTCCCAGCTGTGGGTAACGAAATAGCTCGATGTGATGACGCACAAGTCGCAAGCCAGAATGATGTGGCCTAAGGAGATGTCGCGATATTTGTTGATCATGCCGCAATGACATCGCTGCCGCCCGTGCTGCCGTTGTGCAACAAACTCAGAGCCGAGCCAATGCCCATGAGCAAACCACCCACGACACAAGCCAAGAACGGATCGTTTTGAAAAAATATCTTCTCGCCAATCAACGCCTGCCAAAATGTGGTGAAAAGCGTCAGACAACCCACGCCATAAATGGTTTTCAAACAGAATTTAAACCCCAGCGTCTTCAACGATGCAGCCAGCAATAAAATATTGATGGCCACATAGGTATATTGCACGGGAATGTTAAAGCCCCAATAAACTACCGACGAGATGCCCGGCAAACCGCCGATGGTGATGTGGTTGGGCAAGAGAAACACCACCCATCCCAAACTGCCGATGACCATGGCTAAGGCTATGGAGAGATAGTCTTTGAGCTCGTGCATGACGTGTTTATTCTCGTGTTTCATTCTAATTTTCGATTAAACCTTTGGTGAGCATGTCATAATAGAGCGCTTCTAATTCGCCTTGCGACAGCTGCTCAACAGCATGCTCAATGCTGCGAATTAGTTCCTCGCGGCGCGCTTCGCCCGTAGCATTGAAATGTGAAAAATCAACCATTGTTCTCTATGCGCTGCGGTGTTATGCTTCGTCGTCCTCGTGCTTCTCCTCGAGCAAAGTCTGTTCGGGAGCTGTAGCTTCATCGGTTTGACGAGCAGCCATGGCCCTGCGACAACGATAAATCTTCAATCCATCAATCAATTCAATCACCCCATGGAGCAACAAGCACCATCCCACGATGAAAAAGGGCGACGAAGCCACGGCCGACGGATAGGCAATGGCCACCACCCCAATGATGAGAAGGATGGAGGGCATGAGCCAATAAAACAGTCCCACCTTGACCACCTTGGCGATGGCAGCGAGGTTGGCATACTGATTGATGGAGCCGATGATGAGCAATGCGGCCAAAATAAACACCAAGGTTGTGATAAATGTGCCAGGCAGCAAAGCCAACACAGCTCCCAAGATGATGCTACCCACGGCCACGAAAGGGGTGAGCTGAAGCGTGTTCGAAGTGCCGCGCGCCGACGTTTCGACCTCGTCGGAAACTTGTTGTGCAGCTGCCGATGCGGTGTAATAGCCCACCAAAGCGATGATGCCGGCAAGAAAAAACAACACGCCGATGGTGATGACAATCCAGCGCACAATCTCTTCGCGATATTCAATGAGCAACACGCCAATGGCTATGGCACAACTGGCGCGGAAAATAAAATTGCGTAAAAACTTCATATGCTTAAAATCTTTAGCCGCAAAGTTAGCAAAAATATGCCAACCGGCTGTGCCTGCCTCGCTTTTTCTTGTGTTGCGCCAACGAAATTGACGGCAGGTTCCGCCCCCTTCACCATGCGCAGCAGCAACACCATGGGCTAAAGAAAATAAAAACGCCTTGCTAACAACTGAGCAAACATCAAAATCATTTTTTGAGGCTTGCTAACGATTGAGCAAACGCCAAAATAATTTTTTGAGACTTGCTAACAACTTAGCAAACGCCAAAATATTTTTTTGAGGCTTGCTAACAACTGAGCAAACGCCAAAATATTTTTTTGAGGCTTGCTCGACATGAGCAGATGGCAAACAAAACTTTTTGAGACTTGCTCAACGTGAGCAAATGCCTAACGAAACTTTTTGAAGCTTGCTCAACGTGAGCAAATGCCTAACGAAACTTTTTGAAGCTTGCTCAACGTGAGCAAATGCCTAACGAAACTTTTTGAGACTTGCTCAACATGAGCAAATGCCTAACGAAACTTTTTGAGGTTTGCTCAACGTGAGCAGATACTAAAAAAACATCAGGCACGCTCGGCAAGCTCCAACCAGCGCATGCCTTTCTCATCGAGCAACTCCTTGATGACAGGCAAACGCTTGCTCTTCTCCGTCAGCTCGTCCACGCTGAGCTGCCCCGAGCAAAGCGCTTCCTCAAGCTGTTTCTGCTCGGTTTCGAGCGCTTCAATCTCTTTTTCCAACTGCTCAAACTCCCGTTTTTCATTAAACGAAAGGCGTTTGCGCGTGTCGTTGTGATAATCATTTTTGGGTTTTGCCCCTTTGTTGGCTTCCACAGCAGGCGCATCGGTCTTGCTTTGCAGCGCCAACCACTCATGATACTGCTCATAGTTGCCCGGAAAATCTTGCACCTTGCCCTGCCCTTTGAACACCAACAAATGGTCGACCACCTTATTCATGAAATAGCGATCGTGGCTCACGATGATGACACAACCGGGAAAATCTTGCAAATATTCCTCCAACACCTGCAGCATTTGAATATCGAGGTCGTTGGTAGGCTCGTCCAACACCAAGAAGTTGGGATTGCGCATCAGAATGGTGCAAAGATAGAGTTTGCGCCGCTCGCCGCCGCTGAGCTTGTAAACAAAATTGTGTTGTTGCTCGGGGGTGAAGAGAAAATATTGCAAAAACTGGCTGGCTGTCATCCGTCGCCCGCCACCCAAGTCAATCTCTTCGGCGATGTCGGTGATGACATCAATCACCTTTTGCTGCACATCAAATTGCAATCCGTCTTGCGAGAAATAGCCAAACCTCACCGTTTCGCCAATGTCGAAACGGCCGCTATCGGGCGGCACAAGTCCCAGCAACATCTTGATGAACGTTGATTTGCCGGTGCCATTGTTGCCCACAATGCCCATTTTCTCGAAACGCGCAAAGTTGTAATAGAAATCTTTGAGAATGATTTTATCGGGCGCGAAAGCCTTGCTGACATATTGGCATTCAAAAATTTTCGAACCAATGTAAACGTTGCTGGCTTTGAGTCGCAACTGCCGTTCCTCAATACGCTGCTTGGCTTTGGCCTCTAAATCATAGAAGGCCTCTTCGCGATAGTGCGCCTTGTGGCCACGCGCTTGTGGCATGCGGCGCATCCATTCTAATTCTTTGCGATAAAGATTGTTGGCCCGCGCCAACTCGGCCCGCGCATTGTCGATGCGAGCCTGCCGCTTCTCCAAATAGTAAGCATAATTGCCACGATAGGTATAGAGCGTATGATTGTCGAGCTCGAGGATGATGTTGCACACGCGATCCAAGAAAGACCTGTCGTGGGTCACCATCAACAGCGTCTTGTTGCCACGGTTTAAATAGCCTTCCAACCACTCAATCATGTCGAGATCAAGATGGTTGGTGGGCTCGTCGAGAATGATTAAATCGGGCTCGGTGATGAGCACATTGGCCAAAGCCACACGCTTTTGCTGTCCGCCGCTAAGCTCGCCCATAGGCTGTTGCAGATTGGTGATGTGTAATTGTGTCAACACCTGTTTGGCTTTCAAAATCTTGTCGGGATTGCCTTCGTGGTTGAAACAAGCATCCAGCACGCTCTCGGTAGGCTCGAATTGGGGCGACTGCTCCAAAAACCCCACGCGCAAACCATTGCGATAAACCATTTCGCCACCATCCTTACCTTCGTGTCCGGTGAGCATGGCGAGCAAAGTTGATTTTCCGGTGCCATTCTGTGCAATGAGCCCCACGCGCTGTCCCTCAGCAATAGAGAACGAGATGTTTTCAAACAAAACCTGCGCACCAAAACGCTTCGACAGATTTTGCACGTCTAAATAAGGAATTTGTGCCATCAGAGTGTGTGGTTAATGGTGTCGATATAGTCGAGCACCGCGTCGCGCCCAAGTTTCTTCTCCGACGAGGTGATAAAATAAGGTGGCAGCGTTTCCCATCGATCCTTCAATGTGTTCATCCACTGCTGGGCATTCATCTTGGCCTTCCCCGGCCCCAATTTGTCGGCTTTGGTGAAGATAATGGCAAAAGGCACACCGCTCTCGCCCAACCAATCGATAAATTCACGGTCGATTTTCTGAGGGTCGTGGCGCACGTCAATCAACACAAAAACATTCACTAATTGTTTGCGTTGCAAAATGTAGCCCGAAATCATTTGCTCCAACTTCTGCTGCACGGTTTTCGAACGCTTGGCATATCCATAGCCCGGCAAATCCACCAAATACCATTCGTCGTTGATGATGAAATGATTAATCAAAAGGGTTTTCCCCGGCGTGGCCGACGTCTTGGCCAATCCTTTATGGTTGCAGAGCATATTGATGAGACTCGATTTCCCCACATTTGAACGCCCAATGAAGGCATATTCTATCTTGTCGTCGTTAGGACATTTGCTCACTGTTGGGGCAGAGACCACAAATGCCGACTTCTTTATCTCCATGCTTGAAATTATTTTTGTTTGCAAAGATACAACAAAAAATATTATCTTTGCATTCCAAATTTGGCATATATCCGTATGAAACTAATTAGTTGGGGATTCATAGGTTGCGGCGAAGTGACCGAGAAAAAATCGGGACCGGCTTTCAACGAGGTTGAAGGTTCGCATGTAGAAGCTGTGATGAGTCGCAGCGAAGAAAAGGCACGCTCTTACGCTGAACGACATCACATCAGGAAATGGTATACCGATGCGCAAGAACTCATCGACGACCCCGAGGTCAATGCCATCTACATTGCCACGCCACCTTCGAGCCATGCCACCTTTGCCATCATGGCCATGAAGGCGGGGAAGCCCGTCTATGTGGAGAAACCGTTAGCGGCGAGCTATGAAGATTGTGCCCGCATCAACCGCATCAGCGAGCAAACGGGCGTGCCATGTTTCGTGGCTTATTACCGGCGCTATCTGCCTTATTTCCAAAAGGTGAAAGACATTCTTTCGCAACAGCTCATTGGCGAAGTCATCAATGTGCAAATTCGCTTCTCGGTTCCACCACGCGACTTAGATGCGTCGTGCGCTAAACAGTTGCCATGGCGCTTGCAACCCGACATCGCCGGCGGCGGTTATTTCTACGATTTAGCTCCCCATCAATTAGACATCCTGCAACATCTCTTTGGCGTCATCACACGTGCCCACGGCTATTGCGCCAATCGTGCACACCTCTATCAAGCCGAAGACACCATCAGTGCCTGCTTCTTGTTTGAGAACGGATTGCCCGGAAGCGCCTCCTGGTGTTTCGTTGGCCATCAGAGTGCCAAAGAAGATTGCATTGAAATCATTGGCGACAAAGGCTCATTGTCGTTCTCGGTCTATAACTACGACCCCATCAAGCTCATCACAAGCGAGGGCGCCACGGAAATTGAAGTGCCCAATCCTTCGTTCGTGCAACTGCCCATCATCAAAGCCGTCATCCACGATTTGCAAGGCTTTGGCGTATGCACCTGCACGTCGGTGAGTGCCACGCCCGTGAATTGGGTGATGGATCGCATCTTAGGAAAGTTCTGATGGGTCAACGCAAGCTCCTCTTTTCCATCGTTCTTCTGCTGCTTTCGCTCAAGAGTTGGGCGGGAGACACGCTTGCCACGCATCAAAACCTGTGGGGAAAACTCTACACGGTTGTGAAACGTTTCTCGCAAATCGACACCGCCTATATCGAACCCCAACGCTATAACTATGCCCTGATGCTGCAAAACACCAACACCTATGAGATGTATCGCATTTCCAATCGCCTACACCAAACCGTGCAACTCTCTCCGCGCATGGGTTGGCGTGTGGGACCTTACTTTGGGTGGCGGTGGATTTTTCTCGGCTACACCATCGACGTCACCCATCTCAAAGGCGACAACAAACGCAAAGAATTCGACCTAAGTTTATATAGCAACCAGTTGGGCATCGACCTTTTCTATCGCACAACGGGTGACGATTATCACATCCAACGCTTCACGCTGCCACGGCCTCCAACATTGATTTTGCACCTTTGCATGGCCTAAACTACGACGGACTCGAAGCCAACATTCGCGGCTTCAACCTCTATTACATCACCAACCACAAACGCTTTTCCTATCCGGCGGCCTACAGCCAAAGCACCAGACAACTGCAAAGCACAGGCTCCCCCATCTTGGGCATTGGCTATATGCACCAAAAACTCAACATGGATTGGGTGACCCTGCAAGACATCATCGCACAACGAATGGGGAAAACCGTGCTCAAAGAGGTGTTGGGAAGCGACTCGGCAGGCTGGTCAAAAACGCATGTGAAATATGATAACTTCTCCGTCTCGGGAGGCTATGCCTACAACTGGGTCTTTGCAAAAAACTTTCTGTTGAATGTATCGCTGTCCGCTTCGCTCGCCTATCTGCACACCATCAGCAAAACAGCGCAAACCCCAAACAGCCAATTCGACAACTTCAACTTCAACCAATTCACCATCGACGGCATCGCCCGCATGGGACTTGTCTACAACACTTCGCGCTGGTTTGCCGGTGTCAGTGCCATCTTCCACGCCTATAACTACCACGAAAAAACGTTCTCTACCAACAACATCTTCGGCAATGTCAATGTCTATGTGGGCTTCAACTTCGGCAGAAGAAAGTAACCCTGCTTGGCTTGCCACCCAATTAGGATTTATATCGCCGTCGAAGCCTTGTTTGCGACTATACATGGCTTGCATTGCATCGTCGAAGCCTTTTTTTCGACTATACATCGTTTGCATTGCATCGTCGAAGCCTTTTTTGCGACTATACATCGTTTGCAGTGCATCGTCGAAGCCTTGTTTGCGACTATACATCGCTT
>NZ_BAJQ01000043.1 GCF_000613785.1 Segatella oulorum JCM 14966 | reverse complement strand
TGTTTTCCTGCGATAAACACGCGGATATCGGCGGCGAACTGTTTTCCTGCGATAAACAGCGCGGAATATCGGCGGCGAATTGTTTTCCTGCGATAAACAGCGCGGAATATCGGCGGCGAACTGTTTTCCTGCGATAAACAGCGCGGAATATCGGCGGCGAGCCCCTCGCCACGACTATTCACTCATGTTTGTGTAGCGGCGAACCCCTCGCCACGACTATTCACTCATGTTTGTGCAGCGGAAAGCCCCTCGCCGCGACTATTCCACCATGTTTGTGCAGCGGCGAGCCCCTCGCCACGACTATTCCATCATGTTTGTGCAGCGGCGAGCCCCTCGCCGGCAATCTTATGACACGAGCCACACGAGAAATGGTAGGGGCGGCGCCTGTGTGCCCGCCCGAACGTCCGCGCAGCGGCGTTTCCATCCGCAAAGAGCACATCCCCCCACCGTAAAGGAGGCGTTTCCATACGCAAAGGGCACATCCCCAGCCACAAAGGAGGCATTTCGATGCGTAGAAATGTTTGTAGATTGCGCATGATGCACGCCTGCTAACGATGGATGCGCCCTTGCAGGGCGACACGGGCGGGCACACAGGCACCGCCCCTACCAACCTCCATCAAACCCCTCTGCCACGCAACCTTCCTCATCTTAGTCCATCGGCGAACTGTTCGCCAGCAACCTTTTCTTGATTTAGTCCATCGGCGAACTGTTTGCGGCAACCTTTTTCGATTTAGTCCGTCGGCGAACTATTCGCCGGCAACCTTTTTCCGATTTAGTCCGTCGGCGAGCACCTCGCCAGCAACCTTTTTTCGATTTAGTCCATCGGCGAGCACCTCGCCGGCAACCTTTTTCCGTTTTAGTCCATCGGCGAGCACCTCGCCGGCAACCTCAATCCGGAATGACGGCCGTTTCGCAGCCACACCCAAATAAATTTGTGCAGACAAGGGCTTTTTGTTAACTTTGCGAGGCTAAGAATGGCAAATGGAAACACTGGCTAAGCATCAAAACATCGTAAGAATGCTGCTCGTCGGCCTTTCGCTATGGGCAACGACGGCCATGCAAGGCGCACAGAAGGGAGCGCGCCGCGCAACGCTGCTGCAACGCATCTATGCCTATGCCGCACAAATGGACGCGCTGCCCGACAGTGCGCGGCAGCATGCCGTTTACACCAAATTCTCGCTCCACATCCTGAAGAGGAACGCCATTTTGCTCACCATTCCCACGATGTGGAACATTGCCCGCGGCCGCGAACGCCATTTCTTAGGCGAATACATCGACAGCGTTTTCGTTGGGGCTCAGTCCATCGAGAGCCGCCGATGGCTCACCCACTCCACCATGCGCAGCCAGCAAACGGGCTTGACGGCGGCCATGAAATATCTTGCGCCGCAACTCTATGGCGAAACCATCTTTCGGCGCGACATCCTTTCGCCGTTCCACCCGGCCAATGCCCGTTTCTACCGCTACCAAATCAGCTACCAACACGACGCGCGGGCTCGCATCAAATTTCGTCCGCGCGTGAACAACACGCAATTGGTTTATGGCGAGGCCGTGGCCGATTTCAACTCGGGCCGCCTCATCAGCGCACAGCTGCAAGGCGAATACGACATGATACGCTTCACCTTGCGCCTGCAAATGGGCGCTGCCGGGCGCGAGAGTCTGCAAGCCACAACGGTCGACCTCGCCTGCCATTTTAAATTCATGGGCAACAGCATGCAAGGCACTTTCCACAGCACCCGACTGAAGGATGCCGCCAAGCCTGCGGCGCTGCCCACCGATGCGCAGGCCGCCATCGCCCAGCTGCGCCCCACGCCGCTACAGGATGACGAGCAGCAACAATATGCCCGCGACTCCATGCAACGCCGGCAGGCATCGCTGCAACCTGCCGATTCGCTCCGCAAGACTACGAATTGGTGGGAACAAATAGGCTGGAACCTCATTGGTCGGCACATGGTGAAGCATCTGACGGGCAATTTCGGCAAGAACAATGAGGGGATGGTGCGCATCAGCCCCATCCTCAATCCGCTTTACATGGGCTACGATTATCGGCGCGGCATCACCTATAAGGCCCATGTCAACCTGACTTATGCGCACAGCCAAAATCGGTCGTTCAACGCACAATTCGGCGCGGGCTATGCCTTCAATCAGCATCAGTTGTATGTCGACGCCCATTTTTCCTATCATTATCAGCCCCAGCGAAACGGTTATTTCAGCATCCATGCGGGCAGCGGCAACCAAATTGCCAATGGCGAGGTTATCGAGCAGGCTCCCATCCCTGTGAGTGCTGCGCTAAAGGCCGGCTATCCCAAGCTCACATGGTTTAAAGACCATTACGCCGAGGTGGCGCATCATTATGATTTCAGCCCGCATTGGGGCATGCGCGCGGGCATGATGTTCCACCGTCGCACGGCCATGGAAAAGCGCATCTACCTGCAACATCATTTGCCCGCGCACTTCACCTCGGCCGCCCCTTTCATCGAAATGCAGTGGCGTCCGTCGGGCTATCAAGGTCCCATCGTCACGCTCGATTATGAACGAGCCGTCAAAGACTTCCTGCGCAGCAACATCGGCTACGAGCGGTGGGAAAGCGATGCGCAATGGAAACTCAACCTCAGCAGCCTGCAATCCTTGCAAATGCGATTGGGCGCAGGAGGATATACCCGCCAAGACCGCAGCGCCTATTTCTTAGACTACGCCAACTTCCATGAGAACATATCCCCGGCGGCTGGAACGACGACTGGAGCGGCACGTTCGAATTGCTCGATGCCTATCAATACAATGCCTCGCGCTGGTACGTGCGCACCAACATCACCTATGAAAGTCCATTGCTGCTTTGCTCGCGCCTGCCGATGGTCGGTCAGTTCGTCGAGATGGAACGCTTTTACTTTAGCATGCTCTCCTCGAGGCTGTGTCGTCCCCACCTCGAAATCGGCTATGGCTTCACCACACGTTTTTTCTCCATGGGCGCATTTCTCGGCAGTGAAAAAGGAAGAATTAAAGATTTTAGTTGTAAATTTGGCTTCGAATTATTTCGTCATTGGTAAATGGAAAACTTAACTGTATACAAAGCAAGTGCTGGGTCGGGGAAAACATTCACCCTCGCCGTCGAATATATTAAACTATTGGTTGCCGACCCTTTTGCGTTTCGAAAGACCTTGGCTGTGACCTTTACTAACAAGGCTACCGAAGAAATGAAAATGCGCATCTTGAGCCAACTCTATGGCATCGCCCATCAACTGCCTTCCAGCCAACCTTATTTGAAGAAAATAAAGGAAGAGACAACGCTCTCTGATGCACAAATCCGTGAGAATGCGGCTTTGGCACTCCGCCTGCTCATTCACAATTACAGTTATTTCAGGGTTGAAACCATCGATGCTTTCTTCCAAACCGTGTTGCGCAACTTGGCCAAGGAATTAGATTTAACCGCCAATCTGCGCCTTGAACTCAACGATAACCAGGTGGAAGAAGAAGCCGTCGATATGCTCATTGAAGAGCTCAACAAGACGTCACGCCTCTTGCATTGGATTTTAGAATATATCCAAGACAACATGGCCGACGACAAGTCGTGGAATGTCATTGCGCAAATCAAGAAGTTTGGCATGAACATCTTCAAAGACTATTATAAAGACCATCGCAAACAACTCGCAGTCGTCTTCCAAGAGAAAGACTTCTTTAAAAACTACACCGCTCGCTTGCGCACCATCAGGAAAGCGGCCGAAGAGACGATGAAGAAGCGTGGAGAGAAGTTTTTTGAAATCATTGAGGCGCACGGAGTCAGCGTCGACGATTTCAAATCCAAGAAAAGTGGCGTTTGCGGCTATTTTAGAAAGCTCATAGAGGGGGAATTTATTGATAGCAAAAAGGTGTACAACGACACGGCAGCAAAAGCTACAGAAAGCGTCGATGCCTGGCTGACCAAAGCCAATGCCGTTGCGGGAAATCCCATGTATGACTTAGTGGAAACGCAACTAATGCCGCTGTTGCAATCCACAGAGAACGAACGAAAACAGCAAGCCATGTTGTATGCGACCGCCGACTTAACCCTGCAGCATCTCAATCAGCTGCGGTTGCTCGAAGGTATAGAAAATAAGGTGCAAGCCATCAACCGCGAAGTCAACCGTTTTATGCTCAGCGACACGCAAGCACTGCTACAAGCCATGATTGATCACCAAGACTCGCCCTTCATCTTTGAGAAAATCGGCACCCAACTCGAGAACATCATGATTGATGAATTCCAAGACACCAGCACGGTGCAGTGGAAAAACTTCAAAGTGTTGCTGCTCGAGACCATGAGCCGAAAAGGCATGAACATGATTGTGGGCGATGTGAAACAAAGCATTTACCGATGGCGTGCAGGCGATTGGCGGCTCTTAAACAACATCGAGGCACAGTTTAATCCGCAAATGGTTACAGAGAAATCGCTCAAAACCAACTACCGCTCACAACGCAATATCATAGCCTTCAACAACACCTTCTTTCAAAAAGCCAATCAACAACTCCACGCTCAGCTGCAAGAGTTGGACGAGAAGCAGGCGCAGCAAGTAGAACGTGCCTATCAGGATGTGGTGCAGGAAATTCCTGCACACAAGGAAGCATTGGGCATGGTAGAAGTTACCCTGTTTCCCAAGAGCGAAGACTACGAGGCGCAGACGTTAGCAAGTATCGTCGACAAAGTTGATGCACTGCTGCAAATGGGAGTTCAAGAAAAAGATATTGCCATCTTAGTGCGCAAGAACGATACTATTCAAACCATCGGCGACTACTTTCTGCAACACCGTCCCGACATCCATTTGGTTTCCAACGAAGCATTCCATCTGAGTGCCTCTCAAGCTGTAAATATCATCATTCAGGCATTGTCGGTTCTCGACAATCCCGATGATATTTTAGCAAAAGCCTCGCTATCGAAGAGTTATCAGGTATACATCCAAGGCGCAACGTTCGAAGCTTTCAACGCCATGTTGCAAGAATCTGCTTTAGATAAGCTCCTTCCCCAAGCTTTCATCGCGCAAAAAGAGCAACTCCTTGGACTTCCTATTTCTGAAATGGTTGAAACCATCTATCGCATCTTCGAGTTGCAAACCATCAAAGGACAAGATGCCTATATCTGCGCTTTCTACGACAAACTCAACGAATACACGCAAGACAACATTGCCGACATTCACAACTTCCTGCAACTGTGGGAGAATAGCCTGTACAAAGTGTCGATTCAAAGTAGCAACAATGAAGGAATCAAACTCGTAACCATTCATAAGAGCAAGGGATTGGAATATGCTCATGTGTTGCTTCCCTTTTGCGATTGGGATTTAGAGCGGAATGATAGTATCGTGTGGTGCGAGCCTCAACAACCGCCATTCAGCAATCTGCCAGTAGTTCCCATCAGCTATAACAAGACAAAGATGCTCCATTCATTTTATGCAAAAGATTATATTCAAGAATATGTGCAAAACAGTGTCGACAATCTCAATCTGCTCTACGTGGCGTTTACACGTGCAGAGCAGGGCTTATATGTCTTCTCTAAAAAGGGCGACAAAATCAACAGCCGTTCAAAACTGATTGAAACCTGCCTCGGAGAAGTAGCAAAAGAATTGAATACATCGCAAATCACCGGGGAAGATGATGCTCAAGAGGCCACCTACTTTAAATTTGGAGATAAGCTCCCCGCAGCAAAAACAGAAGTAAAACAGAAGGTGGACAACATCTTCTTGACACCAGCCGAGAATATTCCAGTAACCATTGCCCACAACGATGCGCAGGTTTCGTTCAGACAAAGCAACAGCAGCGAAGCCTTTCTGCAAAAGGGGCTGGAAACAGAAAACGACAAACAAAAGGGCTATATCCAATTGGGCAGCATTCTACATGCTATTTTTTCGAAGATTCGAACGCAGGAAGATGTCCCCAACGCATTAAGAACACTTGAAGAAACAGGCGTGCTCTATGACAATATCATTACCAAAGAAAAACTTCTTGCCTTGCTCCATCAACGTTTGACCGACCCACGCATAGCACCATGGTTTACAAACCGGTGGACCATTCTGAATGAGTGCACCATCTTGCGCTACAATCCCGATACACAGCGCACAGAAGAGCGGCGCCCCGATCGCGTCATGATGGACGAGCAAAAGATAGTTGTCGTCGATTTCAAATTCGGCACGCCACACGCTGAACACCAACAGCAAGTGCGCGACTATATACAACTGCTCTCCGAGATGCATCCGCAACCCATCGAAGGCTATCTTTGGTATATTTTCTCTAATCAAATTATTCCTGTCAAATGAACACCTTTTTACACTACGTAGCACAAGATATTCTCGACAAATATGGCTATAATCTCTCAAGAATAGCTGTTGTTTTTCCCAACAAACGCGCGACTCTTTTTCTCAACGAGGAATTGGCACTGTTGGCTCATCGCCCGTTGTGGAGTCCATCTTACATCACGATTAGCGAACTCTTCACACGCCATTCTGAAAGGATTTTAGGCGACCCCATCAAGCTCATCTGCGATTTACACAAAGTGTTTGTCCGTTGCACGGGCATGAACGAAACGTTAGACCATTTCTATGGCTGGGGACAAGTGCTGCTCAACGACTTCGACGACATCGACAAAAATATGGCCGACGCCCATCAAGTGTTTGCCAACCTCTCGAATGTGCACGAATTAGACGACATCTCCTATCTCACCGACGAGCAAAAAGAAATGCTCAAGCGTTTCTTTAGCAACTTCTCCGACCAATCCGAGACAGCACTGAAAGAGAAGTTTCTGAAGCTCTGGAGCAATCTCGAAAACATCTACACCACCTACAGAGCGCACCTCTCGGCACAGCAACTGGCCTACGAAGGAGCACTCTACCGTGAGGTCGTGGAAAATCCGTCTATCGATTTTCAATATGATGCCTATCTGTTCGTTGGTTTCAACATGATGCAAGTGGTTGAGCAACAACTCTGCACCCGTCTGCAAAAAGAGGGTAAAGCCTTTTTCTATTGGGACTACGACGACTATTACATGCGCCGCAATGGGGCATTAGAAAATGAAGCAGGCACATTCATCCGCCAATATCTGAAAAACTTTCCCAATGCGCTCGATGGCAACAACAAGGCCATTTACAATGCATTCGAACAGCCGAAATCGATTACATTTATCAGTGCGACTACAGAAAATATCCAAGCGCAATACATCAACCAATGGCTCAGCGAAAACAACCGCATTGCCGATGGACGCAAAACCGCTATCGTCTTGGCCAACGAAACCCTGCTTCAGGATGTTATCCACGCCATTCCGGAAAGTGTGGAAAATGTAAACATCACCACGGGGTTCCCGCTTGCACAAGCGCCGGCGGCCGCATTTGTGAAGCTGCTCATCGGCCTGCGCACCATGGGCTACCGCAAAACCAACCACACGTTTCGCAAGAAATGGGTCGACATGCTGCAACGCCACCACTTCATGCGCTACATACCGCATCCCGAAATGCTGTTCCAAATCGAGACATTCGATGCCGCCAACACCAACCGCTGGATACGCAATGTGCTGCAAACCATTGCCGAGCAATATGCCAAGGACGACCACCATGACCCCTTCATGCAAGAGTCGCTCTTTCGCATCTACACCATTTTCAATCGGTTGGACGACCTCATACAGACAGGTGATTTGCAGGCCGACATGAACATCTACACCAAACTCATTCAGCAGATTATTTCGACCAGCAGCATCCCCTTCCACGGCGAGCCCATCGTGGGCACACAAATCATGGGTGTGTTGGAAACGCGCAACCTCGATTTCGACCATCTCTTAGTGCTCTCGTGCAACGAAGGCAACATGCCCAAAGGCGTCAACGACACCTCGTTCATTCCCCACGCCGTGCGCAAGGCTTTCAACCTCACCACCATCGACAATAAGGTGGCCATTTATGCCTACTACTTTCACCGGTTACTGCAACGCGCCAGCGACATCACGCTCACCTACAACCAGGCGACGAGCAACACCACGACGGGCGAAATGAGCCGCTTTATGCTGCAACTCATGGTGGAGAGCACCCACACCATTGCGCGGAAGAATCTCAACGCACAACAGTTGCCGCTGCGACAGCAACGCCATGCCGTGCCCAAAAACGATTTCGTCATACAAACGCTCATGCAAGCGCGAGGCCTCTCGCCCACAGCGCTCAGCAACTACCTGCGCTGCCCGTTGCGGTTCTATTATCGTTTCGTCCTCAAGCTCCAAGAGCCCGACGCCGCGGACGATGAAATCGACAACCGCATCTTTGGCAACATCTTCCACCGCGCCGCCGAACTCATCTACCAACCTTGGAATGGCGGCGGAATGGTGCAGGAAGACGACCTCGCCCAGCTGTTGAAAGACGAAGCCCGTTTGAACCGCATTTTAGACCAGGCATTTCAAGAAAATCTGTTCGACAAAGCCGGACAAAAGACCCCAGAATACAATGGCCTGCAGCTCATCAATCGGCAGGTTATCTTCGATTATCTCAAGCGTCTTTTGCAAACCGACAAGCTGCTCGCCCCCTTTAAAATCGTGGGATTGGAGCACACCGTCAACCATCCGTTAGCCATTGAAACGGCCGATGGACACCACAGCATCTCGCTCTTTGGCAACATCGACCGCATCGACGAAATCAGACGCAACGGGCAATCACTGCTGCGCGTCGTCGATTACAAAACGGGGCGCAACACCAAGAAACCACTGCAAACCATCGACGAGGTGTTTGATGCCGACAAACTGCAACAACATGCCGACTATTATTTGCAAGTGATGCTCTACGCGGCCAATTTGCGCATCGATGCCAAGCTCAATCCCCAGCAACTGCCCGTCAGTCCGGCGCTGCTGTTCATTCAGCATGCCACAGCGCAAGATTACGACCCCACGCTGTTATTAGGAAAAGAAAAGGTGGACGACATCCAGCGTTACGAAGCCGACTTTCTAAACTTGTTGAAAGAATTGATTGAAGAGATTTTCAACCCCGATATTGATTTCAATCCCACCGAAGATAAAGCACAATGCGCGTCGTGCCCCTACCGTTCCATCTGCTTATAACACATGGTCGGAATGTTGGGGAAACAACCGTTCGGCCACGGCAGAAGGGTCGTCTCAACGATGCAACAGAGGTTTGCACGCGTACGAAATCGTATTGCAACATGTAAAAACCCATTCAGACCCTCCAAACGAGTTGTTGCAACACGCAAAAGTCTATTCAGACCCTCCTAATGAGTTGTTGCAACACGCAAAAGTCTATTCAGACCCTCCTAATGGGTTGTTGCAACATGTAAAAGACCATTCTGCCCACCGAATAGGTTGTTGCAACATGTAAAAGACCATTCTGCCCACCGAATGGGTTGTTGCAACAATGTAAAAGCCCATTCAGACCCTCTGAATGGGCGTCAAATTTTGAAAACAACCCTCGCAGACCCTCCGAATGGGCGTCTAATTTTGAAAACAACCCTCGCAGACCCTCCAAATGGTCGCCAAATTTCAAAAACGACCCTCGCAGACCCTCTGAATGGGCGTCTAATTTTGAAAACAACCCTCGCAGACCCTCTGAATGGGTGTTTTTACATTTTCAAGAGCAAGAAACGACTGTGAGCACCTGTTCGTTGACACTAAAACGAACATCGACACCATAGAACAGCATGCCATAGACCTTTTGCGCATCGTGCTGATAAGGCGGGCGGGGATCTTCGGCCAGCACAGCCACCAACTCGTCCAATCGTTGGGCATCCAATCCACGCGTCTGCAACTGCTTGCGCAGAACATCGGGCAACACTACCGTCAGACGTTGCCACGCATGGTCATCGACAAAGCCGCTGCGTGCCTGGGGGTGGGCATCGGCATAGGTCACATAGGGCTTGATGTCGAGAATGGGCGTGCCATCCATCAAGTCGGCTCCACGTACATGTAGCACCGGTCCTTGTGGACTCTCCCACTCCACGCGCTCCAACTGCACCGACGACAGCCCCAACGGATTGGGACGGAAGGGGCTGCGCGAAGCAAACACGCCCACACGCTGATTGCCACCCAAACGCGGCGGGCGCACCATGGGGCTGTGGGCAGCGTGCTTGTTGGCATGGAAAGCCCAAATGAGCCACAGAAAATCAAACGCGTCAATGCCACGCAGCGCATCAGTATTGCGATAGGCGGGCACGAACACAATCGTTCCGCGCAACGCTTCAACAATGCCGCTTTGTTTGGGCACGCCAAACTTTGTGGCAAAGGGCGAATGGAAATGGGCTATGGGCTCGAGGGTCATGGACGATAGAAGATGGCCGTGACAAAGAGAATGAGAAAGGTGGCGCCACCCACAAAAAGAGGCACCTTCAACCCCTGCAGCTGATGGGTTGGGCAGACGATGTGATGTTTGCGCAACACCAAAGCCATGATGCCGCCGCCTAAGAAAGCTAAAGAAAATCCACCCAACAAATCGCTGAAATAATGCACACCAAGATACATGCGGCTATAACACATCGCGATGGCCCAAAAGACCAAGAAACCCACGATGCGCCGACTGCGAAGAAAATAGGCCATGACAAAAACCAAGGCCCACGCGTTGCCCGCATGTGAGGAAGGAAAGCCATAAGGGCCGCTGCGATAGCCATCAATAATATGTATCGAAGCACTCAGCGGGTTGGCCAAGTTGCAAGGGCGCAGGCGTGCCATCTCGGGGCGCAGAAAGTGAGACGTATAGAAGTCGGTGAGCAACAACAACAGACCGATAGAGACAAACACCACGCAGCAGGCCTTCCACGAATAATTTTTCCACACCACAAAGAGCAAGGAAACATAAAAAGGCAGCCACACCCATTTCTCGCTCACCAGCCACATCACCGCGTCCCAAAAGGGCGTGTGGGCATGATTGATGGCCAAGAGAATGCTGACGTCTGTCGTTTGTAATGTTTGTAAAAGCGTTGTAAACCATTCATTCATCGTTTCGCAATGTCATTATAGAGTTCTTGTAAATAGGCTTTTCCAGAGGTTTCAAACGGTTCTGCGGCGCCGCTCCCCGCACGATAAACCACACGCTGCGCCGCATTGTCATACACCATTTGCTGCTCGGCCATCACCATGCCCCAGATGTCGGGCGAAGTGAAGAAAGCAAAATGGGGCGTACGCGCGTCGAACAAATCTTTGCTGAAAAGAAATGGTTCGTGCGGCAAACCTAATTGCCCTAAGAGCGTGGCGGCCAAATCGTGCTGCGAACCATATTGCGACACCACCTGCGCCCGCTTCACCGCTCCGCCGAGCCACAACATCGGGATGTGATAGCGTTGCGGCGTTGTGCTGCTGATGTTCTCGGGATAGCAACCTAAATGGTCGGGCAAAATGATGACCAAAGTGTTGCGCCACTGCGGCAGTTTCTTCAGTGCGGCAATGAAGCGTCCCACCCACGCGTCGGTGTAGGCAAAGGCGTTGAGGATTTTGTTGGGCAAACGATGGTAAGGCACATCGAAGTTCGTGCGAACTGCTCGTTTGAATCACGTTCAGCTGGGGTGGCAACGCTTGTGCCAGAGCAGCCTTCTTCGCATCATCCAGCGCACGCTGAAACACCAAATGGTCGGGCACTCCCCACTTGCTGAGCCGCGCGGAAAGTGGAAAATCGCCATCGGACACAATGTGGGTAAAGCCCATGCTCGTGAGATAGGAGCGCATATTAGTGAAGTTGGCATCGCCACCATAATAATAATGCAAGGCGTAGCCCTGCTGCTGCAACATTTTGCCGATGGACGGCAGCTTGTCGGTCTTGGCAGGATAGCGCATGAGACTTGTCGTGGGCTGGGCCGGATAGCCACTCAAAATGGAGAGAATGCCACGATCGGTGCGGAAGCTGTTTGCATAGAAATTATCGAAAAAGAGCCCTTCCTTGCGCAACGCATTTAAATGGGGTGTGGCATCGGTCTCCATCACCTTGCGGGAGAAACTCTCCAAAATCACAATATAGATATTGGGACGCCGCGTGCAGAGCAAAGTGTCGCTATTCGCACGCCGCGTGCAAACCATCGAGCGAAAAATGTGGCGCGCCTGCTTCTCGGGCATAAACCGATATTGAGCCGCGAAATCAACCTGCTTCGAATAGCTTTCCAACAAACTGAAAACGGGATTGATGGCCGCATGATTGAGCCGCATGTTGGTACTGAAATAAGCCTCGCCGGTATTCATCACCGAAACGGTGAGCCCGCCACGCATGGGAAGAATGAGCAGACCGACACAGAGCAGCAGCACAACGCTGTAGCCCAAACGCCGCTGCAACGGATACCACGGAAGGCGCGCACCACCAACAAGGCTCATCATCAGCCGCCACACGAGAACCGCCAGCACCAACACCGCGCCGATGCCCAACGCCACAAACCAGCCGCTCACACTGGCCAAAGCGTCGGCGGGCGAAGAGAGGAAATAATAAAAAGGTGTGGTGTCTAAAGGGAAACCCCAGTAACGGTATAAAACGAGATTAAGCAGAAACGTGACGGCATAGATGCTCGCTGCCAGCGCAAAATAAATGCGCCAAGGCCACCGCGACATGCGTGTGAACCACAGTTGCGCAATGAGCAACAAACCCGGAAAAGCGGTGAAATAGGCTGCAACAGAAAGGTCTAAAGGCAATCCGTGACACATCACTTGAAACACGATGTCCACACGCTCGCCGCGAAACAGGTCGCGATAAACCACCATGAAGCATGGCTTTTGCAAAAGGAACAAAAGCAACCAAGCCAAATAGAAAGTTACCAATTTCAGTATGCTTTTTTTCATTATCGCTTTGCTATAAATCGTTTTGTCGATAGTTTTCTCAAAGTCGCCGCAAAGGTAGTTGATTTCGCAGGATTAAACAAATCGTCATTCTTATTTTTAACAACTTAACACTTCCCGACACCCTTTCCCCATTTCGGTTGGGCCTGTCGGGAGTTCCCGACACCACTTCCCCGTTTCGGTTGACCCTGTCGGGAGTTCCCGACACCACTTCCCCGTTTAGGATGACCCTGTCGGGAGTTCCTGACACCCTTTTCCCATTTAGGATGACCCTGTCGGGAGTTCCCGACACCACTTCCCCGTTTTGGATGACCCTGTCGGGAGTTCCCGACACCACTTCCCCGTTTCGGTTGGGCCTGTCGGGAGTTCCCGACAGCTCACTCGACCACAAGACGCCATAAAAAGCACGGATGATTTATGAAGCCCCGACGGCCGAGAAGCAAGAAATATAGCATTTTCCTTTGCTTTTCCACGTCTTTCGTTTATCTTTGCACCCTGTAACAAAACAATGCAGACAACATTATGGCGATAAAAACAGAAAATAACGATGAGAAGAAAAGCATCAGTTTCGTAGAACAGTTGGTTGAAGACGATTTGGCTGCCGGCAAAAACGGCGGTCGCATTCAAACGCGCTTTCCGCCAGAACCCAACGGATATTTGCACATCGGCCACGCAAAAGCAATTTGCATGGACTTTGGAGTAGCCGAGAAATATCGTGGCGTTTGCAACCTACGCTTCGACGACACCAACCCCAGCAAAGAGAATAACGAATATGTGGAGAACATCCTGAGCGACATCCGATGGCTGGGCTTCCAATGGGGAGAGATTTTCTACGCATCAGACTATTTCGAAAAACTTTGGGACTTTGCCATTTGGCTTATTAAGAAGGGGCTGGCTTATGTTGACGAGCAAAGCAGCGAAGCCATTGCCCAACAGAAAGGAACCCCCACGACACCGGGCACTGAGAGCCCCTATCGCAATCGCCCGATAGAAGAAAACTTGGCTTTGTTTCACCAAATGAATACGCCCGAAGCGGTGGAAGGCAGCATGGTGCTGCGCGCCAAACTCGACATGGCCAACGATAACATGCACTTTCGCGACCCCATCATCTATCGTATCATTCAGACACCCCACCATCGCACCGGAACAAAATGGCATTGCTACCCGATGTATGATTTTGCCCATGGACAGAGCGACTACTTCGAGGGCGTGACCCATTCGATTTGCACCTTGGAGTTTGTGCCCCATCGCCCACTCTATGATAAGTTGGTCGATTTCTTGAAAGAGATGGACGGAACGGCCGACAAGTTGCACGACAACCGACCGAGACAGATTGAGTTCAATCGTTTGAACCTCACCTATACCGTGATGAGCAAACGCAAGCTCCACACCTTGGTCGATGAGCATTTGGTGAGCGGATGGGACGATCCACGCATGCCGACACTCACGGGCATGCGCCGTCGCGGCTACAGCCCTGAGAGCATCCGCATGTTTATCAATTCAATCGGCTACACCAAATTCGACGCGCTCAACGACATGGCATTACTCGAAGCCAGCGTGCGTGAGGATTTAAATAAAAAAGCCATTCGCGTGAGCGCCGTGCTCGACCCGGTAAAATTGGTCATCACCAACTATCCCGACAGCCAAACCGAGGAAATGGAAGCCATCGATAATCCCGAAGACGAGCACGGCAAGAGCCACACCATCACCTTTGCTAAAGAATTGTGGATTGAGCGTGCCGACTTTATGGAGGATGCACCGAAGAAATTCTTCCGCATGACACCCGGCAAGGAAGTGAGACTGAAAAACGCCTACATCGTGAAGTGCACAGGCTGCACGAAAGATGCCGATGGCAACATCACTGAAATCCAGGCCGAATACGACCCCAACAGTAAGAGCGGCATGGAAGGTGCCAACCGAAAAGTGAAAGGCACGCTGCATTGGGTGGCTGTCAACCATTGCCAACCCGCCGAAGTGAGAGAGTACGACCGCCTGTTCAGCGTGGAAAATCCTTCGGCCGACGAACGCGACTTCCGTGAGCTGCTCAACCCCGAGAGCCTCACGGTGCGCACAAATTGCTATGTTGAAAACTACGCTGCCGCACGCAAGCCGGGCGAATATTTGCAATTCCAACGTACAGGTTATTTCATGGCCGACTTAGACACAACTCCAGAACATCTTGTGTTCAACAAAACCGTGGGATTGAAAGACACCTGGGCGAAACAAAGCAGCAAGAACTGATTCATCAAAACATCCATACACCATGTCCTCAAATCCACTTGACTTGAGCGATGAGGCGACCTTGCAACAGGCATTATCGCAATATGAAAACGCCCTAAAAATGGGTGAGACTGTATATATCGACTCGACACTGCTTTGGGACATCGCGCAACACTATCAATACGACGAGGGTGATGACAAGGCTGCAGAAGAGGCGGTGGATTACGCTCTGCGGCTCTTTCCCAATGACGATGACTTCTTGAATTATAAGATTGAACTGTTGTTAGAAAAGGTTGACGAAGAAAAATACTTCTTAAACGAGCCTAACCTCAATCAACAATATCTCGCCGAAGCCAAAGAGCTTGTTACACGCATTACAGAGCAAGACACTGAGGACTATGTGCTGACCTTGGCGCGCATCCTATTAAAGAAGACGACCGACAGCATTTGGAAACACGACGAAAATGAAGCAGCCGACGAACGGTTGTGGCAACACATCGCCAATCACAATATTGACCTCTCCGACGATGCCTACATGGAGATTGCCGAGGGCTTCGACAGGTTGCTCCTGCCAAGCGTGCCGATGAATGGCTCTCACGCTGCAAAGACAAGGAGAATAGTGACTATTTAGACTTGCTGGCTACCATCAAATGGAATCGGTTGCGCTATGCCGATGCAGCGAAAGCGCACGAGAAATTAGTTGAGCAGCAGCCTTACTCGGCTTTCGATTGGGTCTACTTAGCCGAGACGCAATACAAGACAAAGCAATACAAAGAGAGCTTTGAGAGCTGCGAGTTTGCGTTAGCCATCGCCCCCAATCTGAGCACGGCGTGGTACACCAAAGGCAAATGCTACCTGAAGCGCCATCGGCCCTACGAAGCCATAGATTGCTTCAACCACATGTTCAAAGATAAGAATTATCATATCGACTACAAGATGATGTCGGGGATGGGAAGTGCATTCCTCATGTTGGAAAATTACGAAGGTGCAGTCGAGATGTTTGAGCATGCCGAAGAAGATGGGCTGCCCTACAACGACGAATACGAGCGTGTAATGAAAGATAAAGCCACAGCGCTCTTCCACTTAGACCGCAGCAATGAGGCCATCGAATGCTTAGAAGCCTTAGAAGAAAGCCAAACCTACGACCCGATGGAAACCACTTTCGAGGCTGTGGACATCGCCCTTGAGCATTTCGAATACATTTGGAGCATCAACACCCTCATGGGAATTTACCAAGAGGGCTACGACGACGAAGCCATCCTCGACAGGCTCTTCGACATGATGGATCGGTTTTTCAGCGAAGGCAACGACGAAGCCGGAAGCGAAATTGTGCTGTATCTCTTTAGCGATTCCGACGCGTTGCAAAGACCAACGTTCGAAGCCTACAAAGCCCTCTTCTATCGGTTCCACAACAACCCCTACGACAGTTATTTCTGCATGTGCCGTGTGGTTGAGTCGGGCGACCGAGATGCCATTGACGTGCTGGTGTACAACATCGAACCCGTGCCCTTGGGTGCAGATCCCGGCAAATACTATGTCAATCTGAAATATCTCTTAGACAAATATGGTTATTCCGTCGACTACTACGAAGACGAAAATGAAAACGAAGAAACATGAATTGGATTACAAGCCTCTTAGGCAACCTCAACTACGGCACGATTTGGCTGCTCATGCTCTTAGAGAGCACCGTCATCCCCGTCCCTTCTGAACTCGTTGTTTCGCCCGCTGCCTATCATGCCGCTGGTGGAAACCTCAACATCTGGTTGGTGATTTTATTTGCTACCATCGGAGCTGACTGCGGCGCCACCATCAACTATCTTGCAGGCTACTATTTGGGTCGCCCTCTCATCTATCGTTTCGCCAACAGCAAATGGGGAAAACTCTGTCTGCTCAATCAGCAAAAGGTGGAACACAGCGAGAAGTATTTCTACGATCACGGCATGGTGGCCACCATCACTGGGCGCCTCATTCCAGGCATCCGACATCTCATTTCTATTCCGGCCGGCCTGTCGAAAATGAAATATTGGCAATTCCTGCTCTACACCACCCTCGGTGCCGGTGCATGGAACTGCATCCTGGCCGCCTTGGGATGGTATCTGCACACGGTGGTGCCCGAGAACCAGCTGCAAGCCGAAATCGAACGCTATGGCGAATACATCAAGTTCGTCATTATTGGGCTTGTCATCATCGGGCTCCTCTATCTGCTCTTCAAGCGCATGCGCAAGAGTAAAAAGGACAAAGCACAATAAGGAACAGACATCGACAAACTGAAAAGAGGTACACGCAGCGTGCACCTCTTTTTTCGGCTTATATGACAAAAGTGTACTTATTTTAGAGACGTTTTGTTTTATGTGAAAAAAGTGTGCTTAAAAAGTTCCATTCCCCTAATAGATAAAAGGGGAATGAACTTTATAAAGTCTTGAATGAAGACCTTTCTTCTTTCCGTACTAATCCCCTTATGTAGGTTCAATTTTGTCTTTAAATCTGCATTAAGTGATTCAATTCCATTGTTGGTATTTGGTATGTCCAACTCAGGGTGATCGTAGAAAGTCCACAACCACTATTTGTCGAATATTGTCGGGGATGCGGTTCCATGTTGTCTGCCTCCTACAAGGCGTTTCTCTAAGAGCATTCACTCCCCCAGTGGCATATTTCTGATACCGGTTATAAAAAGTACGCCTTGGAATACCTAAGCGTTTGAGAGCCTGAACAATACTTAACTCTGAACACTTTACTGATAGTACTATGCACTCTTTCTCTTCAGCACTATAACGTATATACGATTCATGCATAGGATTTATTCGATGAGTTTCAAGCTTTTTTTACAACGTCATATCTCACTACCAAATCGGCAAGGGCTTCCTTTAAGCGAATATTTTCCTGACGGAGTTCCTTCACCTCATCACTTGTTGCCTCACGGACGATGTCACCATCAAGGCGAGCTTTACCTGCCTCAATAAATTCCTTATTCCATTTGTAATAAGTACTATCGGATATGCCATATTTACGGCAGAGCTCTGCGATGCTCTGCTCACCACGGATTCCTTCCATCACAATTAAAACCTTTTGTTCTGAAGTGAAAATTCGTTTCGTGTTACGACGGATATCCTTTAACAAGGATTCTGAGGTCCTCTGCTGAGAACCTGCTGAAAGATTCTTTTTGGTTGTCATTGCGCAAATATACTTTTTTATTAATATAGTTCATACTAAAACCCCAAACTTAATTGAGGCCCCAGTTGTGCACTTTTATTTGACAACGTATAGTCTTCTCCACTCGAAACCTTTCTGTCTTCATCACTATATGGTTGGGACCACCGGTTTCTATAGGGCCTTCCGTCCCAGGTCCTTCAACATACACTTTAATGCAATTTGGCATCTTTGCAGTATCATACATATACCAAAGTTCTGCAATATTTGTTTTGGAACTATTTCTATAGCTGGCATAATGCTCTGCATCAGTATCGTCTTTGAGCTTTCTATATTTTTCGTAACCTTCTTTATCTGAGGGGTGTATATTTGGCCCATTCTCCCCAAAATCAACATTATATTTATTATTATTGGTTCCGTCGAAAAATACACCTGCAATAATGGTGATATCTGTAATTTCTGAAATTGAAGGCGAATCATTCGATTCGTTCCCACAAATACTGTTTGAATATTTTCCCATATGCTATTCACCTACATAATGAATATCTCCAGAATAAATATCTGGATGATTATTATAAAATGGCCATTTTCCTCCTTTAAATGCTGTGGAGTTATTCGAAAAACATGAATCTTTGTTTTGGTTAAGGGATACTTTTTACCACTCACCAACAAATAAATAGTAAACCAATTGTTATATTTGCTAACCTCAATCACCAACTTTCCCGAAGCTCCCTTAGCTTTGAAAGCCTCTGCATATCCCTTTATGATTTCCTCTTCATCAAAATAAAAATTTCCATCATAAATCGTAGTGCCTACCTCCCATCCTGCCTGAATTTCCCTTACGCGAGGCAATACTGAAGGCATCGGCTTATTATCTCTATGCCAAAATTCTCCCGTAAGGAATCGGTAAAGATAATCAACATCCAAAACAGCTTTTTCATCTTCAAACTTAAATTCTATCTCATAGTTGTATTTCGTCTTATAGGTATCCCACAAACCATCTGACAAACCATTTCGTTTGAAATTCTCTTCCGCCCATGTGTAATCCCCAAGCCGCCCTTCACAAAACGCATCAAGCGTTTTGCGGTATCGATACCCATCTTCGTCAAAATCCTGCAATGGCACATTTACTTCCCTGCCAACAAGAGTATCACAGACCAATTTGCGTCGACCTATACCATCTACATAGAGCCACACATGCCCTTTGGGAAGCATATTGATCACAAAACCTGTAAATGCCCAATACCTCTTAGCTGGCCAATCATAATATTTTGTACGGAACTTTTGGCGTATCTTATCTTGTAGCTCTGATGAGAATTTAATATTAAGCCGATAAAACTTCTTTTCTAAATACGAAAGCCACACAATATCAACACTACTGGGGGCGCCCATTCCTCCGTTAGAGTCACTGCCCATATCTACCGTACCATTCGCTTCGCCCAAACCTGAACCAGTAAATCTCTCCATCACACCAACATATCTACCAGAGTTTCCTACTCCTACTCTTGCATAATGCACCTCCATGGGATAATTTCTTGAAGATGCAACGAGCGCTTCCCAACGAAAAGCTGTATCCATACCTTTATTATCTTCCTTTTTTGTTTTGTTTCCTAATCCGCTACATGCCGTGCTTATACACATAGAAAAGCTAACCATTATAACTATTAGTATATATTTCATAAAACTTTATTTATTCCTTTGTAATATCAACCTTAGTATTACTCTTTATATACAAACGATCTTGGGCACCAATAGTCGTAATTCCTTTCGTTTCGAATGTAGCATTCTCCATAATATTCCCCTTAATAGAGCCTCCTACATTCAGGATTGTATCTTTGTCTATATGACTAATATGATCGCCCGCAATGTGCGTATGGTTGTCTTTCCCTACATTCTGCATAGCATTTTCATTTACCGAAACTGACGAATCTTTTTCAATGCTAACAGACGATTGCTCACCAACCTGCATCGTAAAATTCTTACCCACATTTACATTCATATTTTCCGAAGCATTGATATTCACATTTTTTGTGTTTACATTCACCTCCTCTGCGGAAGATATTGAAATGGTGCCGTTCCTTTCATCTACCAAAATACTGTTTGCATGTGTGCTTTGCAAAAGAATTGTATGTGCGGTATCATCAACAAAGTTTTATTTCTTTTTTCCCTTAAACAATCTGTCGAATTCCTCTTCAGGCAGGAAAGTGTGCCAAGTATTGTTCCACGTACTGACGAGTAGCTTCAGGGCTGACTTTCTCAGCATTATGAAAACTTAAATACTCTATTTTCTTTGTATTATTGTACAAATGAGTCGACTTGATAACGAATATCGGCATCGGCAAGTTCTTTGTTCCGTATTTTGCATCGTTCCATTGAATAGTATTTGCGTAGGCTATGATAGTGGCTTGGTAGTTATAGATATGGGCTCTCCGTTCTTTATCCAAATCATATTTTATCTTACTGTCTAAATCAA
>NZ_BAJQ01000044.1 GCF_000613785.1 Segatella oulorum JCM 14966 | reverse complement strand
CTGACATATCCAAGTGTTTTGAGGATATTGTTTCCCAGGCACTTGGAGTTCTCACAAGGGTTTATGCTGCGGAGTTAAGGATAATCAACAAGCAATCTAATGACCGATTTGGGGGTAATTGCACAATTAGTTTTGATTTTAGCCATTTTAATGTTATCTTTGCCACATTCTTCTATAGCATCATCATCTAATGAAAAAATTATTTCCCTATATTCTTAGTTTCATTTTTGGTTTCACATCATTTTCTTGTGACACCAACACCCATCAACACTACGTCATTGGTGTGTCGCAATGTTCGGAAGATATTTGGCGCGACAAACTAAACCAAGAGCTTCAAACGGCCACCTACATGGAAGATGGCATCACAATAAAGTTTGCTTCGGCCGATGATAACGATAAACGGCAAATTCAACAGATAGAGCAATTCATCAGTGAGGGCGTCAATCTGCTCATCATCTCGCCCAATCAGGCCTATGCCATTACGCCTGTTGTCAACAAAGCAATGAAGAAAGGGATTCCTGTAATTCTCTTCGACCGCAAAACGGATGGTCACTACACCGCATTTATGGGTGCCGATAATGTGGAAGTGGGACGCCGAATGGGCGACTATGTGGCACGATTGGTGGGCGATCACGGAAAGGTGCTCGAGATCATGGGCTTAAAAGGGTCATCACCAGCGATTGAACGTCATCGAGGATTTATAGAAAGCCTCAGCAAGCATCCTGGTATTCAACTCGTGGCGAGCTTGCAAGGAGACTGGACGAGGGAGAGTGGAACGCGCGTAATGAAGCATTTCAAGCAACATGCCGAAACTGCCTGTGACGCCATAGCCTGTGTTTTGCGCACGACCGCATGGCTATGGGGGCACGCGAGGCCGGAGTCATGCCTAAATCAACTGCATTCTGTGGTGTCGATGCACTTTCAGGGCCAAAGGGGGCTTAAAACTTGTCGCCGACAGTGTGCTTTCGGCCTCTTACATCTATCCCACACGTGGCGACCTTGTGATGAAATTGGCCATGAACATCCTTCGCCATCGTCCTTATCAGAAAGAGAACGTCCTACAGTCGGCGCTCGTTACACCCGAAAAAGCACCGCTGATGCTCATGCAGGCTGATGAAATGGATATGCAACAGCAACGCATCAAAGACCTGCATCGGCGTCTCGATACGTTCTTCATGCGCTATCATCACCAAAAGGTGTATTTGCTCCTCACCATCATTATCCTTGTTTTGCTCATCGGTATCTTCATCTATGTCTATCGCATGACCCTTTACCGACATCGAATGACTGAAAAAAGCATCACAGAAAAACTGCATCACTACATGCAACTGCACGAGCAACGCAGTCAATTAGAGCGCCGTCTCCACCCCAACGAAGAAGTGAAAGGCACAGAAGAACTTGATGGTGACACAGCATTCATGAATCTTCTCTTTGAATGTATCCTTAAGCATCTCGCCAATTCTGAGTTTAATGTTGAAATGTTGGCTTCGGAATTGGGCATGAGCCGTGTGCAACTCTATCGCAAGGTGAAAACAATCACAGAATCTTCTCCTGTGGAAATCATTCGCATCACGCGCCTGCAACAGGCCGAACGACTGTTACGCCGAGGTGGAATGAACGTTTCTGAGGTCTCTTATCACGTTGGCTTTTCGTCACCTTCCTATTTCTCAAAATGCTATAAAGAGCACTTTGGCCACCTCCCAACAGAGTCAAATGTGAAGGAGAAGAAAATGGATGTGAGAGAATAAAAAAACGGTAGTTCACCGATTTAGACCGATTTACCTTAGCACGCAATCCTGAGAAGAGGTCAATACTGTTCAATACTAAAACAGATGACGCTTGACTTCGTGTGGCGGTGATGCCTGTCTCATGCTATACCGGGTCGATAAACGCGCAGCACAACCGGTTGGTTCCGCCCATAACAATTTGGGGAAATGCAGCAAATGGGTGTAAAACAATTTGGGGGATTGATACATTTTGTGGCGAAAAATTTCGGGGAAACGATGCAAATCGACTTAAAACAATTTGGGGAAATGCAAATAAATGCCTATTTTTGCCTGAAAATAAGCATAAGACAATGGCAATACAATTCAAGAGAAAGTTATATCAACGCATGCTCAAGTGGAAGCAGGAGGAGCAAGGAGCTTCGGCATTGCTGATTAAAGGTGCGCGTCGTGTGGGCAAATCTACGCTGGCAGAATCCTTTGCTAAGGCTGAATATGAAACTTATTTGCTGATAGATTTCTCCATCGCATCGGCCGAAGTCCACGGTCTTTTCAGAGATTTTCCCGACATTGATTACCTTTTCCTGCGGTTACAATTATTATATGGTGTGTCCCTAACACCGCGGAAATCGGTCATTATCTTCGACGAAGTGCAGATGGAACCCTATGCGCGACAAGCCATTAAGCACTTGGTTAAAGATCGACGTTATGATTATATCGAGACAGGGTCGCTCATTTCTATCCGCCAAAACGTCAAGGATATTGTGTTGCCGAGCGAAGAAACGCAGGTGTGTTTGTACCCCATGGACTACGAAGAGTTTCGATGGGCGTTGGGCGATGCTGCCACAATCCCTTTGTTGCAGCATAGTTTTCAACTGCAATTGCCTTTGGGCGATGGCGTGAATCGAAAGTTGATGCGCGACTTTCGGCTGTATATGCTCATCGGAGGTATGCCACAAGCCATTGAGGCCTATCTGCAACACCGTGATTTGTCGCATGTTGATGACGTGAAACGACGCATCCTCTCACTCTATGAAGACGATTTTATGAAGCTCGATCCCACGGGGCGTACCTCACGATTGTTCCGGTTTATCCCACAACAGTTGGCGCAATCCTCCACCCGTTTCAAGGCACGTGGGGTCTTGGGCAACAGCGTTCGCCCCGCTATCTTGGAAGAAACCATTGCCAACATGGCCGACTCGATGACCGTCAACATCGCCTATCATGCCAACGACCCGTATGTTGGGCTGGCCATGCACGGCAGTATGGAGGCCTATAAGCTCTATATGGGCGACACAGGACTCTTTGTTACACAGGCATTTATGGATAAGGACGTGACCGAAAATGTAATTTATCAGAAGCTGTGGAGCGACAAGTTGAGCACCGATATGGGCTATGTCTATGAGAATGTGGTGAGCCAAATGCTCGTAGCTGCCGGCAACAACCTATTCTATTACACGTTTCCGAAGGACGCAAAGCACAACTATGAGGTGGATTTCATCCTGAGCCGGGGAGCAAAAGTGTGCCCCATCGAAGTGAAATCGTCGGGCTACAAGGCACATACCTCGTTGGATGCCTTTACCAAAAAATATGCCGATAGGGTGCAAAACCGCTACTTGCTCTATACAAAGGATGTGCGAAAGGATGGTACCCTGCTCTGCTTACCCGTTTATATGACGCTGTTTTTATGAGGAAATTGCTTTCAACAATTTGGGGGATTACTACATTTCGTGGCGAAAAATTTCGGGGGAACGGTGCAAATCGGCATAAAACAATTTGGGGGGAATGCAACGGGTGAGCGGATAGTTGGCGAAATCCTCGTAAAAAGAAAATGAGTTTTTCGTAGTTTCTATTTTTAAAATTGGCTATAAATGAGCTAATTTTGAAAATAAAGTTAATGTTTTGTGGGAAAATAAATGCTGTAAGGAATAATCTTGTAACTTTGCATTTGAAATAGTTTTCAATGGAGATTGTTCTTTAAAATCAAAGTAGATGATTCAAGAATTTAGCGTAAGAAATTTCCGTTCGTTTAAAGATGAGGCTACACTTAGTTTTGAAGCAACGAAAGATACCACGTTTGAAGATACGCAAGTGGTGACCGTTGCCCCGCAAGTGCGGTTGCTTCGCTTTGCGGTTATCTATGGTCCAAACGCCAGTGGCAAGTCGAATTTGTTGTTAGCCCTCGATTTTTTACGTCGCTTTTGGTTCCACAATCCCAAGACGATGGACGATGCGATTGATGTTGATCCATTCCTTTTAGATGCGCATACACCCACTGAACCCAGTGTGTTTAAGCTGGTGTTTTTTGTTGGCGAGACAAAATATAAATATGAGTTGGCGTTAGATCAACACGTGGTCCATCGTGAAGAACTGTCTTATTACAAAACGCATCAGCCCACGTTGCTTCTTGAACGTGGCTTAGAACAGGGGCAATCGACGTTGAAATTGCATAGCAGTCTGAAGGTGAGTCGTGCGGTGTTGGAAGCGCTCACCGTGAAATGTCTGCCCAACATGTCGTTTTTCGCCGCACGGAAAAAGGTGAACTGTACGCTTGCTTTGGTCGATGCAGCGCGCGATTGGATGCAAAATGGCGGGATGCCTGTGATAGAACCCGATACAGAGATGTTTGAATATGCGAATCGGAAGTTGTTGGAAGATGTTGCATTAAAAGACTATCTGATTCGGTTTATCCGTCGTGCCGACTTCAATATTACGGATATAAAGATGAGGAAAGAGGAGGCTCAATGGATAGATTCTATTAAGAATTTAGTAAACGGGGCTGACGAGCTGCCGCAAGCACTAAGAGATGCCTTCTCGTCCGACAAGAAAATTTATCAGATACACACCGATTTTGAGCATACAGTGGTTGATGATCGTGGCGAGCTCAGCACTATATGTTGCCCGAAAACTTGCAAAGTCGGGGCACAAGTCGCGCTTTTGGTGTGGAAGCAGGCATCTATACGGCTATCAAAAAGCAATGTTTTTTGCCTGTCGATGAGATTGACTCATCGCTCCATCCCGAGATAGTTGCATTTGTAATTGAGCGGTTTTTGCAAGAAAAGGGGCGCAGCAACTCTTGGTAACCACCCACTACGACCCTTTGCTAAGCCGTGTCGATGACCTCTTTCGCAAAGATTCGGTGTGGTTTACCGAGAAAGAGGCGAACGGAAGCTCGTCGCTTTATGCGCTCGTAGAGTTCAAAGGACTCAACAAGATACGCTCGCTCCAACATGCTTACCGCAATGGTCGCTTTGGTGCCTTGCCCAATATTTATTAAAACATGGCACGCAAACAACGACAACGAACGCTCCGTTCGCCCATACCTACCGTCATTGGTGAGGGTAAAACAGAATGTTATTATTTCAAAGGGCTGCGCGAAGTGAAGGGCTACCGGATGAAAGTGTCCGATGGGAACTTCCGTTATCCGAATATCAAAGACTTAGAAAAGCCCATTCAAAAGGCGCTCGATGAAGAGGGAACAGCTATTGCTGTCTTCGATACCGATGTGGCACAGCGGGATCAAGGTGCTAAAAAGCGAATGGAGAACCTGCGACATAAGTATGCGAAAAACGGTAATGTGGTGTTCTGTGACAGCTTCCCTTCAATCGAATTTTGGTTCCTGTTGCATTATAAAGAGCCCGGTCGACCTTACGGAAGGTGCGAAGAGGTGGTGAAAGAGCTTAGGGAGTTTATGCCAAAATTCGACAAGCATATCACCTTTTTGCAAAAGAAGGATTGGGTGGAAGCACTCTGTTCCGGCGAAAAAATGGCTGAGGCTATCCGCCGTTCCAAGCAGTTGGAAGATTACACGAAGCCTTATTCAAAGGTATATCAGGCGATAGAATTTTTAGAAGAGCGCAAGCGGCAAGAAGTGAAATAAGGATCATCGTTCCATAGAGATGTGCTGTTGCCGCGAAAGGGCGCAGCGCATAACGGATAAAAAATGCAGAAAGACGAGAATTATGTATTCCTCACGTCGGCACCCATACCGAAAGTGATTGGCACAATGGCCGTTCCCACCATCATTTCGATGCTGGTGACGAGCCTTTATAACATGGCCGACACCTATTTTGTGGGCAAAATCAACACGCAAGCCACGGCTGCTGTGGGCATCGTGTTTTCGGTAATGTTTGTCGTTCAGGCCTTCGCGTTCTTCTTTGGCAATGGTGCCGGCACCTATATTGCACGCGAATTGGGTGCCGAGCGCAAGCAGAATGCCGAGCGAATGGCCAGCACGGCCTTGGCCTATGCCTTATTTTTTGCCGCGATGATAGTGGTTCTCGGCCTGCTGTTTCTTCATCCCTTGTCCATCCTTTTGGGCAGCACTCCCACCATTCTGCCCTACACCAAGGACTATTTGGGCATTTCTTTGCTCGGCACACCTTTTATTATGGGCACCCTTTGCATGAACAATCAGATGCGCTATCAGGCTATGCGCGCTACTCGATGTATGGGGTTGTGGTGGGAGCCGTCGTGAACTGCGTGCTCGATCCGGTGTTGATTTTCACGTGTGGCATGGGTGTTTCGGGTGCGGCCTGGGCTTCAGTGGCCGGACAAATGATAGGCTTTTCGGTGATGTATCGCATGAGTTTGCATCCGCATATCATTCATTATCATTGGCAAAATGTGACGTTTCGTGGGAGCTTGGTGCGCGAGATTATCGCCGGAGGCACGCCCTCTTTGCTCAGACAAGGGTTGGCCAGCCTTTCCACTATCGCGCTGAATGTGGGCGCAGGTGGTTTTGGTGATGCTGCCATTGCAGGCATGAGCATTGTCAATCGCCTCACGATGTTCATCTTCAGCATGGTGGTTGGCTTGGGACAAGGCTATCAACCCATGTGCGGTTTCTGCTATGGCGCCCGACTTTATGACCGGGTGAAGGGCGGCTTTTGGTTCTGTGTGAAGGTGAGTGCCGTGTTCCTCGTGTGCATGGCTGTGCTCCTTTCGTTCTTCAGCAGCGAGGTCATCACCCTCTTTCGCGACGACATTCACGTGGTGAACGTGGGTGCTGCCGCCCTGCGCTATCAGCTGTTGACGGTTATTTTCAGTGCCATCATCATTCCAGCCAACATGGTGACGCAGACGTGTCGCATGCCCATCCGTGCCAATATCCTTGCTGCGGCGCGCCAAGGGCTGTTTTTTGTGCCGTTCATCTTGGTGCTTCCCCACCATTTTGGGCTGTTGGGTGTGGAGATTAGTCAGCCCGTTAGCGACGTCGTTACCCTTCTTGTCACGCTGCCTTTGGTCTATCTTTCGTTGCGTGAAATGCCTTCCAGCAACGCCAACTGATGGTGCAGGACAGGGCAAAGGCGCCCAAACCAAGTGTCCAAGCTATGAATCCTGCACGCCAAAGGCAGCTCCATAGCGTCACGAGGAGCAGCAGAAATTGCGCGCCGGCCCATCGCCATGTGGCACGATGCAGCATGAAGTGGTAGCGATGGTGGGTGAGGACGAGCACCAACAGCGCCTCCAAGGCGGTGGCAAGGGCGATGGCATAGCCCACAAAGGTGAGGCCACCGAGCGCAAAGCCCATAGCGACGGCCGCCACAAGCAGCACGGCCGATGCCCCTTCTTGCACGAGATAGAGCACCGAATGTCCGCGCGAAAGGGCGATATATTCGATGGAGAGTGTGAAAATGCGAAAGAACATGGCCACCAAGCAGCCCCGCATCATGCCCATCATGGGCAGAAAGGCCTGACTGAACAGCAGCGGAATGAGCCATGGCAACGCCATCATGAACCCCAACAGTAGGGGCGAAAGCAGCAAGATGCAAGCATTAATCTGCCGATTGACCAACAGGTTGAGGCCTTTCCCGGCATGGCTCACGCCCGAGAGGCGTGGAAAATAGTCGGTCTCCATGGCATGAAACACCACCCCGGCATAGGTCATGGCCAGCATGGTGGCGGCATTATAGAGGCCCACCACGTGCACATCGCCTTGCCATTGCAGCCACCAACGCACGAGAAAGGCCGCCCCATTGGCCACCATCCCTGCGGCTACGAAGGCCAATCCCAAACGAAGGGTGGTCCAACCGCGGCGCAACACGTCTTTGCTGAACGCCACCTTGTAGCCGAAACGCCGACAGCTGCAGCCCACAACGAGCAGCATTTGCACGAACGCTGCGACCAGAAGCACGGGCACAATGGCGCGCAACCCCCACTGATAGAAGCCAATGAACGACACGATGACCATGAGCAGCATGTTCCAAACCGACAGCTTGGCCACGGCTTTCAGCTGGCGTGTGGCTTTCAGCACGGCCATTTCGCCGGCCGTGAGCACCGTCATGGGCACCACTACTGTCAGGGCAACGAGGGCAAAGGGGGGCAACAGGCTGAGCCAAGAGGCGTTGTGCCAGAGCAAAGCACCAAAAAAGCTCACCGCAAAGGCGAGGCCTGCAGCGAGCAAAGTCCAGGTGCGCAACGTGCAAAGTTGCTGCAAAAAGGCGGTTGGCTGCGGTTGTTCATAGGCCGAGGACAGCTGTTTCACGGCGCTCATCGGTAGCCCTAAGCCCAACGTGTCGCTGAGCAAGCTCACCCATGTGTTGCACATCGAGAGCACGCCCATGCCCGTTGTGCCGAGAAACACAGCCACAAGTTTCGTGCGCACCACGCCCATGAGGATGTTAAGGCTTTGCACACCGCCAAAAAGGGTGGTGGTTTTCAGGATGTGGCGATAGCTGTTGTGGTTGCGCATGCGTTGGTTTAATTCACGATAGCTACCCGGCACACCACGCCTTTCGTGCCGTCGGGTGTGGCCACCTCAACGAGATAGATGCCCGAAGCCACGCGCTGTCCGTGCTGATTGGTGCCGTCCCAGCTGAAAAGGGCGCCGTTGCTGCGGCCTTGTTTCACCAGTCTTCCGTCGACGGTGGTAATCTTTACGTCGCTGTTGTCCATCAGTCCCACGATGTTTATCGGCCCCGTGTAGCCCGGTTCTACGGGGTTGGGGTAGGCATAAACCTGGTCTTTTTGCAGCGCATCGGCCGAGAGAAAGGCCTCACTCTGCACCGAACAGAGGCCGGATGCCGTGCCGATGTAGAGCGTTCCGGTGGTGTTGTCGAAGGCAAGGCTCTCAATGGCGTTCGAAAGGAGGGGGCTGTTTTCGGCCGTGTAGTGGGCTAATTGGCGTTGGTTGTCGCTGCTCACGAGGTAGAGGCCGTTGCTTTGCGTGGCCATCCACTTGCGGTTGGCGTTGTCGATGACGATATTTGTGATGTCGACACCGCTGAGAAGATAGTCGGCAAGGGTTGTTCCGTCGTTGCGAGGAATTTTGATTTGCTCGAAGATGGGGTTTGCTTTTTGCGCTTCTTCGGGCGAGAGGACGAGCGGCCCTACGTTGGTTCCCACCCAGAGGTTGCCCATTTTGTCGCGGGCTATGCAGCGCACATACCACAAGTTGTCCACCGTTTGCCCATCCTGGTTGACGAAAGTGGTGAACGAGGTGATGCGCTCGGTGGCCGCATCAACGCGATAGAGCGACGGACGTGTCCAGTTGTCGTTGACCAACCACAGCGCGTCGGGGGTGAAAAATTGCAGCTGTCGGCCGTTGGCTAAGCTGCGTTGGCCAAAAGTCATGAAGGCATTGAGCTGCGGATGGTGCCACTGTTGGCCGTTGAAACGCAGCAAGGAGGCCGTGAGCGACTGGCTATTGAAGAGCCAGAGCTGCCCCGTGGCATCGAATTTCACGCCCGTAACCAACTGATATTCGCGGTCGTTGTTGGCCGTAGCGGTGCCGATGGGCGAGTTGCTGTCGTTATAAAAAGCCTTCAGACGGCCGTTCTGAAACTCGTAAAGACCGTTGCGTGCGCCGGCAAAGAGATGGTTTTCGTCGCGCGGATCGATGTCGATGGCACACACATCCTGATAATGCAAATGGGTTAGGGGTTGAATGTCGGCCTCACCGGCATACACCTGCCAGCGCCCTTCGTGCATCACTTGCACGCAACCCGGGCGGAAGGGTTCGCTCTTGCCGCCACAGGTGTAGAGCCGGTGGTTGTGAAAGCGCATGAACCCAAAGTGGTTATAGGCCGGACCATCGGGCGAAACCTGCGCCACCTTCGCCCACAATGCCGTGTTGTCGACGGGTGTTTGTGCCACGAAAGTGCCCGTGTGCTGCCACGAGAGCGGGTCGGCGAGGTTGCTGTTGAGCGGGCATTGCAACATTCCCGCCGTGGGACTGGCCGCCTTGAGCAGCTGTTGTTCCACCCAACAATAGGCCACCGGGCAATGCAGTTGATAGGTGTCGCTCACCTCGGCGCGTGCGATGTTGAGGCGAACGATGCCAAAGCCCGTGGCGAGGAAGGCGTCGTTGCCGTGCTGACAGATGCTGTTCACGGTTTTATCGGCCGTGAGCCGGGCATCGCGATAGGCACTCAGGTGGGTCACTTGCCCATCGTCGTCGAGCAAATCGATGTTGGCATTGACATAGACCACCACGAGGCGGTGGGCCGAAGTGTTGTAGCTGATGTGGGCAATGGCGGCATCGGCGAGGCCATTCACCTTGTCGAAGGTGCGGATGCTGCGGTCGTTGGGGTGATAGGCATAGAGCCCTTGCGAGGCCAACACATAGAGGAGGTTGCGATGTGCCTGCGCTATTTCCTGTTTTTGTTGATAGGAGAGGTAGTTTTTCCAAACGGGCGTCTGGGCAAAAAGCCCGGCGTTGAGCGAAAGAAAAACAAGGAGATTGGTGAGCTTTTTCATCGTTTTTAGCCTGCAAAGTGCATCGTTTTCGTGACTTTATCGGCCTGTTTTCAAGAAAAGAGCCAGCTGTTCGACGGCGCGTGCACGATGGCTGATTTTGTTTTTAATGGTTTCTCCCAACTCGGCAAAGCTCTGATTATAGCCGTCAGGAATAAAGATGGGGTCGTAACCAAAGCCCTCTTGCCCATGTTTCTCGGTGGCAATGTGGCCTGTGACGATGCCTTCGAACTGGTGCTCGATGGGCTTTTGAGGATGATTCTCGTCGACTTGCAATAACGAGATGACGGTGCGAAATCGGGCGTTGCGGTGGGGCTCGCCGGCCAATTCGCCAAGCAGTTTGCGCATGTTGGCCTCGCTGTCGTGACCCGCTCCGCCTGCATAACGTGCGCTGTAAACGCCGGGTGCGCCATGGAGTGCCTCCACTTCCAAGCCCGTGTCGTCGGCAAAGCAGCTCAATCCATAGTGCTCGAACACATAGGCCGCCTTGATGTGGGCGTTCTCTTCGAGCGTTTTGCCCGTCTCGGGAATGTCGACTGTGCAGCCGATGTCGCTGAGTGACACGATTTCGATGCTGCTGCCGAGGATGCTTTTTATCTCGCTCAGCTTGTGGGCGTTGTTGGTTGCGAAGACAATTTTCATGCTTGTTCCTTTTGTTGTTGCTGCAATCGTTGCTGATGGAGCTTTTTGTTGATTTTCACTTTCATCTCGTCGAAGCCTTCACCATAAACACCGACGACGCTACTTTGGCTGACGAAGGCACGCGGATCGATGAATTTGATGAGACGGAAGATGGTGGTGCTTTCGAATTTCTTGGCCAGTACGCAGAGCACTTTCACTTCTTTTCCCGTGTACCAGCCGTGCCCATCGAGAATGGTTACGCCGTGACCGGTCTCTGTTCCGATGGCTTCGGCCAGCTCTTGATATTTGCATGAGAAGATGAGAAACTGCACACTCTCGCGCCGGGCATTCATGATATAGTCCAAAGAGAAGTTCTCAAGGGTCATCACACAGAGGCCGAACATCACTTTGTGGGCGCGCTCTAAATAGGTACCGAAGGCCGGAAAGAACATGCAACTGCCGATGATGCAGAAGTCAATGGCAATCAAAACGCGTCCCAACGAGATGTCGTGATACTTGTTTACGGAGGCGGCGATGATGTCGGATCCGCCGGTTGAGCCGTTATGCAGGAACACTGTGGAGAGCGCTACGCCCGTTAATACGCAGCCAATGATCATCGACATGAAGTCTTGTCCCGGTCCGAGCAGCTGAATAGGCAGCCCATTGGGTTGCTTGGGCACGATGGCTTGCATGAGGGTGATGAGGATAGCGAGCAGCAGAATGGCGTAGATGGTCTTCACCATGAACTTAAATCCCAAGATGAACAGCGCCATAATGAGCAACAGCCCGTTGATGATGATGTAGGTGTATTGCATGTGGAAGCCGGTGGCATAATAGATGATGGCCGACATTCCGGTGGCTCCTCCTGCCACAATCTGATAGGGCATGAGGAAGAGTACGAATGAGATGGTGTAGATGAGTAGGCCTAACGAGATGAAAAAATAGTCTTTCACCTCGCTCCATACTTGTTGTTTTTGCAGGTTGCTTGTCATTGTTTGAGGATGTTCAAGGGGGAATGATGAAGCCGTGAAAAGCCCGTTTGTGGGGGCTTTTCACGGCAAGGATTATTTCATTACGATGTTTACGATTTTCTTGGGCACGATAATCACTTTCACGATGGTCTTGCCTTCTAAATACTTTTGGCTGCGTTCGTCGGCCTTTGCCTCGGCTTCGATGGTGGCATTGTCGGCATCTGCGGGGAAAACCTTTTGGAAACGCGCCTTGCCATTGAAGCTGATGGTGAGCTGTATCTCGCTCTCTACCAAATAACTTTCGTTGGCTTTGGGCCACGAAGCATCGCAAACGGTGGTCGAATGGCCTAAGGCATGCCACAGTTCTTCGGCGATGTGGGGGGCGAATGGTGCCAGCAACACCACCACATCTTGCAGCACTTGGCGGCTGTGGCATTGCTTTTGGCCCAGCTCATTGACGGCAATCATGAAGGCCGAGACAGAGGTGTTGTAGCTGAAGCGCTCCATATCCTCGCTCACCTTCTTGATGAGTTTGTGCAAAGTCTTGAGATTTTCCTTCGTGGGCTGGCTGTCATCGACGAGCAAAGCATCGCTGTTGCGGCCATAGAAGAGTGCCCATAGCTTCTTGAGGAAGCGGAAACAGCCGTCGATACCATTGGTATCCCAGGGCTTACTGGCCTCTACCGGACCGAGAAACATTTCGTAAAGGCGCAGCGTGTCGGCGCCATATTCGGCAATGATGTCGTCGGGGTTGACCACGTTGTGCATGCTCTTCGACATCTTTTCAACCGCCCATCCGCAGTGATATTGTCCCTCTTCGAGCACAAACTCGGCCTGTTCGTATTCGGGTCGCCATGCTTTGAAGGCGTCAACGTCGAGGATATCGTTCTTCACCAAGCCCACCCACACGTGAATGGGCGTGGTGTCGTATTGGTCTTTCAGCCCCTTTGACACGAAAACGGGTGCCTTGTCTTTCTCCATGTCGTTCACACGATAGACGAAGTTCGACCGGCCTTGTATCATTCCCTGATTGACTAACTTTTCAAAGGGTTCCTCTTTGCAGCTCACACCATAGTCGAAAAGGAACTTATTCCAAAAGCGACTGTAAATCAAGTGGCCTGTAGCATGCTCCGTTCCGCCCACATAAAGGTCGACATTCTGCCAATAATGGTCGGCTTCCTCGCCCACAAGAGCCTGCGTGTTGTGCGGATCCATGTAGCGAAGGTAATAGGCCGAGCTGCCTGCAAAGCCCGGCATGGTGTTCAATTCCAAGGGGAATACTGTCTGTTGGTCAATCCGTTCGTTCTCCACCACGCATTGATTGGCCTCGTCCCACGCCCATTTCTTCGCACGTCCCAAAGGGGGTTCGCCACTTTCTGTGGGCTGATATTTGTCGATTTCGGGCAGTTCGAGGGGCAGACACGCCTCAGGAATCATGTAGGGAAGACCATTCTTATAATAAACGGGGAAGGGTTCGCCCCAATAACGCTGCCGTGAGAAGATGGCATCGCGCAGGCGATAGTTCACTTTTACGCGGCCAAGACCGTGGCGGGTGACATATTCTTTGGTATAGGCAATGGCCTCTTTCACCGTTTTTCCATTCAGGGAGAAGTCCTCAAAAACGGCTTTTCCGTCGCGAGGTGAGTTCATCACGATACCTTCTTTTGCGTCGAAGCTCTCGTTTTCCACATCGGCGCCCTCGATAAGTGGCACGATGGGCAGGTTGAAATGCTTGGCAAAGGCATAGTCGCGACTGTCATGTGCGGGCACAGCCATCACGGCTCCGGTGCCATAGCCTGCCAAAACATACTCCGAAATCCAAATGGGTATTTCCTCACCCGTGAAGGGATTGACGGCATAGCTGCCTGTAAACACGCCCGTCACCTTGCGATCACTCATGCGATCGAGCTCGGTGCGCTTCTTCACATAGTCTAAATAGGTGGCCACTTCGGCCTGTTTCTCGGGTTTGGTGAGCGTGCCAACGAGTTCGCTTTCGGGTGCCAACACCATGAAGGTGACGCCAAAGATGGTGTCGACGCGGGTGGTGAAAATGGTGATTTCGCGTGCTTCGCCGGCCACTTTAAACGCAATCTCGGTGCCTTCAGAGCGGCCAATCCAGTTGCGTTGCGTCTCTTTGATGGCATCGGTCCAGTTCACTTTGTCCAAACCCTCCAACAAACGCTGGGCGTAGGCCGACGTGCGCAGACACCATTGTTGCATCTTTTTCTGAATCACGGGGTAGCCCCCACGCTCGCTAACGCCGTTAACCACCTCATCATTGGCAAGCACTGTGCCCAACTCGGGGCACCAGTTCACCATCGTTTCGCCCAAGTAGGCGATGCGATAGTTCATCAACGTGCGCTGCTGTTGCGTTTCATCATAGGCTTTCCACTCGGCAGCCGTGAACGAAAGTTCCTCGCTCTCAGCCACATGTAGCCCCGCAGTGCCCTGGGTTTCAAAATGCTTCACGAGCAAATCGATGGGCAATGCCTTTTGCTGGTCGTTGTCAAAATAGCTCGAAAACATCTTCTCGAACGCCCATTGTGTCCAGTGATAATAGGCCGGATCGCAGGTTCTCACCTCACGACTCCAGTCAAATGAGAACCCAATCTTGTCCAACTGCTCGCGATAGTGCGCGATATTGGTCTCGGTAGTGAGTGCAGGATGCTGCCCAGTCTGTATGGCATATTGCTCGGCAGGCAATCCATAGGCATCATAACCCATGGGGTTGAGCACGTTAAAGCCTTGCTGCCGCTTGTAACGGGCATAGATGTCGCTGGCAATATAGCCTAAAGGATGGCCCACATGCAAGCCGGCTCCCGAGGGATAGGGGAACATGTTGAGCACATAAAACTTAGTCTTCGAGGCGTCTTCAACCACCTTATAGGTTTGTTGTTCGCACCAGACTTTCTGCCATTTTTTCTCTATTTCACTGAAGTTATAATCCATTCTTCCGATTGTTTGATGAGGCTTGCGGCACCTTCGCGCCTTCACCTTAATATAATATGTTCGCAAAGGTAAGGCTTTTCGTGCATAATGCAAAAGTAAAGCGCGAAAAAGCACAAAAAAACCTCCTTTGCCGTCTGTTGTTCTTGCGCTGCTCTCACGCCAGGATGAGTGTCCCATGGAATATAAATCGCATGCTTTTATTTTAAAAACCTCCCCCACTTTTAAACCTTAAAAGCAGGGGAGGCGTTGTTATCGGCTTGCGAAAGGGGATCACTCGCCCAACTCTTTGGCTCCCAAAGCGCCTAAGATGGCGGTGGCCAAAGTGATGATAATCTTGATAACAACTTTCCAATCGTCAGTTCTGAACTTGCTCATTTCTATTTGATTATTAAGGTGAAACATGATTTTAAGAAAGGCTTCGCTCCCCAATGACGGTGCCCTGGGGAGCCGAAGCGAGGGGAAGGCTTATCCGCCTACGGCTGGAGTGCCCGAGGGTTTCTTGTTGATGATATAGGTGCCATGCTCTTGCAGGGCCACACCGCGCAGCAACTCCTTCACGTGTTTGTGGGCATCACGGTCCAAATTCGACGCAGGGAGGAAGTTCACATGCAGGCTCTTCACGTTCTTCACGGGATTAAACTCGCCCGCAGAGGCTGCCGGTTTGCAGCGCAACCCCACTTTAAACGTGCCCAAACCGTCGATTCTCACGCGCTTGGAGTCTTGCAAATGTGCGGTCATCACTTCTACCAACTCAATCAAAACGGCCGTCACGTCGCTGCGTTTGAGCGAACAGTTGCGCTCAATCTGGGCCGAGATGGTTGCTAAGTCAACAACGCCTTGGTGCACGGCACGCGCATAAAACTTTTTGTAACCGGCACTCTTCTTGTTTTTGTTCTCGTAGATTTTGTACAATACAGACATAATTCTGTTCCTTTCTTTTTGTTAAATTGTTAATTAAATTACTATGGTCATTCTTATAAGAATAAGATAAAGCGCTTACTTCTTGGCGGTAAGGTGGAAGGCTTCATGGCGATTGTGTTGCGGTTGTCGCCGATAGCTCACGTGCAACCAACAGCAACCATTGCGCATGGCATGCTCAAACAGCAGCTGGTCGAAGGGCAGGTGGTGCCGAATGTAGTCGAAATAACGACGTCCTTCGGCCTCGCTCGCCACATGAATGTCGGCCGCTTCGCCCAGCAGATGCTGTGAGTTGTGTGCTCCTCTGATGGCTTTATTTAAGGCGGTTGAGCGATAACCGCTGGCAATGATGATTCGCCCAAAGCGCAAGCGTAAGGGTTCTAAAACCATGGTGCAAAGCGCTTGCAGATTTTCTTCTTCGGCTTTCGTCGGCGTGTTGTCGATGCCTAACTTCAAAGCCACGCCCGAACGGTGCATCTCAGCTTTCGAGAAGTGGGGCGAATACATTTCTTTTTGATCTGTTTTCATTTCAATTTCTTTATTAAGGTTCAGAAGATTGGTCTTACTGAACTGATGCAAAGATACGAAATTTTGCCCCACCCTGTCAAGCTTTTTAGAAGATATTTGGTGATACGATTGTTAAGTTTCTCACGGTTTTAAAGACTATTAACGGAAAATGGGGTATATGGAAAAAATATTTCCACGAAAAACACTAATTTTGTAGGCGGAAATCAGCGGACGATGCTTTTGCCTTTTCTGACGTCTGTTTTGTCATTTGGCGTGTGGCGTTCCCTCTTTTCCTGTGCGCAGAGCCTCTTCTTTCTACCGTTTCCGTGGGGATAAGCAGCTCGAAGGCGGTTGGATGGCCCCTCATCGGGGTGCGAAAAAATGCTTTCTGCGCGGCAAGATCAAACGCTATATATATAATAAGGTGAAAATTTCACATCAAACATAAACAATCATGGATATAATTCTACGGGCATTGAAAAATGAAATTTCGGCCATCTTGGCGCTTGCCCCCACCGACAACCTGCATTGGTGTGGCAGCCACACCGACCTTTTCGAGGCCGCAGCCTCGTGTGTACCTCCTTTCCGCTCTACACTTCGGCGGGGCAACTCTATCGGGTGGGACCGCTCATTCACGAGCTTTGCCTGCGTTTGCATCTTGATGAGCCCCATAATCCGCGGGCCTATCTCTACAAAGCCAAGCACCGAAAGTATGTTCGGCAGGTGCCTTTCCAACAGCGTTATGCGCAGTGTCTGCGGCAAATGCCGCGCCCTTTGTTTGCCATGATACGGGTGGGCGAGGGGAAGGAGCCCCCTTTCTCCTCGTCATCTCCGCAGCCTGCTGCCGGTATGCACGTGGCGGATGCACCCGATGCGTTGGATGCCACACATTGTGAGGCTGATACTGAGGGGTATCCAGCGCGCAAGGGGAAGGGAAAAGGCGACAGCGTGGCCTTGGGATTACCCCTTTCGCTCTCGTGTTGTCTCCAACTCCCATTTAAAGAAGCCTAAGTTTACGCCGAAAGTCATCCGCTGAACGCTGATGGGCATGGGGTCGGCAAAGACCTCATCCATCAAGTTTTTGAAAGCATTTCGCTCTTGAGCGGTTGGCAGTTCGCCGCCTTTTGCAATCTCATCGTTGGCCTGTTGCATGGCTCTTGCCAACTGACGGAGCTTGGTAAACGTCTCGATGATGGCAATGGTGGCTTCAGTTGCGAGGGTCGACTTGATGATGGTGGCGAGCATATAAAGCCCTTTCTCGGTAAAGGCTTTCGGAAGAACTGTTGAATGTTTCAGCGGATTGAACCGGTGGAAATTTTCCACCAGTTCCTTTTTCTCTTCTTTTTCGAGGGTGATGATATAGCCTTGCGGAAATTTATCAGGGTTATTCTTTACGGCTTTGTTGATATCTCTCGTCTCCACCCCATAAAGTTCGGCGATGTCTCTATCGAGGATAACCTGCGTATCGCGAAGGACAATGATCTTACTCTCGACTTGTTTTATCTGCTTGTGCTCTCCCATGAGAACAAAGATAGCACTTTTTTCTGAGGTATCCATGTTTTTCTTCCCGCTTTTCTTTCTGTCCGTTCGCCATCTCACTCACCCGCCTTCCATTCTTGCCGGCATCCTTTACCGAGGTAACGAGGCTGTAGAGCACATCATCGTAGGTGTAGGCATAGAACATGCGCTGTGCATTTAATAGCAATTCTCTATAATATAATCAATGAGAAAGAAACTTCTCCAAAACTCACACAACTGACTATAAGTTAGATTCTCCTTTCTGTTTTTTATCTTACCGTCCAAATCATATTCTGTCATTTTCTTGTAATTGTTTGCCCAAGCTTCTTTTATTATTGTGGAGATAAGTAGAAACCGGTTGTTCTCGAACTTATACAGATTATATTCAATGTTGTTGTCGTCAAGAAACTGGTTGCCAACTATGCATTGATTATCTTTGTCGAGAGAGGGATTTTTAATCTTCTCGAATGACGGCTGTTCCACATATTTACCTTGTGTTGGAGACCAAAGGTACAAGTGTAAGGAGTCAGAATCGCCGTGACTTATGGCAATATCCCTGTAACCATCAAAATTATAATCTTCCAGTGAAACCAAGTAGTTTTGATTCGGACTATTTAATTTTATGGTTTGCAGATATTTAGAATTCCTAAGTATATCGACAAGAACAGAGTTGCCTTTTGTTTTAGATGTCCACGTAACGACTGTTTCATGATTCGTTTTCCACCATTCACGTTGTTCTTCTGCTGAGGCTGCTTGGTATTCGTCTCCTTTTGCATTTTGGTACAAGTAAAAGGTTCTCCACCCAAGAGTAATTTTACTTCTATTTACTCTAAATTCATCAGCCCCTATATCCAGATTTTGGGAATCCGGGATTCTGTCTATCCCGAAGTTAGCTTTCTTCTTCACGTTTACACGATAAGAACGCCATACCCCCTCAAATTGGTTGTTATGATAGCCATCCATTCCGTCCTCTAAATCATCAAAATAAACAGAGTCATTATAAACAAAGAAACAGGAAGATAATTGTCCCTTAAAAATTCCTGTACCGTGTTGTGTGCTGTCTTCTCTCAGCAAATATTTGGCTGAAAGGGTATATCTTTCAACCAAATGACAATCGTCTGGTCTACGAATGATGGAGTCAATCTCAATTTTTCCCTTAAAGTTGCAAATATTCTGTTTAACACGACTTTTTCCCTCTATATTGTAGAATAAAGGATTAACTTGATCTTTATAGATCCTGTCAAAATGCATATATAATCTCTGACCATCACCGATATATCCAATTAAGTCTCCATTCATAAAAATTCGGCTATAATCGAAGCTTATCAAATCCTCTCTTGTTTTGCAAAAGCAGACCTGCGTAAAGAGAGCAAGCAGAAGTGTAACTTGCAATAATCTATTCATACTGATACCTTAACTCTGCAGCATAAATTCTGTGAG
>NZ_BAJQ01000045.1 GCF_000613785.1 Segatella oulorum JCM 14966 | reverse complement strand
TTCGGTGAAGAGTTTTTTGCGCGTGTCTTCATCCGACTTGCATACGGCGGCCAAAACGCTCTGGCAGAGCCTTGTGGACTATGGCATCAAGCCCTCAATGCAGTTGGAACGCGAAACGGGTGCCATTCAAAACCTGTTGGAGGATTGCGAGCAAAAATACAGCGCCGAGGTGGCCAAATTGGGTTTGCAAACGGTGTTGGCGTCGCTGAAAATGGCCAACGCAAAGGTGAGCGAACTGCTCTACAGCCGTACCACGGAGCAATCGAAACAGGTGGCGGGTGCGTTGCGCAAGGCACGCCAGCAATCCGACGAAGCTTTCAAGCAGGTGCGCAAGGTGGCCAATGCCATGGCCACGTTGGGTAGTGCCGAGGCGCTGAAACCCTTCGCCGACTTTGTGAACCAGCTCATCAAGCGGTATGAGGACGAGGTGCTGCCGAAAAAGAAGAAAGCGGATGATGGCAAGCAGCCCGGCGACAAACCTGGTGATGGGAAGAAACCCGGTGACGGCGGGAAGACACCCGATGGCAAGAAGCCGGGAGGTGACGCTGCAAAGCCGGGCGACGGTGGCGATGGTAAAGATAAACCGGGAGATGGCAAGGATAAGCCAGGCGGCAAAGGTCAGGGCGATGCCACGGTGACACCAAAGAAATAACTTGCTTTAAAACAAATGGCGTTATCCGCGGGACACCCAAAGAATAACTTGTTTTAAAACAAATGGCGTTATTCGCAGTGACGCTAAAATCATAACGACACACACACTTTTTTATTTTAAGTAATGGGGGCGGGAGTGCGCGATGCATTTCCGCCCCCGATGTGTTATGTGTAAATGTATAACGGAGTTTGGTAGGGGCGGTGCCTGTGTGCCCGCCCGTGTCCCCCACAAGGGCACATCCATCGTTCATTCCCCGCACACAATGCGTGTATTGGTTGGTATGGAAACGCCGCTGCGCGGACGTTCGGGCGGGCACACAGGCGCCGCCCCTACGGTTTCGTTTGGGCAGATTGCGCGTGGGACGGTTGATGTCGTTTGGATGGATTGCGTGTGGAACAGTTGGTGTCGCTGGGGCAGATTGTGCGTAAATGGTTATTTTGTTTGTGTGGAATTGCGTGGAAAAATATGATGGAGTTTGGTAGGGGCGGTGCCTATGTGCGCCCGTGTCGCCCTGCAAGGGCGCATCCATCGTTAAAATCCCCGCGCACAATGCGTGTATTTTTGGCATGGAAACGTCGCTGCGCGGACGTTCGGGCGGGCACACAGGCGCCGCCCCTACGGTTTCGTTTGGGCAGATTGCGCGTGGGTGGTTTTGTTTGTTTGTTTGTTGGGAAAACGGTGCACATGAACCAACACCATCGGTGTTGTACTTTTGTCAGCCCAGGGTTGATTGAGCGCAGCGAAATCTACCCTGGGTAAAGTCGTGGAGGGGAACCTATGCCATCGGCATTGTACTTTTTAAAATCAATTTTCGTATGGAGAAATCATTCGCGAATAATCCATTCGCCGCATGTGGTGATGATGTGCGATGAGAAAAAGTACAACCCCAAGGGGGGTAGTATCCTCGCTTGCACTGTTACCCAGGGTAGGCTGCGTTACACTTGCCAACCCTGCGCTATCGAAAGTATAACCCCGATGGGGTAATCCGCCCCGAAGTATGTATGGTGGATTTGGAGTTGTTGCGCAAGCAGGCTTGGTGGGCTGACTGTTTGGGGCTTGCCGGCGATAGAAAAAAGCGGGGCGGTTTGCCTATGCTAAGTTTTTTTATTATCTTTGCGCCCATTAAAAATAGAACAATATTTATAATAACGATACGAAATGGCTAAGAAATTCGCCGAGCATCAAGGTTTAGATCTTGTGAAAACCAATCAAGATGTGCTGACTTATTGGCAAGAGAATAACATTTTTCTGCGTTCGATAGCAGAGCGTGAGGGGCAGCCTCAGTTTGTGTTCTTCGAAGGTCCGCCTTCGGCTAATGGTCATCCGGGCATTCACCATGTGTTGGCACGCTCGATTAAAGACACGTTTAATCGTTATAAGACGATGAAGGGTTATCAGGTGAAACGCAAGGCCGGCTGGGACACACACGGTTTGCCTGTGGAGCTTGGTGTGGAGAAGGAGTTGGGTATCACGAAGAAGGATATTGACAACAAGGCTTCGGACAAATATATTTCGACGGAAGATTATAACCGCAAGTGTCGGGAAAACGTGATGAAATTCACGGCTGAATGGCGCGAATTGACTGAGCGCATGGGCTATTTTGTGGATTTGGATCATCCTTATATCACCTATGACAACAAATATATTGAGACGCTTTGGTGGTTGTTGAAGCAGCTTTACAACAAGGGTCTGCTGTATAAAGGCTACACCATTCAGCCTTATTCGCCGTCGGCCGGCACGGGTTTGTCGAGCCACGAGCTGAATCAGCCGGGGTGCTATCGCGATGTGAAAGATACGACGGTGACGGCGCAGTTTGAAATAGTAGATGGTAAGGCTGCGTGGGTACAACATGGCAAGCCCTATTTTGTGGCGTGGACGACGACGCCTTGGACGCTGCCTTCGAATGTGGCGCTCTGTGTGGGGCCGAAGATTGATTATGTGGTGGTTGAAACCTATAATCTTTATGACGGAAAGCCCATGACGTTGGTGATGGCCGAGAGTCGTCTTTCGGCTTATCTAAATCCCGAGCAGGAGGTGAAGGAGGGTGCTTTGGGCGCTTTCGATAAAGCGAAGAAGCAGTGTCCTTGGCGTGTGATTGAACGGTTGAAGGGTGCTGATTTAGAAGGTTTGCACTATCGTCAGCTGATGCCTTGGGTGAAGCCTTGCGAAAAGGTTGACGACTTTGCTGCTCCTTTTGTGAAGGCTTTTGCGCAGGCACATCCTAAGAACTGCTTTGACAGCGCTGACGGTCGTGAGCATTATGTGGAAATGGCGAGTGAGGCGTTTCGTGTTATCTTGGGCGATTATGTGACGACAGAAGATGGTACGGGTATTGTACACATTGCGCCAACTTTTGGTGCCGACGACGCGAAAGTGGCTAAGGATGCGCATATTCCGGCGTTGTTTTTGATTAACAAGCAGGGCGAGACGCGTCCGATGGTCGACCTGCAAGGAAAATATTATGACATCGACGACTTGGATGCCAACTTTGTAAAGGCTTGTGTGGATGTTGCGGTCTATGGGCATCATGCGGGCGATTATGTGAAAAATTCGTATGCGCCGAAATATAATCCCGGTGGCGTTTGGGATAAAGCAACCAGCGAGAAGGACGAGGATTTGAATGTGGTAATCTGCATGGAGTTGAAACAGCAGGGTATGGCCTTCAAGATTGAGAAGCACGTGCACTCTTATCCGCATTGCTGGCGCACCGACAAACCTATTCTTTATTATCCGCTTGACAGTTGGTTTATTAAAGACACGGCGAAGAAGGAGCGTATGGTGGCATTGAATAAAACCATTAATTGGCAACCTGCTTCGACGGGGACGGGGCGTTTTGGCAACTGGTTGGAGAATTTGAACGATTGGAACTTGTCACGCTCGCGTTTCTGGGGCACACCTTTGCCGATTTGGCGTGATGCAAAGAAGAACGAGAAATGTGTGGGTAGCGTTGAGGAGTTGTATGCCGAGATAGAGAAGAGTGTCGCAGCTGGTGTGATGCGGGCGAACCCCTTAAAAGAGAAAGGATTTGTGCCCGGTGACTACTCGGCCGAGAATTACGACAAGATAGATTTGCACCGCCCATACGTGGACAACATTGTGTTGGTGAACGATGCGGGCGAGCCGATGATGCGCGAAACCGATTTGATTGATGTTTGGTTTGACTCGGGCTCCATGCCTTATGCACAACAGCATTATCCTTTGAGGGAGCAATTAATGCCGAAGGGTTGAAGGCTATGGGAATGACCGAGGCCGATTATCGTGTGCAATTGGTTCATTCATCATACGAGGGTGTGCCTGTTCCGCCTGCTTATTATCCGGCCGACTTTATTAATGAAGGTGTCGACCAAACGCGTGGCTGGTTCTTCACATTGCATGCCATCGCAACGTTGGTGTTTGATCAGGTTGCTTTCAAGAATGTCATTTCAACCGGGTTAGTGCTGGATGCAAAGGGCAACAAGATGAGCAAGCATGTGGGCAACGTGACCGATCCTTTCGAAATGATTGACCAATATGGAGCCGACGCTGTCCGGTTTTATATGATGACCAATTCAGAGCCTTGGGACAATCTCAAATTCGATCCCAATGGTGTGGATGAAGTGCGCAGAAAGCTTTTTGGTACGCTTTATAACACCTATAGCTTCTTTGCACTCTATGCTAACGTGGATGCGTTTGATGCTGAAACCGCACAGATTGTTTTGTCAGAGCGTCCCGAGATTGATCGCTGGATTGTTTCTAAAGCAAATTCTTTGGTTGCGAATGTTACGCGCGAATTAGATGGATATAATCCGACGAAGGCAGGCCGTTTGATTGATAGTTTTGTGAACGATGATTTGAGTAACTGGTATGTGCGTCTCAATCGCAAACGTTTCTGGGGGACGGACATGAGCCATGATAAATTGTCAGCTTATCAGACGCTTTATACCTGTTTGATGACGGTGGCTAAGCTGTTGGCACCTTTTGCTCCGTTCTATGCTGATGAACTTTATCATGACTTGGGCGGTAAGTGTGACAGTGTGCATTTGGACACGTTCCCAACAGCTGATGTCGAAGCCATTGATAGCGATTTAGAAGCGCGCATGGATGTGGCACAGAAGATTACCTCTATGACTTTGGCACTTCGTCGCAAAGTAAATATCAAGGTGCGTCAGCCTTTGGCACAAATCATGATTCCAGCTATCGATGAAGAGCAAAAACGCCATATTGCAGCTGTTGCCGATTTAATTAAGAGTGAAGTGAATGTGAAAGAACTCACATTTGTTGAAGGTGCAGGCATCTTGGTGAAGAAAGTTAAGTGCAATTTCCGTGTTATGGGTAAGAAATATGGTAAGCTGATGAAGCAAGTTGCCCAGCACATGGATGCTTTAAGCCAAGATGAAATTTCTGATTTTGAAGCTCAAGGCAGACTTCAATTTGTGTTGGAAGGTCAGGATATTGTCGTTGAAGCCGACGATGTTGAGATTATCAGCGAAGATATTCCCGGCTGGTTGGTGAGCAACGAAGGAAATCTTACTGTCGCACTTGAAGTGGAATTGACCGAAGAGCTGAAGCAGGAAGGCATCGCACGTGAAGTGATTAATCGCATTCAAAATCTGCGTAAGGATTGTGGTTTGGAAATAACCGATCGCATTGTGGTGAAGATTAGTCCGAATGTGCAAAGCGATGCGGCTATCAAGACGTTTGCAGAGATGATTAAAGGGCAAGTTTTAGCAAATGCACTCACCATTGTAGATAACGATGGTGCTGAGGTTGCTTTCGACACATTTGCATTGAAAATCAGTGTGCAAAAGGCAAGCTAACATTGCCTTTGCACTCATAATAATAGTATTAATCCACTTAGAAACATTGATCTATGGAGAAGAAAACACGTTATTCAGATGAGGAGTTGGAAGAGTTCCGCACCATCATTAACGAGAAGTTGGAGGTTGCGCGCAGAGAATATGCCGCAATGATGAGTCAAATTATGAATAGGGATGGCAATGGTGTTGATGACACGTCGCCCACCTATAATAAAGTGCTCGATGACGGCAGTGCCAATCAGGCGAAGGAAGAGCTTATTCAGATGTCGCAGCGGCAGCAGAAGTTCATCCGCAGTTTGGAGGCTGCGCTGGTGCGCATAGAGAATAAAACGTATGGCATTGATCGCATTACGGGTGAGTTGATTGCCAAAGAACGGCTTCGCATCGTGCCGCATGCTACATTGAGTGTGGCATCGAAGAATGCACGCAAGAAATGAGAACGAATGACACGTTAAGAAATGGGTGTTTATCTTTGCTTTTAATCTTGGTTATCTTAGTGATCGACCAACTGATTAAAATCGAAGTGAAGACCCATTTTTCTCTTGGCGAATCGGTTCGCGTGACCAATTGGTTCTATCTTAGTTTTGTTGAAAACAACGGCATGGCCTATGGCATGACGTTCTTCAACAAGATTGTTTTGAGTATGTTCCGTATCATTGCACTGTTGGCTATCGGCTGGTACATGTGTCAGGTGGTGCGACGCAAACATTCGGTAGGCTATTTGGTTGTGTTGTCGATGATTTTTGCAGGTGCAGCAGGAAACATCTTGGATTCCATGTTCTATGGGCTCATCTTCGATGCTTCTTCACCTTACACCGTTTCACAATTTGTTCCCTTTGGCACGGGCTATGCTTCGTTCCTGCACGGCAAGGTTGTCGACATGTTCTACTTTCCACTCATCGTGACGACTTATCCCGACTGGATGCCTTGGAAGGGTGGGGAAGAGTTTGTGTTCTTTGCGCCGGTGTTTAATTTTGCAGACGCCTGCATTTCTGTTGGAATTGTTATCTTTTTCTTGTTTTATAGGCATGAAATGGAAGACATTTCAGCTTCTTTTAAAGGTTATTTTAAGAAAAAGTCGCATGATAAGCATGCTTAAAGCGATACGTGCAGGCAAAACGCTTTGCGGGCTTTGCTTTGCACTCTTTTTCTTGGTGGCCTGCAAACCCTCTGTTCCGAGTGAATATTTGCAGCCCGACGAGATGACGGATATCCTCTACGACTATCATCTTGCGAGCAGCATGGCCGAGCTTTCGGCCAATGATTCGGCCAACACGCAGCAATATCGGGCGGCCGTATTGAAGAAATATGAAGTCACGCAACAACAGTTTGAAGCCTCTTTGGCCTATTACATGCGGCATACCGAGCAACTAAAAGCCATTTACGAGCAGCTCAACGAGCGTTTCACCAACGAAGCTTCGGCCTTGGGTGCATCGGGTATTTCGGGCGACAATGATCAGTTCTCGGCCAATGGTGATACAGCCAATGTGTGGCATGGCGATGCTGGTTATGTGCTGAGCTTGCAAAAGCCGTTTCAGCTTTATTCTTTTGCGCAGCAGGCAGACTCATCCTTCCATAAAGGCGACGTGCTGATGCTTAATTTCGATGCCAATTTCATTTTCCAAGATGGCAATCGAGACGGTGTGGCTATGTTGTCGGTGCAATTTGCCAATGACAGCATCGCCTCGCAGGTGGTGCACATCACGACGGCCAATCACTATAGCCTCATGCTGCGTGATGATGCCCGTTTGGGCATCAAGGCCGTGCGCGGGTTCTTGATGTTGTCGCAGGGGCAGACTGAAGGTGAGAGTGAAACAACGATGAAGATGATGTTTATCACACGCATCAGCCTGTTGCGCATGCACACCAAGGCGCAAACGGCCGCAGCACCTGCCGATTCGATTGCTAACCGGCGCGACTCGGTTGTGCCACCTCCGCAGCCCACACCACCTCTACCAATGCCTACGCGGTGAAGCAACGTTTCGCTTTTCATGCCGTTACATGCGACGACGGAACCATTGTTTCGCCCGCACTTGTTGAGTTGGAGGATGGCTATGTGGTGGCTTGTCAACCATTCACTGCTGAGCCCGCCATGACCATTTGTGGGTGGAGAGGCCCTCATTCACAACCATAGATTACGATTTAAACCCCATAAAAATGAGACACACTTCTAAGCATTGCGCCCGTTTGAGTGGCGCCCTGATTTTCGTTGCACTCCTTGTGCAAACCTTGTTTCCACTTCGCAGCCGAGCTTGCACCAACCTCATCGTGGGCAAGAAAGCCAGCGTTAACGGAAGCGTCATTTGTTCCTACAATGCCGACGACTACGGCATGTTCTTAGGGTTGGCACATTATCCGGCAGGCACACATGCCAAGGGCGAGATGCGCCAAGTTTATGGTTGGGATAACCACGTTTATCACGGCCAAATACCCGAGGCACCCGTCACCTACAACGTGATTGGCAATATCAACGAATACCAACTGACGATTGGCGAAACCACCTATGGCGGACGCGAAGAGATGATCGACTCGACGGGAATTTTAGATTATGGCAGCCTCATTTATATCACATTGCAGCGTTCGCGCACGGCTCGCGAGGCCATTAAGGTGATGACGACGTTGGCCAACACCTATGGCTTCAATAGCAGTGGTGAGACGTTCACGCTCTGCGACCCCAACGAAGCTTGGATCATGGAGATGATGGGCTGTGGCCCGGGTAGCAAGAAAGTAGTTTGGGTGGCGATGCGCATTCCCGACAATGCCATTTGTGGGCATGCCAACCAGAGCCGCATAGGAAAATTCAATCAGCACGACAAGCAAAATGTGCTCTTCAGCCCCAATGCCATCACTTTTGCGCGTTCTAAGGGATGGTTCACAGGCAAGGATGCCGATTTTTCTTGGAAACAAGTCTATGCTGCGCCCGATTTCTCGGGTCGTCGTTTCTGCGATGCGCGTGTGTGGAGCTTCTTCAATCGTTTCTCAGACGATTTCTCGCGCTATCTGCCTTGGGCTTTGGGCAAAGATGCAGAGGCCGAGGAGATTCCGTTGTGGATTGTGCCCAACCGCAAACTCAGTGTGCAAGACGTGCAGGCTGCCATGCGCGACCATTATGAAGGCACGCCGTTGGCCATCGATTCAACCGATGTGGGCAGTGGCATTTGGCAGATGCCCTATCGCCCCACGCCGCTGTTCTATGAAGTCGATGGCAAGCGCTATTTCAACGAGCGGCCCATCAGCACGCAGCAGGCCGCCTTTGCCTTTGTGAGCGAAATGCGCGCATGGTTGCCACGCGAGATTGGCGGCGTGTTGTGGTTTGGCAACGACGATGGCAACATGGTGGCCTACACGCCCGTTTATTGCGGAAACACCGTGCAGCCCGAGTGTTACAACACGCCGGGAGCCGACGCGGTGACCTTCTCGAATAGGAACGCATTTTGGGTGTGCAACTGGGTGAGCAACATGGTTTATCCGCGTTATGTGCAGCTGTTTCCCACGTTGCGCGCCGTGCGCGACAGCCTTGAGCAGAGCTATTTTGCGCAGCAACCCGAGGTGGAGCGTCGGGCGCAAGCCTTATATGCTACCAACAAGGCGGCTGCACTGCAACAGCTCAACGACTATAGCAATGAGCAGGCGCAGCGCATGCTTGAGCGGTGGAATCAGTTGGCCGTCTACCTGATTGTGAAATACAACGACATGGTGGAGAAGCCCACGAAGGATGGCCAATTTTTGCGCACCAAGGCGGGCGTGGGTGCTCGGACGAAGCGGATGGGCTTTCCCGCTCCCTTTGCCAAGAAATTGGTTGACGAGGCCGGCGACCGATACCGCATGCCGCAGCAATAGGCGTTGAGCCACCTTTCTATCGCAGTTTAGGATGAAGTTTTTGGTTCGGTGCTTGTTGAGTGCATGCGTTGCATTTGCCATGGTTCTCAGTTTGTTTTTTTGTTTCGACAGCCCCAGTCTTGCCACCAATCTTGTTTGTCTTGCGGGATGGGCGGCTCTTTGGGGCATAGCGCTTCATGCGTGGTGGCGCAGGCGTTGACACCATTGTTTGACACTATCACAAGGCAGGCGTGCTAACGTCTGCCTCATTTTTTGGCTTGCTGGAACTCCAGCAGCCCGTCTTTTTGATTTTTTGCCCTTGCTGGAGTTCCAGCAGCCCTGTTTTTTTGATTTTTGGCCTTGCTGGAGTTCCAGCAGGCCATCTTTTTGATTTTTTGGCCTTGCTGGAGTTCCAGCAGCCCCATTTTTTTGTTTTTCAGCCTTGCTGGAGTTCCAGCAGCCCGTCTTTTTGATTTTTTGCCCTTGCTGGAGTTCCAGCAGCCCATCTTTTTGATTTTTCGCGTCGACTTACGCGTAAGCAGCCCATCTTTTTGATTTTTCGCGTCGACTTACGCGTAAGCAGCCCTGCTTTTTGATTTTTTGCGTCGACTTACGCGTAAGCAGCCCTGCTTTTTGATTTTTTGCGTCGACTTACGCGTAAGCAGCCCATCTTTTTGATTTTTTGCATCGACTTACGCGTAAGCAGCCCCGTTTTTTGATTTTTCGCTTAAATGCGCTGTTGCACCTGCTTCAGCTTGAGCATGTCTTTGGGAACGGATTGCTGGATTTCGGTTGCAATGAGTGAGCGCAAGTTTCGGCGCACAAAGTCTTTGGTGTTGATCATGGCGATTTCGCGCACCGGGATGGGGATGGCGAAGGGCCGAACCAGTTTTTTCTGTTCTTCGCTCAGTTGCAGCACGGCCAGCTCGGGGATGAAGGTCACGCCTTTTCCACTCTCCACCATGCGCATGAATGTCTCGATGCTGCCCAGCGAATAGGCTTTTTGGCTCTCTTTCGCCTCTTTGAGTTGGCAAAATTTCACTAACTGGTCGCGAAAACAGTGGCCCTCATCGAGCATCCACAGGTATTCGCCTTTGAGGTCGGCCGTGCGGATGACATGGTGCTGCGCCAATGGATCGCTCTCGGCCACGTAACCAAAAAACTGCTCAAAAAACAGGTGTGTCAGTTCAAATTCGTCACGCATGCCGTCTAATTCGGCCAAAATACCCACGTCAATGCTGCCTTTTTCGAGCGCCTCTTTAATTTCGTGCGTTTTCATCTCGCTAATTCTCACGTCCATCTCGGGGTGTTTCTGCATGAGTTGCGGAAAGAAACGCGGGATGAGATAGGGCGCGATGGTGGGCAGGATGCCGATGCGAAAGGTGCCCATGAGCGAATATTTCTCTTCTTCAACAATCTCTTTGAGCTGTTTGGCCTCTTTCAAAATCTTCCAACTCTGGTCGATGATGCGCTGCCCAATCTCGGTGGGCGTGATGGGTTGCTGTTTGCGGTTGAAGATTTTCACCCCCAGCTCATCCTCTAATTTCTGAATCATTGAGCTCAGTGTGGGTTGCGTCACTTTGCAGCTTTCGGCCGCTTTGGCAAAATGCTGCTGGCGATAGACGGCCATGATATATTCTAATTGTTGTAGCGTCATAGGGCGTGTGATGTTTTTAAAATTCATCCAAAGGTACTAATTTTTGGGGAGGCGGAGGGTGGGGCAGGGCAATTTTACAAAAAAAATGCAGCAAAATACCTATTTTTAGGTATTGCAGGGAAGCCTTTTCTACTGCGCTTTTAAGCTTTCTTATAGATTTATTCAATCGAAATATAGATGGAGGCTCTTGCGTCTCTCCATATTTTGCCCTATCTTTGCACTCGTAACAAGATAACATTTATACAAAAACATTATGAAGAAAAAATTTATTTGCACCGTTTGTGGTTACGTTTACGAAGGCACTGAAGCTCCTGCAGAGTGCCCCGTCTGTCATGCTAAGGCTGACAAGTTTAAGACATTCGACCCTGCTGCTTTGAAGGGTACCAAGACCGAAGAAAACTTGAAAGTTGCTTTTGCAGGTGAGAGCCAGGCACACACGAAGTATCTTTACTATGCTTCAAAGGCAAAGAAAGATGGTTATGAGCAGATTGCTGCTATCTTCGAGGAGACGGCCCGCAACGAGAAAGAGCATGCAAAAATGTGGTTTAAGTTCTTGCACGAGGGCGATATTCCTACAACAACAGCCAATCTTGCCGATGCTGCGAATGGTGAAAACTATGAGTGGACCGACATGTATGCTGAGATGGCCAAGGTAGCTTTGGCTGAAGGTTTCCCCGAGATTGCTGCGAAGTTCCGTGGAGTGGGTCAGGTAGAGAAGCACCACGAGGAGCGTTATCGCAAATTGTTGGAGAACATCGAGGAAGGTATTGTGTTCTCTCGTGACGGCGATCGCGTTTGGCAGTGCCGCAACTGTGGACACATTCACATTGGTAAGACTGCTCCGGAGAAGTGCCCTGTGTGCGACCATCCTGAGAGCTTCTTCCAGCTTAATCCTGAGAATTATTAAGCAACGAATTGCAGGAAATAAAAGAAGGTCGGGCATGTTGCTCGACCTTCTTTTTAAAACTGGCATAGATTGTGCACCAATCTATGCCAGTTTGTTTGCAAACCACGCTGTTTTTGTTTTGTAATAGCGTGGTGTTTGGCAGCGCAGTTTATTCAGCTGCCTGGCGGTTGTCAATGTTGTCGCCCTCTGTCGGTGCCAGCACTTCTTCAAAATTAGTGATGCCTGCCTTCACCAAGAGGTCATACCATTGCAGCAATTTCTTGATGTCGCTGTCGTGAACGCGGTCTTCATCGAAATTGGGAAGCACCTCGGCGAAGTAGGTGCGCAGTTCCTTTCCGTTAGCTTTCCGATAGTTCAGCGAGCTTTTCTTTCCTTCTTCCTTTTTGCAAACGCTGTCGAGAACTTTCCAAAGTGGAATGTCTTCTTCGGTTGTATAGATGGCAATGTCGCCCAAACTGGTTACACGGTCGGTTGCAAAAGCCGGAATGCGCTTGTGCGTTTCGTCCAATGCTTCAACAATCAAGTTCATTTTTCCTCGTGACACGAGTTTATACAAGCCAGGTTTCCCTGCGATAGAGAGAATTGTTTCCATATTCTTTGTTATTTTGTTGATATGATGAATAAATTTAAATCCATTGTAATAGGGAGCGAAGCTGTTGTTTCAAGTCTGCTTGCCCGTCATTTCTGATGATGTAGTCGCATTGTGCGATGATTTCTTCTTGTGCCATTTGGCTTGCAATCCATGCTTCGGCTTGGCTGCGTGAAATGTGGTTCCGTTGCATGATGCGTGCAATGCGCACGTCAGGCGGTGCGGTTACGCCAATGATTTTGTCGATGTGAAGGCGCCGATAGAAGCCACTTTCAAAGAGGATAGCACTTTCAAACCAATGCAACCCACTGCTTAGAAAATCGGCGGCAACTGCCGGATGAACAATGTTGTTGACTGCCATTTTATGTTGTTCGCTCTGCTGAATGAAGGTGGTGAGCATTTCTTTTCGCAACACTCCATCTTTAAACAGGCGCTCCCCAGCCAATTGTTGTAATTGAGTTTGGATAGCGGGCTGTGTCAGAATGATGCGTTTGGCCGCCGCATCACAGTCATATACCTCGATATTCTCTTCGAGCAGTAGCTGGGCTACAAAACTTTTTCCGCAGCCAATGCCTCCGGTGAGTGCTATAATAGAGGTTTCGTGCATGATTATTGTTGTTCGATGAGATAGTCGACTTGCTGAATTTCTAATGTGGGGCGCGCTACGTCTGTCGGATATTTCTTTATCCTAATGTTACATTTTTCAGCAGGATGTGCCATAATATCTTCGTAGTCGGCGGTAACAATAAACTGGTCTGCTCGCAATTTTCGGAACCTACTTACACCAATAGTGAAATTCACTTTTACTTTCGAAGGGAATGTTCTCAACACCTTTCCCGTGGGCATATTAATGGCTGTGATGGGCACTTCGATGCTTTCTTCTGTGAGGATGTCTGGATAGATACTCATTTTAATGCGCTCAGGAACGATTTTGACTCCTCGAATGCGTTGCACATCGATAGTTTGCATGATGGTATCGCCAACATTTTTAATAGTCAATGGCGTGGTTGTTAACCACTGAATGCTGTCTAACAAATGTTTGTTGGCGTAGATGGTGACATAGTTTGGCGAGAACTTTATTTGTGCAATATGATAGCTTTTAGCTGCTTCAATCGTGCCTAACAATTTTATGGGCACGCGTTTGGCTTGTCCGTAGTTGAAATAGAAAGTAAGCTGGTCGTTCTTGATGGCTGTTATCTTCGAAGAACCATACAAAATAGCATACAGACTGCGATGGAGATCGCTTACCAAAATCTTTCCTTGTCCTGTTGCTTTGTTTGCATATTTGTTAAAGTCGACCATGATAGGTTGTAGCCTCCCGCCATAAGTATAGGCCAAAAGTGCAAAGCCTTTGTCGCGCACAGTAACATCTAAGGTATCGTTAATGTTTTGAGTGATGACAACATTTTGGGGTACATTGACAATCTTTATGGGGATATGAATTTCCTTATCATAGTTTTGGTTGAGTGTCAAAACAAGCCAAAACATACTACTGAGAAGGAGAAAGAAAACAAAAATGAGAAACTCCCGATTGAAATATCTCAATAGGAAGTTTCCCAAATCTTTTATATGTGTGATGTATTTACGCATTGGGTGTGGGTGCAGAAGCATCCTCGAAAACGTAGTTCTTGTGGACGGTGACAATCGTGCCACGCGCAATTTCTAAATCAACCGTGTTATTTTCGAGGTTGACATGTTTGATGGTTCCATACATGCCACCGGCGGTTACGACCCTCGTTCCTTCCTGAAGTGCATTTTGGAAAGCCTTAATCTTGTTTTGCTTCTTTTGCTGTGGACGAATCATGAAGAGCCAAAAAATGATTAATACGGCACCCATCATGATGAAAATGCCCATGCCGCCTCCTTGTTGTTGCATGGCTGCTGACAATAGAAATGTGTTCATTGCTTATCTTGTTTATTATTATTGTTTACTTTTGCTTTATTTGTTTCTTTCGCCTTGATGGGCTTCAGCATGAGCTTATTGTTCACTAAGAAATGCGCAATCGTGTCGAGCATGCCATTGATGTACCCACCACTACGCGGTGTGCTGTAGATTTTTGCCAAATCAACATATTCATTTATTGTGACGCTCACAGGGATATTGGGGCATGTTAGCATCTCAGCGATGGCAATCTGCATAATCACTACGTCCATGTAAGCTAATCGACTGAAGTCCCAGTTGCGGCTGGCTTCGCTCATATATTGTTGATATTGCTCTGCATTGAGCAACGTTGCTCTGAAAAGTTTGCTTGCAAAATCTTTATCTTCTTCGTCTTTAAATTCAGGCAGCAACTCTTGGTTAGCACCATTCTCGGGTTTGAAACGCTTAATAGTTTTGAGCACAAAGGTGTCGACCACCTCACGATCATCATTCCAATATAAGCTCTTCTCCTCCAAAACGGAATCAATATCAGGGTTGCCTAAGATGAGTTGCTTATAAATTTTTCGCCACAATTCTTGGTCATCTTCGTAGCTGCTATCAACGATACCCATGTATTCGATATAGGGCTCGAACGTCTCGATTTTGTCACATAGGCTACGCACTACCTCGATATTATCTTCCCAAGAGAGTTTTTGCGCTTCAACATTCTTGAGCAGTGCTTTGTTTTCTTCGAGTTGCAAAGCGAATTTATTATCAATAAACTTGGTTGAGGGCGGCACAGTTCCTTCACGTTCTGCACGTTGTGAAGCTATTTCCACGCGTTTGCGTTCTTCTTTCGCAATGGCGACAATTAGTTGTAGCAAATGATTGTACAAGTCATAAGCTTTTGATAAACTGAAGAAAAGTTCCTTTTCCGCCGTATCAATATTTCTATTTCCGTTTTGATAGAACGCATAGGTTAGCTGCACAACCTTTATTCTGATAAGTTCTCGATTAATCATTCTCTAATAATTATATGTTTTCTGTACCTAAAAAAATCTTTTCTGCAAAATTAGTTAATTCGCTTTGTCTTTGCAAATAAATGCATTCCTTTTCGATGTTTTTTAAAAGAAATTTGCATAGTCAATAAATTTACTATACCTTTGCATGGCTTTCCGAGAGCAATCTCGTGTGATGGCGAATTAATAGTAATTTTTAATTTAGAGTAACACAATTATGAAAGAGATTAATGTGGCAGGTCAGAAGCGTGTAGACCTTGGTAAAAAAGCTTCTAAAGAATTGCGTAAGCAGGGTTTTGTTCCTTGTAATTTGTATGGTGAGAAGAAGAACGATAAAGGTGCTCCTGAGGCTCTTTCGTTCGCACTCCCGTTCAGCGAGCTCCGCAAGTTGATTTATACTCCTCACATTTATGTGATTAATCTTGAAATTGAAGGCAATCATCACACCGCTATTTTGAAAGAGGTGCAGTTCCATCCCGTTACCGATGCTCCTTTGCACGTTGACTTTTACGAGGTGAACGACCAAAAGCCTATCACGATTGGTATTCCTGTGAAGTTGGTTGGTTTGGCACAAGGTGTGCGCGATGGTGGTCGTATGAACCTCTCTATTCGTAAGATTAGCGTTACAGCTCCTTATCAGCAAATTCCAGAGCATCTCGATATTGATGTAACTGCATTGAAGATTGGTAAGAGCATCAAGGTTGGTGATTTGTCGTTTGAAGGTTTGGAGATTGCAACAAGCAAAGACGTTGTTGTATGTTCTATCAAGATGACACGTCAGGCACAGCAGGCTGCAACAGAAACAGCTGAAGCAGAAACAACTGAAGAAGAGTAAATGGACAAATATCTAATTTGTGGTTTAGGGAATCCTGGAGATGAATACCAGGAGACCCGCCATAATACAGGTTTTATGGTATTGGACGCTTTTGCTAAAGCGTCCAATATTCTTTTTACGCCCCAGCGTTATGGTGACGTGGCAACGCTGATGCTCAAGGGGCGGAAAGTATTTTTGTTGAAGCCTACAACTTTCATGAATTTAAGCGGAAATGCCGTACGTTATTGGCTCAACAAGGAAAATATCGATGAAAGTCGTCTTTTGGTGGTGAGCGATGATCTTGCACTTCCTTTAGGTACATTTAGACTGAAGGCATCGGGCAGCAATGGTGGACACAATGGCTTAGGGCATATTCAGCAGTTGATAGGTACCAACTATGCCCGCTTGCGTATGGGAATCGGCAGTGATTTCTCTCGCGGGCAACAGGTGGATTGGGTTTTAGGTCGTTATGATGACGACGAAAAAAAGCTACTCGAACCAGCGATAGAGATAGCGACGGCCATCATCCAATCGTTTGTACTGTCGGGTATCACAACCACGATGAATCAATACAACAAGTTAGGAAAAAATAAAATGTGCAGCCATGACGATTCAGCAAGCAAGAATTGACAAGTGGCTTTGGGCAGTGCGATTGTTTAAGACACGTTCGATGGCTGCTGCGGCGTGCAAAAATGGGCGTGTACAGGTAGGCTCCCGCACGGTGAAGCCCAGCTATCTGCTCAAAGAGGGCGATGTGGTGCAGGTGAGAAAGTCGCCCGTAACATTCTCCTACAAAGTATTGCAATGTATTGAACAGCGCGTGGGTGCCAAGCTTGTGCCTGAGGTTTATGAAAACGTGACCGATCCCAGCCAATATGAATTGTTGGAGATGAATCGGATTAGTGGATTTGTTGATCGCGCTCGTGGTACAGGTCGTCCCACAAAGAAAGAACGGCGTGCCCTCGATGCCTTTATTGAAGAGGACGATTCCTTTTTGGATGATGACGGATTTGACTTTTAGTGCATAAATATGCTGAGACCTCTACAAAACGCCTCATATAGATAGTCACAAAAGATCAAATGCTTAGCATTCCCATAATCGCTGGCAAACGCGCGTCCGAGCAGTGAAAGCGGACGTATACTTTCTCTCTGGAATGGCATAGATAATACGCGAGTTCGGGATAAGGTCAGTATGCAAACAGTTCTAACTGCTTTGATTTTTCGACATAAACAGGTAGAGCCTCAGGTTTATTGTCAAAAAAGCAATAGGCTGTTAGGGCAGAACATAGATTCATGATAAAGTTATGTATTGAGCGGTGTCGCGAGTGTACGAGGTTAGCTTTATTCTTCAAGAGTTCATTGATGCACTCGATAATATAGCGTTTTCTTAACATTATCTTATCCCACATCGGCATCAGCTTATCCCGAACTCGCGTATCTCCATCATATTTTTCTACGCAATTCCACACAAACAAAATAACCATTCACGCGTAATCAACCCAAACGACACCAACCACCCACACGCAATCTGCCCAAACGAAACGCGTAAACAATCCACACAACACATCGGGGGCGGAAATGCATCGCGCACTCCCGCCCCCATTCTTTAAAACAAATTGTGTGTATGCAAACTGGCATCGAGATGATGCCCTTTTGTTTTAAAGCAAGTTATTCTTTCGGCGTCACCGTAGCATCGCCCTGACCTTTTCCGCCGGGCTTATCCTTACCATCGCCACCCTCGCCCGGCTTTACAGCATCACCGCCCGGCTTCTTGCCATCGGGCTTCTTCCCGCCTTCGCCAGGCTTCTTCCCGTCACCAGGCTTGCCGCCGTCCTTTTTCTTCGCCTTGGGCAGCACCTCCTGCTTGTAGTGCTTCACCTGCTCGTTCATCTTGCTGATGAAATCGGCATAATCGGCCTCGCCCTCGACCACCGCCAAGGCATTCACCTTTTGCACCAACGTGCGATAGGCCTCGTCGGAAGCGTGCTGCGCCTGCTTCAACTGACCCACAATCTGCACTGCACGGTCGTTGGCACGCGCTCGCGTCACCTCGCGCAGCTTATCGTTGGCCTGCTTCATGGCCTGCACCACGGGCGTGAGGGCCAAGGCTGTGACATCGGCAGCCGACTTCGTTTCCAAATCGCTGATGAGGTTGAGCAACAGGCCCGTCTCGCGATCCAACTGCATCGCAGGATTGATGTTGTAATCTTTCAGCAGCTGTTCCAACCGCGCGGCAGCCTTCACCAGCTCGGCATCGGGATGGTTCAGGAAAAACTTGATGGCCTTGCGCAGCGCCTTGTAATGCTTGTCGCGCTCGGCATCGACGGCCTTAATCTCCTTGCTCAGCAGGTTGGCTTTCGACAACGCCAGCGCATCGTCCTCGGCCTTCAGCGCCGTTTGCAAGGCCGTCAACTCGGCCGTCACCTTTGTTTTTACTTTGGCATCGGCTGTGGCGAGCCCCACCGTGTCGGTGATAAACAAAAAATGGGAGCCATTACTCATGATGCCCAATTTAATTGGTTCTATCTGTTTCATATCTTTTTGTAATTAATAAGATTTTAATTCGTATCTC
>NZ_BAJQ01000046.1 GCF_000613785.1 Segatella oulorum JCM 14966 | reverse complement strand
AAAAAATCCATTATTTTTTGACGCGCGAGCCTCCGGCGCAGAAAAAATCCATTATTTTTGTACATGCAACCCTGCGGCGCAGAAAAAACTCGTTGTTTTTTGACGCGTGAGCCTCCGGTGCAGAAAAAACTCGTTGTTTTTTGACGAAGGGAGAGTGCATGTGATGGTTAAAACCAACCTATCGTATATGGAATAAGGTGGAGCCGAGGGGGAAAACGACTTCGCTTTTGCGCCGGCAAATGTGTCGCTGCCTGTTGATAGAAAAAGGCGCCCGAACATCGTTCGAACGCCTTTCATGGTTTGCAACGGGGCTTGTGCCAGCTTTTATAGGAAAGCGATGGTGAGGCCGGCCATCACGATGCTCACCATCGACATGAGCTTGATGAGAATGTTGAGACTGGGCCCCGAGGTGTCTTTAAAGGGGTCGCCCACGGTGTCGCCCACGACGGTGGCCTTGTGACAGGGCGAACCTTTGCCGCCGAAGTGCCCCTCTTCGACCATCTTTTTTGCATTGTCCCATGCACCGCCGGCGTTGGCCATGAACACGGCTAAGGTGAACCCGGTGGCTAAACTGCCGGCCAGCAGACCCAAGATGCCGGCCACGCCGAGCAGCATGCCCACCACGATGGGGATGGCTATGGCGAGCAGGCCGGGCACAATCATCTCGGCTTGTGCGCTGCGGGTGGAGATTTCTACGCAGCGGCCGTAATCGGGTTCCGCCTCATGCGACAGGATGCCTTTGATTTCGTTGAATTGCCTCCTCACCTCTTCAACCATGGCTTGTGCGGCGCGGGCCACGGCACCCATGGTCAGACCGCAGAAGAGGAAGGCCGCCATTGCACCGATAAACACGCCGATGAGCACGCGCGGATTCATGAGGTTGACTTGAAAATAGGCCATGAAGTCGGGCATGGTGGCCGTGTGGGGATCAAACGCTTGGCCGGCCATGTCGATGAAGGTCTGCCCCTTCTCCATGGCACGCACCATGGCCATCTTGATTTCTTCGATATACGATGCCAACAGGGCTAAGGCCGTGAGGGCCGCACTGCCGATGGCGAAACCTTTGCCGGTGGCGGCGGTGGTGTTGCCCAAGGCATCCAACGCGTCGGTGCGATGGCGCACTTCCTCGCCCAAACCGCTCATCTCAGCATTGCCGCCGGCGTTGTCAGCAATCGGCCCATAGGCGTCGGTTGCCAAGGTAATGCCAAGCGTTGAGAGCATACCTACGGCAGCAATGCCGATGCCATAGAGGCCGGTAGCGATGGCGTCAGCACGCATATCTAAATTAAATCCGTTAGCAAAAAGATAGCTCAGCATGATGGCTACGGCAATAACAAGCACGGGAATGCAGGTGGAAATCATGCCGGTGCCCAAACCTTTGATAAGCACTGTGGCGGCACCTGTCTGACTGGCTTCAGCAATACGCTGGGTAGGGCGATAGCTCTGCGAGGTGTAATATTCGGTGGCCTGCCCAATGATGACGCCGGCCACCAAGCCGGTCAGAACCGAGAACGACAGGCCCAGCCAGTTGCTCATGCCCAACAGATAGAGGATGGCAAATGAGGCCACGGCAATGAGCGCTGCACTGACGTTGGTGCCCATGCCCAAGGCGCGCAGGAGGTCTTTCATCGAAGCGCCTTCTTTGGTGCGCACCAAGAAGATGCCGATGAGCGAAAGGAAGATGCCCACGGCGGCAATGAGCATCGGCGCAATGACGGCACGCAGCTGAAGGTCGGGCGACAGTGCAAAGGCCGTGGCACCTAAGGCGGCGGTGGAGAGGATGCTGCCGCAATAGCTCTCATAGAGGTCGGCACCCATGCCGGCTACGTCGCCCACGTTGTCGCCCACATTGTCGGCGATGGTGGCGGGGTTGCGCGGGTCGTCTTCGGGAATATCGGCTTCCACCTTGCCCACCAAGTCAGCGCCCACGTCGGCCGCTTTGGTATAGATGCCGCCGCCGACACGTGCAAACAGCGCCTGCGTCGATGCGCCCATGCCGAAGGTGAGCATCGTGGTGGTGATGGTGATGAGGGCCAAGGGCGAGTCGGCATAGACGGCGTTGAGGATGAAAAACCACAGCGCGATGTCCAACAAACCTAAGCCTACCACCACGAGCCCCATGACGGCGCCGCTGCGAAAGGCCACTTTCAGCCCCTTGTCCAAGCCCTTACGTGCGGCATTGGCCGTGCGTGCCGAGGCATAGGTGGCGGTCTTCATGCCAAAAAAACCTGCCAAAGCCGAGAAGAAACCGCCGGTGAGGAAAGCCACGGGCACCCAGGGATTTTGTATCTTCAAGTAATAGGCCATGAAGGCAAACAGCACTGCGAGCACGACGAACACCGCGCCCACCACTTTGTATTGCTGCTTGAGATAGGCCATCGCGCCCTTCCTGACATGCGAGGCAATCTCAATCATGCGTTCATTACCCTCTTCTTCTTTCATCATTTGGCGGAAGAAGTACCACGCCATACACAGGCTTGTCACAGATGCTATCGGCACAAGCCAAAAAACGGTTGGAATTGTCATTATAAAATCTCTGTTTTAAGGTTCGTTATTTGTTTGTCAATGCCACGAAGTTATCAAATTAATCGTTAGCGGGCCTTGTTTTTAGATAGTTTAACGCGAATGGACTCGTCAGAAGGCCCGTGAACGATAACCCGATTTGGGGAATGTCTGCCCGAACCTTTGGACACCTTCATCCGATTTCGGGAATGGTTAGCATAACTTTATGCTCGCGTCAATCGAAATGGGGGAACACTGGCATAACCTTATGCTTGCGTCAACCGAAATGGGGAAGCGCTGGCATAACCTTATGCTCGCGTCAATCGAAATGGGGAAGTGCTGGCATAACCTTATGCTTTCATCAACCGAAACAAGGAACAGCTGGCATAACCTTATGCTTTCATCAACCGAAACGGGAATGGTTAGCATAACCTTATGCTCGTGTCAACCGAAACGGAGACATTCGGCTAATGGATATAAGCTTCGAGCGTCTTTTGCAGTTTTTCCTGCCATGTTCCCTCAATCGTGAAGCCCAGACTTTGTAGCTTTTCGGTGTTGAAGGTGGCTAAGGTGATGGGTGTGCCACCTTGCTTTTCGGTTGCCGATGCTTCGGCCATCACCACGCGTTTCCCACCCAACGCGGCCAAGGTGTCGGCCAGCTGGCGGATGGTGAACACCGAGTTGGGGTCGGCCACGTTATAGGCTGTTGCGCGTTCGCCCTTCAACAGCACATAGAGCAGGGCGCGAACGGCATCGACCACGTAGCACCAAGAGCGCAACTGCAGCCCCGAGCTCTTTAGAACCAGGTCGTTGCCAGCCGCAATGTTGCGTAGGAATTGGGCGTAGACGCGGTTGTCGTGCTCGGTGAAACGCGGCCCATAGACATGGCAGAGGCGTGCGATAACCACGTCGGCTTGGTGTTCGGTAGCATAAGCCACGCACAAGGTTTCGGCCGCACGTTTGGCCGAAGGATAGCATGCGCGTGGCGTGGCGCAGTCCACATAGCCACTGTCGTGCTCGGAGAAGTTCCCCGCTCCCTCGCCATAAATCTCGCCCGTCGACACGTAGAGAAAGCGTTGCATGCCGTGAAGCAACCCATAGTCCAACAGGTTTCTCACACCTTCGAAGTTCGAAAGCATCACCTCCACGGGCTGTGTGGCAAAACTTTTCGGATTGGCGCTGCTGGCCGCATCAAGGATATAGTCGAAGGGCTGTGCGCCCTGAATGGGTTGACACACGTCCATCTGCACGAAATGGAACCGTGGGTTGTCGGCATAAGCCGCAAACCATGCCGCAGCACGCTCGGCATTCCGTCCCGCTGCATACACCTCAACGGGCACAGGCAAGGCCAATAATGCTTCGACAAGGGCAGCTCCGACCAAGCCCGTTGCACCGGTCACCAACACCGATTTGCCCGCTAACTGCGCCCAGGGCAGTGGTTCCTGCGCTATGGCACGCAAGTCTTCAGCATAGCTTTTCATTTCAACCATGTGTCTTTCTGCGTGTGCATCAGCGCCTTTAAAATCTCCAAATCCTCAACAGTTGTGATTTTAATGTTGCGCTCCGAGCCCGGAACGATATACATCTTGTGCCCACCCAACTCGGCCATCAGCGTGCATGTGGCCACCGAATTGGTGATGCCGCGCTGCTTAGCGGCCTCGTGTGCGGCAAGAAGCTCGCCCAATGGGAAAGTGTGGGGCGTTTGGGTGCGAATGAGTTTGTCGCGCGGAATACTTTTTTCGGCGTTGAAACCGTCGTCGCTCACCAAGATGGCCTCCCGACATTGAATGCCCGTGATGGCGTTGCCGAAGCGTTTACACGTAGCAATGTTCGACGAAATGATGTCCTGCGACACCAACGGGCGTACACCATCGTGCACCAGAATGAGGTCATCGTCGTTGCATCCCTCGGCCTTCAGTCCATAGATGCCGTTGTGAATCGACTCCATCCCCGTCTCGCCGCCTTTGAAAATCCACCGCAGTTTGGTGATCGAAAACTGGTTGGCATACGAGCGCAACACCGTTTCCCAGCCTTCCAAACACACCACTGCAATGGCTTCAATGTCGGGATGGCGCTCAAAAGCCTTCATCGTGTGCACAATAATCGGGCAATCGTCCACGTGGATAAACTGTTTGGGAATCTCTTGTCCCATGCGGTTTCCGCTGCCGCCGGCAATCAATAATGCATAATTCATGTTACTTTATTTGATGTTTTACTTCTGCGAACGACTTGCGCTCATTCAAATTAAAATAGGCTTTGGCGTGCTTGGCCACACGTTCTGCCTCGGGTGGCAACTGCATATAGTCGCCGAAATAGTGGCGCAGATAAGCGTCTGTGCATTGGGGCAGTGCCACTTGCAGCCCTTCAAACGTGCCCATAACCTGCGTTTCAACCCACGATTTGGGAAAAAGCTCTCGTGCACCATACGAACCCGCATACACCACCACGCGCTCACCATGGTCGAAAGCATAGCTGCTGCTGATGGCACTCATCTGCTTGAGCAACCGTTGGCGATAGCTTTCCGCCACAGAAAACCTATCATCTTGTAGCAAAACTGCCCCCATTGCTGCGGCTGAGCCAACAGCCCCATGTATTTTGGAAACGAATAGCGGTGACTGATAGCACTTAATCGATTCTTTAACCGCTGATAACGGCGCAGCAACTGCAGGGCCTCCGCGTCATCATCGGGCGCGCCATCCACGGGAAAAATGTCGATATACAGCCCCGTCAGGCACGGAATCTCGGCAAATTCGACGAGCGTTGTGTGCGCATTGCACAACTTAAGCGAAGGTAGTGGATAGGCATCATCACTTTCAGGCCCTATCAACTCATAGTCCTCCACGGGCTGCTCATGCCACAATTTCCTGAACCTTTCGTAGTCGGGACGCGGCATGCACACGTCAATATCGTCATCCCAAGGTATCATTCCTTGATGGCGCACGGCACCAATAGCCGTCCCACCCGCGCAAAAATAGCGCAACTGATGACGCGTACAAAACGAGATGAAGGTGGAAAACACCTCCACAAGTATACCATTCCACCGCGGCTGCTCTTGCTTCGTTACTTCTTGCATAGCTGCAAACTTACATAATTTTCTTGAGATGCACGGGACATTCTTGCCGAAAATCTGCATTTCTATGCTTGAAAACAGCTTATACGGAAGTTATAGTATCTGCTTTGTTGAGTGATTTAAAGTAATTACTAACGCACTTTCTAACTTTCTTGCCATCTTCAATTCTATTGCTTTTTGACAATAAACCTGAGGCATTACCTGTTTATGCTGAGAAATCAAAGCCGTTAGAACTATTTACATACTAATCTTATCTCGAACTGGCGTAAGAGAATGTAGAGGTTCTTCTCCATTTATAGTTTTTAGCTTTCTCCGATTTTACCATAAGGAGAATGAAAACTATCAAAGAGAGGAGAGGGCTAACTATTTATAAGTTAGCCCTCTCCTCTCTTTATATTCTTACTAATCCGTAAATAAATTGACAATGCTTCTTACTCTGCACGCACAATGCAAAAACCATGGTCACGAGTATAAAAATTGACTCCGATATCTCCAGACCAAAATCCGAAACTATATGATGCTGGGGATAGGCCAGGAATTATAGTGTGATAAGTGGTAGATGTCCAATAATAAGCAATTCCACCAACATGTTCCAACTTGCCATCTTCATAACGACCATTAGCGGGGAGATAGAAATACTTGTACTGTTCAGAAGCCGTGGGTGCTTGTGGAGTGACACTTGTATTGGTACGGTTGGCATTCGTATATTTTGTACGCCAATCTACACCATTAGGGTCATGCTCCGAACTAAAGCCCGTAATATAATTCTTCCGCAAAATCCACATACCTCCGCTGTATAGATGGCCATGTGAACTCCAGATAGAATTATCCCAGTGCGGGTCACCACGATCAACATACCAGAGAGCCTCATTGATATTAGGACAGAACTGTGCTGTTCCCCCAGCTTGTGCAAGTGTGCCTGCAGTATAATTATACCAACGGTTATCTCCTGGGGCCATTGCTATGCCCGTTGGACTATAACCATTATCATATACATCCGGCATGCTGATATTCTCCAGATAAGGATGGTCTGCATCCCACATATAATATTCGAAGTTATAGTTCTTGGGAACGAGGTTGGCCGTGACATCATAGAAATTATCTTTATTGAGAGTGATTCCAGTTCTGACATCTGTAATGGTGCCCACCACGTGCGTTGTCGGGTCTTCGATGGTGTATTCTATCTTGAAGTTGTAGGTGCCGGGACGGACGACCATATAGACAGCGTTGAGGGCCTGATTGGCCTTGGTATCAATCTTGAAGTCTGGGAGGTCTACATTGATAAAATCCCAACCAAAGGGCGATCCGGGAGCTGTGAGTTCCTCGCCATCAAACATGCATAAGTCAGCAAACCTCATTTCGTTGGTCGCCGTGATTTTGATACCTTTCAGCCGTATGTTAGGCGCAAGGGTTGTATTTTCACAGCGAGGCAGAAAGCAGAGATAGGAGGCCTTGTGGGCCAGCGTGAAGTTAAACTTCGCAGGATTACCCGTGTTGTATGCTTTGCCTGAACCGCAGTCGCCCCATTCGCCCGCATTAGAGAAGTCGTTGGGCGTAGTACGATTTTGATAGGCATGTATACCAACACCGCCGGGGACGTTGAAAGCTCCGAATTTCGTTCTTGAAGTCCCCGTATACCGCACTTCGCAGCCATCGGTATAGTCGGACTTGCTGCCGGGTAAGGTGAACTCCGCACTGGCTCCGCCGTCATGCAGTGTGATAGCCGTGCTCTTTGCCCAAGTGCCGTCTTGTTTCTTCACCCAAATGAAGTCGTCGCTCGTCCAATAGACATCAGCCCCGTTGCCAGGTATGTGTTTGATGTCTGTACGCGTCTTGGCATCAGTAAATGCTTTGTCATCTATGAACCAGCGCTTTGCCGAAATCTTTGTGTCATTGGTTGCGAAGACTACGCCACCTTTCGGTGCATCAATCTTCTTCTCCTTGTCCTGCTGGGTAATTTCTTCATTGTTGCAGGCTGCAAGCAGTGTTGCCATCATGAGCAACATACTTACCTTTATCAATCTTTTCATTTTCATTCCTTCTAATAATCCATAATTGCTCTATGAGCGGTCTCTCCCCCTTTGGAGGGGTAGGTGGGTATTACTCTTCCAACATGTCATAGTTTGGTTGGGTGTTCTCCCCTTCTTCTGAGGTAGTGGGGGAAGTTTGATTTTCATCCCATTCTTCCACCCAATGCTTTGCACTACCGAACGTACCACCCTGTCCGATGTGCTTGTGCTGACCACTCAGAGCTTGTAAAAGACAGTCTTCTTGTATCGGATAAACTTTTATTGTAGGCATTGTGTATGCCTGCTTACCATTTGTTTTTCTTTTCATTACCTTATATATTATACTTTATTGTTTGTATCGTTGGTTATTCCCGCCTTAATTCGCGTAGGCATCCACGCAAAAAGAGTATACAAGAAGTTCTTGAAAAACTTCTTGTATACCCTTTGTTTAAAAGAAATATTTTTTGTATATTACGCGCGCATCGCGCGTGTAAATTATAAGATGTGAGCGGTCGCTCGAATGTGTGTGTGTGTGTGTGTGTGTGTTACACAATTATTTGGTTCTACCAACAATTTATGCTAAAAAAACGTAATATATTGAAACGCTACCATCATATAAACTATACATTCAAATAAAATAAAGAATCTGCCGACAAAGTTAATGCTTTTTAATGAAAGAAGGCGAAAATATTTAAAGAAAAATGGCAAGATAGCAGAAAAAAAGGAAAAAGTGTATGCTTATGATGCTCAGATTGAAAGTATAGTGAAACAACAAACTTTACAGTCTCTGGGCGAAATGCGTAAGTAAAATCCAAGGAAAAAGCTTACACCGCCCGAACGGTATCTGCTATGGGTTAAACCCTTTCTATATTTTTGCTCATCACCCGAACGGGATACCACACCGAGAGCCAGCCAACGGCAAGTACAGTGATGAAAATAAGCAGCACATCGTCATAGTGTACGCTCACGGGATAGGCATTTACCACAAAGCTCCCGGCGGTGTTGCCCAACGACACCAAACCATATTGTTGTTGAAGCCAGCACAGAAGCAGTCCTAAACCAATACCTAAGATAGCTCCAAAAGCGGAGATAAGTCGACCTTCAAACAAGAAGATGCGTGCAATTTGCCTGTCATCTGCGCCCAAATGGCGCAGCGTTTCAACATCGTTTTTCTTGTCAATGATGAGCATAGATAGCGACCCAATGATGTTAAAACAAGCCACCATTAAGATGAAAGTGAGGAAGATATAGGCAATCATCTTTTCAATTTGCATGATCTTAAACGTGTCTTCTTGTTGCTCAAAGCGATCCAATACCTTATATTTCTTTCCTACGATAGCTTGAATATCACGTTTCACTGCATCCAAATCGCTTCCCTCTTTCAAACGCAACTCCAAGGCCGAGAGGCGTCCTTGCTGCCCAAACATATGGCGAGCAAAGGCAATGGGCGCAATGATGTAGTTCTTGTCATATTTGCTTTGGTTCACGGCAAATACCACACCCGGCGATAACAGCGAGTCGACCACAAAGGCATCGCCCGGATTGGTGGCATCAAATTGCCCATTTTTCTGTGGTGCATAGATGCGAAGATAGTCGCCAAAGCGTGCACCCGTGCCCAGATTGTTGGCCAACCGGATACCCATGATACCATATTGTAGGTTGCCTGCGTGCAGACTATAGTTGCCATCGCCAAACAAAATGTCGCGAATGTGGGTTAATTGGTCGAAGTTGTCGTCCACACCCTTCACCTTTACCATGGCCTGTCGCCCCTGATAGATGGCCAAAGCCTGATCTTCCACCGTTTCGGTAGCCACATCAATCGCCTTCAACGCCTTCACTTTGGCCAACAGTGGGTCGTTGGCCGCAGCCGTTTTTCCCATCGTGGGCACCACTTCTAATTGAGGATCGAAGTTGGTAAAGAAGGTAGCTACCAAGTCGTGAAAGCCATTAAACACGCTCAACACAATCACTAAGGCCATGGTGGCAACAGCAACTCCGATGACCGAAATCAGCGAAATGACATTAATCACGTTGGTGCTCTTTTTCGAAAAGAGATAACGTTTGGCAATATAAAAAGGAAAATTCATATCGACGCGATGCCTAATGCTGGCCTTTATTTTTTCAACAATTCGTCGATGTGTTCTATATAGTCGAGGCTGTCGTCGATAAAGAAGCGCAATTCGGGAATGATGCGCACCTGATTGTGAATGCGGGTGCCCAACTCATAGCGTATGGCTTTCACATTCTTGCGCACATTTTCGAGCAATTCGTCACCCTTTTCACTCGGGAAAACGCTCAGATAAGCCGTGCAAATACCCAAATCGGGACTTACTTTCGTCCGCGTAACGCTCACCATCAGGCCATGCATCGCCCGGGTCTGTTCTTGAAAAATGGTTGCCAATTCCTTTTGAAACAACCTTGAAATCTTATTTTGTCTTGTCTCTTGCATATCGTTTTATCGTTTAAATGAACTACCCTTTTTACAAATTTACTATACGAACAGCGATTGTTCGCTCATCTATATGTTTGCAAAGGTACGCAATTTTTAGCTGTTAGAAGCCTTTTCGGTGTCACTTCTATTCTGCTTGGATTTGAGATAATGCACTTTTCCCATTGGTCGTGAGTACATATTTTTGCTTACGTGATGTTGGAACATTAGGCATTGTCATCTCAATAAGCCCAAAATCTAAAAGAGGCTGAAGATATTTCCGCTTTCTTTGTTTCAATGAAATATCTTCTATCCCATCTAATAATTCGACAGCCGAAATGGCAACGCCACAACGTTGTAAGCATAAAAGCCAACCCTTTTCCACTTCAACACCTACATCTTGGACATATCTTGGACACATCTTGGACAAGACATGGTGAAGTTTAGAGTATTGTAACGCCGAGTTCTTACCATCTACTTCTAACGACCTATACTTCTGCTCCTTGCTCTCTATCCTTACGAATCAACGCTAACAGGTGGTCGACGGCCACTTCCTGAGGAATATTTTTCTCCACGCAAACCTGCTTTCTATACAGGCTTACGCGGTTAACACCTGCACCAACATAGCCATAATCGGCATCGGCCATCTCACCAGGGCCATTCACAATGCAGCCCATGATGCCTATTTTAAGCCCCTTCATGTCTTTCGTTGCCTCACGAATGCGGGCGATGGTCTCGCGCAGGTCATAGAGGGTGCGTCCGCATCCGGGACAACTGATGTACTCGGTTTTACTTGTTCTGAGACGAGCCGCCTGCAAAATGCCAAAGGCGGTGTCGGTAATCACCTGCTGAGACAGGTCGCCATCGTTCATCAACCAAATGCCATCGGTGAGCCCATCAATCATCAAAGCCCCCAAATCGGCTGCCGCTTCCAACTGAAACTCGCTCTTCTCTCTGGCCGAATGCTGATACATTTCTGCAAATATCACAGGGTTATAGGCTCCGGCAGCCCACATCTCGTGCACTAACGCACGCTGGTCGGCCAAACGATTTTGATGATGGCTCATGCAAACCACCACCACTTCGGGGTGCAGTTTCAAGCAAGTTAAATATTCTTCGGCAGGCGCACCAAACTGCAATACGAGGAACTTAAGGTCGGCTTTTGTCATGCCGATGAATGGAACGGCAGACACAGGAAAGATAGGATAAACGCCCGTTGCGTTGTCAAGCTGGGCATATTGGTCGTAATCGATGAGGTATTTCTGCCCTTCTTTCCGGTCCTTGGGTAATTGTTGTCCCGCATAAATATAATCGGCCTCCTGCGCATTGCCGCTCCATGCAGAGGCGATAACCATAGGATGGTTGCTGCCTCCAATACCTTTCACGGCACGGGTGAAGCGCCGTTCGGGGCGAATCCAGTTGAAAGCCTTGGCCATTGTCCCCGGAACGAGCAAATGCCCTTCCTTCTTTCCGATGTAATCAACCAAATGACGTGCCACGGGAATCTCGGCTGCCGGCTCTTCACTGAGGCTCACTCTGATGGTATCGCCAATGCCATCGGCCAGCAAAGCACCAATACCGACGGCGCTTTTGATGCGCCCATCCTCACCTTCGCCGGCCTCGGTCACGCCTAAATGCAACGGATAGTGCATGTTTTCTTTCTCCATTTCGGCCACCAACAGGCGCACCGACCTCACCATGACCACGGTGTTGGAGGCTTTAATCGAAATCACCACATCGTGGAAGGCCTCGCGTTGACAGATGCGTAAGAACTCCATGCAGCTTTCAACAATGCCCTCTGGCGTATCACCATAGCGGTTTCTGATGCGATCTGACAGGCTACCATGGTTCACTCCAATCCGTATGGCCGTGTGGTTTTCCTTGCAGAGGTTGAGAAAAGGCACAAAGCGCGCTTCGATTTTCTTCAGCTCTCCGGCGTATTCTTCGTCGGAATATTCTTGCAAAATAAACTTTCTTGCAGGGTCAACATAGTTGCCCGGATTAATTCTTACCTTCTCGGTGAAGCGAGATGCTACATCGGCCACGTTGGGATTGAAATGCACATCGGCCACCAACGGCGTGTGATAGCCCAACGCATGCAGCCCGTCATGAATGTTTTTGAGGTTCTCGGCCTCGCGTATTCCCTGTGTCGTGAGGCGCACTAACTCGCCTCCCGCATCGATAATCTCACGGGCTTGACGCACACATGCCTCGGTATCGTTGGTGTTTGTGGTGGTCATGCTTTGCACCCGAACGGGAAATGCGCTTCCCATCTCCAAGTCACCAATATGCACCGTGCTCGTTTCCCTGCGTTTATATTGAAAAATATCAACCATCCGTTTCTCTTTTTTAACCGTTCACTGCCTGCCAATGGCCTGCACCTTGCAAGCCCCTGGCGAAGGAGTTGCCCGCGAAAGGGGACTTAATTACATTTATATTCGTAGTTCACTTGTGCCAAATCGGCATTGGCTTTCTCAATTTTTTGCCCCAAGCTCGCCTTCCATTCGGCCACCTGTGCCGCTACATCCTTATTGGAAAGCGCAATGATTTGCGCCGCTAAGATGGCCGCATTTTGCGCCGCATTCACGCCAACGGTGGCAACAGGAATGCCGGGAGGCATCTGAATGATCGACAACATCGCGTCTAACCCGTCCAACATGCCTTTGATGGGCACGCCAATAACGGGCAAAGTGGTTGAGGCTGCAATCACACCCGGCAAAGCAGCCGACATGCCTGCTGCGGCAATAATCACTTGAATGCCGCGCGCCTGCGCACCTTTGGCGAAACGTTCAACGGCATCGGGCGTGCGATGTGCCGACAAAGCATTCACCTCGAACGCTATTTTGTGGTCGTTCAACCATTGACAAGCTTTCTCCATCACGGGCAAATCGCTCGTGCTACCCATAATAATGCTAACGATTGGTGTCATAATAAATGATGTTATAAATTGATGCTTAAAAGAATGCTGAATTAAAATCGGGCGATGACAATAAAGGCAATGAAGAAGCCGATGAGCCAGGCCACCACCACTTGCGACAGCGAATGTTGGCGCAACAGCATGCGACTGCTGCCCACAACGCCCGAGATAAAGATGGTGAGACAGAGCCACCACAACGGATTGAAACCGAAAATGAGCGAGAAAGCCAGCAAGGCACCGACCACACCCCCGATGGCTGCGGCATGAACCGACACTTTCCAACCCACATTAATGAAGGCACAAAACACCTGAATGAGCAGTGCGGCAATGAGAATGCTGCCCATGAAATGGGGAATGTGCAGGGCGTTCATCGTGTAATAGGCGGCCGCATAGCACACGATGGAGATGACATAGGGCACCATACGCCGCTCTTTCACAATGAAATCGAAGGCCTTCCAGCCTGATAGCGCCGGTAGAACCGAATGAGAAAGGTGGGCAACAAAATGGTGAAGAAGTAGACCAAGGCAAGCACAGAGAGCTTGTAGGCCGTGGGAAGTTGGCTCAGGTAGCTGAACACAAACAGGGCCATCAACCCCACAAGGGGCAGATAGAATGGGGTAAACACCATGCTCACCACCCGTGCGGCCAAGATAAAATCTTTCTCTTTCATTTGCGTTTGTGCGCTCCTCCTATTGCAATTTGATGTAATCTTTTTGTCCTTATGTTGTACCTGTGCGGCTATCCTTTTGCAAACGATGCCATTTTGCAGCCTAAACAAGGCGCTTTTGTGACCTTATTTGCACCACTTTGCGCACCAATCTGCATGCTTTTGCTTTTGCGTTTGTTATCCATCGTCTCCGAAGGCTATGTTTCTTTGCGCAGCTTGGCTGTGGGAATGTTCAGCTGTTCGCGATATTTGGCCGCCGTACGTCGTGCAATGGGAAACCCTTTTGCAGCCATAGCCTTGGCCAAAGCATCGTCGCTCAGCGGATGTTGCTTGTCTTCGTTGTCCACAATCGCTTTGAAAGCCAATCGCATTTGACGCGTCGAGAAGGCCTCGCCCGTGCTCGATGTGAAGGTGTCGGTGAAGAAAAAGCGTAGGGGAAAGGTGCCCCATCGGGTCTGCGCATACTTCACATTGCTCACACGACTCACGGTAGAAATGTCCAATCCCGTGCGGTCGGCGATGTCTTTTAAAATCATCGGGCGCAGTTCTGTCTCATCCCCTTCCTGGAAAAAGCGTTTCTGCCACTCGATGATAGCACCCATGGTGAGCATCATTGTGCGCTGCCTTTGTTTGATGGCAGCGATGTAACCTTGCGCCCGCGCCACCTTTTCTTTGGCATAGAGCAACGCCTCTTTGGTCTGACGGCTCATGCCCTCCTTGTTTTGTTTATAGGCATCGGCCATCTCTTTGAACGAGGACGACACCCTTAATTCGGGTAATTGACCGTTATTGAGGCTGAAGGTGACGGTGCCATCGTCAGCTGTGTCGACGATAAAGTCGGGGGTTATCTGTTGCAAACTGCGCCCCTCGGTCTCACCCAATGCGGCTCCCGGCTTGGGATTGAGCTTGCGAATTTCGTGTTGCAGCGCCTCCACTTGCACATCGGTGAGATGTAATTGTGTTTTGATCTTGTCCCAATTATTTTTGGTAAACGCATCGAAGTATTGCGCGAAAATCACTTCTAACAGGTCTAACACGCGTGGCGTGCTCTCGCCTTCTTCGCGCCATCGTGCCACTTGCAGCAGCAGACACTCTTGCAACGAGCGTGCACCGATGCCGGCAGGATCCATGCTTTGCAGCTTCTTCAGCACGGCTTCAATCTGCTCGGGCGTCACGTCGATGTTGTGATAGATGGCCAACTCGTCGCTCAGCATGCCCAAATCTTTGCGCAAGAGGCCGTCGTCGTCCAAACTGCCGATGAGGTATTCCATCATGCGTGCTCCTCATCGCTGAGGGTGAGCATGCCCATTTGCTCTTTCAACCGGTCATAGAACGACAGCGTGTCGCCATAAACCATCTCTTCATAATCGGCATTGTCGTGGTTGTTGGCATAGTTTGGCGTGGGCATCACGTCGTCGCTGTCGATATTTTCGAGTGCAGCGTCGAGTGCATCTTGCCGTTCCTCCTTCTCGGTTTGCGCTTCAAAGTCGGTGGGTTCGTTGTCGTCTTCGTGCTGTTCTTCATCCAAGGACAGCGCATCGTTGTCGGCTTTCTCCAACGCCGGATTATCGTCCAATTCGGCATGGATGTTTTCTTCTAACTCGGTGAGTGGCATTTCGAGCAAATGAACCTGCAACAACTGCTGCTGCGACAGCCGCATGTTCTGCGCCAACTTTTGCTCCTGCGTTTGTATTAACTTCTGTGCCATGTGCGAATTCTGAAAAAACAAATGCAAAGGTAACGATAATCAGAAACAAAACAAAAAGAAAGACGGCATTAAACACATTTCGCCGTAAAAATTCATTCTTCATGGTTTTTTGGCGCAAAACGTTGGGAGCATCCAATATTTTCTGCTAACTTTGCATGACATGTAAACCTACGTATAATGAGATGAAACATTATTTATTAGGATTGGCCATGCTAAGCGTCTGCTTCAGCAGCCAAGCACAATCAACAAGAAGCATTTTTAAAGCCGACAGACGTGTGTCGGCAGCCAACTATTTGGCTTATCCGGGACCACAAAAGCAGCCGTTCACGCCGGCACCCAAGGGCTATGTGCCGTTTTACTTGAGCCATTATGGCCGACATGGCAGCCGCTGGCTCATCGGCGAACGCGACTATCAGCGCCCCGTTGTGTGGCTCATGCAGGCCGACTCGCTCGGCAAACTCACGCCGAAAGGAAAGGAAGTGTTGCGGAAACTGCGCATCATTCGCGATGCAGCCGCCGGACGTGACGGTGAACTCACATTGCTCGGTGCACAACAACACCAACAGATTGCCGCACGCATGATGAAGAATTTCCCCGAAATCTTCGCCGGCAAAACGCATATCGACGCCAAAAGCACCACCATCATCCGCTGCATTCTCAGCATGGAGAATGCTTTGCAGCAGCTGGTGCGCCGCAATCCGCAGCTCGTTATCAGCCACGATGCCAGCAACCACGACATGTATTACATGAACCACGACGACACAACGCTTTTCAAAAAACGCTTCACCGTGGCCGCCAAGCAGGCTTATCTTGACTTCAAGAAGCAGCACGAGCAGCCCGCACGCGTGATGAATGAGCTGTTTAACGACACGCAGTATTGGAAAAATCATGTCGACACGCTCGCCCTCTACGAAACCCTTTTCCGTCAAGCGGGCGACTTGCAGAGCACAGAGCTGCGCCACACGATGAGCCTCTACGACCTCTTCACCGACGATGAGCTCTACAATCTCTGGCAAGTGCAAAACGCCTATTGGTACATTGCCTACGGACCTTCGCCCCTCAACGGCGGACATCAGCCCTCGTCGCAGCGGTTCCTGCTGCGCAAAATCATTGCCGAAGCCGACAGTTGCATCCGCTTTCAACATCCCGGAGCAACGCTACGCTATGGCCACGACACCATGGTTATGCCGCTTTCCTGCCTCATGAACCTCGACAACTTGGGCATGCGCGTCGACAATCTCGGAGAGCTTGACGAGCGCGGATGGCAGGATTACCGCATCTTCCCCATGGCCTGCAACATCCAACTCGTGTTCTATCGCCACCCAACGAAGAAAGACATCCTGGTGAAAATTCTGCGCAACGAGCACGAAGCACGGTTGCCCATCGACAGCGCAACCGCACCTTATTATAAATGGAGCGACGTGAAGGCCTATTTCCTCGCGCGCATCCACGAACTTGAAGCAAACTAACTCCGCATCACAATGAAAAAATCCATTTTTATAGGCTTGCTCTTAGCATGCTGCACCGTGCTCAATGCACAGGTGAGACGACCGAAATTGGTTGTCGGAATCGTAGTCGACCAAATGCGTTGGGACTACCTTTATTATTACAACAACGAGTTTGGAGAGGGCGGATTTAAGCGCCTGTTGCGCGAAGGGCGCAGCTGCCAAAACACCATGATACCCTATATTCCCACCGTTACCGCCATTGGTCACTCGTCGATCTACACGGGCAGCGTGCCGGCTTTGACCGGAATTCTCGGCAACGACTTCTTCATCAACGGCCGACCCACCTATTGTTGCCAGGACGACAGCGTGCAAAGCGTGGGCTCAACGACCATCGAAGGCAAGATGTCGCCACGCAATCTGCTCGCTTCAACCATCGGCGATGAGCTGAAACTCGCCACCAATTTCCGCGCAAAGGTTGTTGGCGTGGCGCTCAAAGACCGCGCCGCCATCCTGCCAGCCGGCCACAGTGCCGACGCAGCTTATTGGTGGGACACACGCGCCGGACACTTCGTTTCGAGCACGTATTACATGCAGCAGCTGCCCGCCTGGGTGGAACAATTCAACAAAACCCACAAGACGGCACCGGGATTCGACCTCAAAACCAACGTCAAGGGCATCCCCATGACCTTTGACATGGCCGAAGCAGCCTCAGGAACGAACGGCTCGGACAAGGAAACGAAACCGATATGCTCGCCATCAGCGTCTCGTCGACCGACGCTATCGGGCACAAATTCAGCACCCGCGGGCAGGAAATCCACGACGCCTATTTGCAGCTCGACCGCGACTTGACGCGCTTCCTCAACACCTTAGACGCCACTGTCGGCCGCGGCAACTACCTGCTTTTCCTCTCGGCCGACCACGGTGGCTCCCACAATCCCAACTTTATGCGCAGCCACAAGCTGCCCGCCGGAGGATTTGAAGCATGGACGCTCGCCAAAAAGCTCAACGAGCCTTGCAAAAACAATTTGCGACCGGCGCCAACTTGCTGCTGGGCGAAAACTCGCTGCGCATCTATCTCGACCACCAAGCCATCCAAAACGCGGGCTTAGACCTCAACAAAGTGAAGGCCGCCGCGAAGGAATGGCTCGAAAAACAGCCCCACATCACCTATGTTGTCGACTACAACAACGTCGAAACGCAGCCCATTCCGCAGCCCATCCGCGAACGCATCATCAACGGATACAGCCGCGAACGGGGAGGCGATTTGCTCATCGTCACCCATCCCGGATGGATTAATGTGAAGGCATCGCCCACCTATAAAGGCACCACCCACGGGCTGTGGAACCCCGACGATGCTCACATTCCGCTCATTTTCATGGGGTGGGGCGTCGACAAAGGCGAGACTTTTGCCCCCACGCGCATGACCGACATTGCCCCCACCATTTGTGCATTGCTCCACATTCAGATGCCCAATGCCTGCGTCGGCAACCCCATCACGTCAGCGATTGACGATTAAAAAGCTTTCATTAGCAGATAAAATTTGAATAAATGAGCGGGCGAGTGTGCTGTGAAGCATGCTCGCCTTTTTCATCCATCCACTTTTCCCGATGGGATTTCTGCAAACCGAGGTCGTTTGGCAGTAGCGCCTCGGGATTTTC
>NZ_BAJQ01000047.1 GCF_000613785.1 Segatella oulorum JCM 14966 | reverse complement strand
TTATGCAAATGGCAAAACATAAAAAACAGCGCTTGCATAGCTTATGCAAATGACAAAACATAAAAAATGGTGCTTGCATAGCTTATGCAAATGCCAAAATATGAAAAATGGTGCTTGCATAGCCTATGCAAGCGATAACATAAACGTTTTCTTCGTTTTTATGCGTTCTGCAACGGATAAACGGGTGTCGTTCGGGATTACTGTTCAGGATTTGAGCAAAATAAAAAAGAGTGGCAACACAGCCGTGCGCCACTCCTTTCGCTTTTATCATGCAATGACTTATTCAACCGCCTCTGGTTTCATGTTGGTGTAAACCGTTTGCACATCGTCAAACTCTTCCAAGCGTTCAACCATCTTGTCAATCGTTTCGCGCTCTTCGGGTGTCACGTCTTTGAGGTCATTTGGTATATAAGTGAATTCAGCTCCCGTCACTTCAAAGCCCTCAGACTCCAAATGTTTTTGAATGTTGCCAAACTCTTTCGGGTCGCCGTAAATGGTAACCTCATCCGTCTCGTCGTCTTCGTCATACTCGTCTTCAACGCCATAATCGATGAGGTCGAGCACCAACTCATCCATATCCAGCCCATCCTTTTTCTTAAAGGTGAACACACATTTGTGATCGAACAGGAATGACAGACTGCCCGTTGTGCCCATGTTGCCATTAAACTTGTTGAAGATGGAACGCACGTCGGCCACGGTGCGCGTGGTGTTGTCGGTCAAGGTGTCGACAAAAACGGCCACGCCGTGAGGACCATAACCTTCGTAGGTCACCTCCTTATATTCGCTTTGGTCTTTTCCCATTGCGTTTTTAATTGCGCGCTCGATATTATCTTTCGGCATGTTTTCGCGCTTGCAGTTGGCAATCAAAGCACGAAGCGTCGGGTTGTTTTCCGGTTCCGGTCCGCCGGCCTTTACTGCGATTGCTATTTGCTTACCCAATTTCGTAAACACGCGGGCCATGTGCCCCCATCGCTTTAGCTTTGTTGCTTTGCGATATTCAAATGCTCTTCCCATTTTTATTCTATTTTCTTATGATTTATACTTGGTTCGTTAGCCTGACATACTGCCGTTTGTTAGCGCAACTCAGCGCCCAACTGCGTAGTGAGCTGCTTAATCAGCTTCTGCATGATGGCATCAATCGCTTTATCGTTGAGCGTTTTCTCGGCATCCTGCAGAATGAAGTTCACCGCATAACTCTTTTTACCTTCGGGCAAGTTCTTGCCTTCATACACATCGAAGAGTTCAACACGCTGCAACAGCTTCTTCTCGGTTTGCTTAGCGATTTGCACTATCTGCGCAAACGAAACATTCTTGTCAAGCAGTAAGGCCAAATCGCGACTCACAGCGGGATATTTGCTGATTTCCTGGTACTCAACCTTATGTTTGCGCACCTCACGCATCAATGCTTCCCAATCAACGTCGGCGTAATACACGGCTTGTCCAATCGAAAATTCTTTGCACACGGCCGACGACAGGACACCTATCTCGGCAAGCACCTTGCCGTTGCGTGTGCTGTAAGTCAGGCCTGCGCTGAAGATGTTGTTCTCACTGACCGTGATACTCAGTTTCTCGACCGGAACACCCACACGTACAAAGATGTTGTGCAGATAGGCTTTCAATTCAAACACGCTGCTGTCGGCATTGGCCTGCAACCATGAGCCTTCCACCTGCTTGCCCGTCAGCCAGAGCGACAAATGCAAATCCTGGCTATAGGCCTTGTCGGGATGGTCGCTCTCCCACTTCTCTTTCGTATATTGATAGACATTGCCAAATTCGAAGAAGCGCAGGTTGCTATTCTTGCGATTGATGTTGCGCACCAAACTCTCCAAACCACCGAAGAGCATCGTTTGGCGCATCACCCCTAAATCGGTGCTCAAAGGGTTCATTATCTTCACCGTTCGTGCATCGGGATAAGCTGTCCATTCGCGCCCGGCATAATAAGAAAGTTTCGTGAGCGAGTTGTTCAATATCTCATAAAAACCATTGCCCACCAACTGCTCGGCTATCAGATTGCGCAGATGATGACTTTCATCCTCTTCGCCGGCGATGACCAAAGCGCTGCTCAAGTGATTGGATATTTCCACATTATTATAACCATAGATGCGCAGCATATCTTCCACCACATCGCACGGACGTTGCACGTCGCTACGATAAGCGGGCACGAGCAATTCCAATCCCTCTCCATTTTCCGAGAGCACCCTCATCTCCAAGCTCTCTGCAATGCGCTTGATGGTGTCAGCGCCAATCTCTTTCCCGATGAGCCGATGCACATAATCGTAGGACAAGCTCACGCGGCTCCCCTCGATGGGCGAGGGATAAACGTCGTTGATGGACATGGAAACCTGTCCGCCCGTGAGTTCTTTGCACAAAATGGCCGCTTGCTTCAAGGCATAAACGACATCGTCGGGATTGATGCCGCGCTCAAAACGATAGCTGGCATCCGTGCTGAGTCCGTGCCGACGCGCCGTCTTGCGAATCCAAGTGGGATGGAAATAGGCAGCCTCCAACACCACGCTATGGGTTGTTGCATAGGTTCCGCTGCCCTTTCCGCCCAACACACCCGCAATGCACATGGGCTCGCGGGCATTACAAATGCAGAGGTCGTGCTCGTCCAACGTGCGCTCTTCGCCATCTAAGGTGACGAATGGAGTTCCTTGAGGTTCGGTGCGCACCACAATCTGATGCCCCTCAACCATGTCGGCATCGAAGCAGTGCATGGGCTGTCCGTAGGCCATCATGACGTAGTTGGTGATGTCGACGATATTATTAATCGGCCGCAGCCCCACGGTGCGCAATTTGTTTTGCAGCCACTCGGGACTCTCTTTGATGTCGCAGTTGCTGATGCTCACGCAAGCATAGCGCTTGCAAGCCTCGCGGTTTTCAATCTCCACGGCAATAGGAAGCGACTCGTTGTCCACGCGAAACGCCTCGCAATCGGGACGATGCAGCCGTGTCTTATAGCCATTTTGCTTGAGCCAAGCATAGAGATCGCGCGCCACGCCATAGTGCGAAAGCGCATCACCACGGTTGGCCGTGATGTCAATCTCAATCAGCCAATCGCTCTCCACGTGATAATATTCTGCAGCCGGAGTGCCCACCACCGCATCGTCGGGCAACACAATGATGCCGTCGTGCGACGAGCCCACGCCAATTTCGTCTTCGGCACAAATCATGCCCATCGACTCCACGCCGCGCAATTTGCTCTTCTTGATGGTGAAGCTTTCGTCGCCATCATAGAGCACGCAGCCCAAATCGGCCACAATCACCTTTTGCCCGGCGGCCACATTGGCAGCGCCGCAAACAATCTGGCTCAGCACATCGCGTCCCAAGTCAACTTGCGTGATGTGCAGGTGGTCGCTGTTGGGATGGGCCTCGCACGAGAGCACCTGCCCCACGAAAAGCCCTTTCAAACCACCTTTTATGGTTTGCACCTCTTCCAAGGCGTCAACTTCTAAGCCGATTGATGTAAGCGCATCGGCCGTTTCCTGCGGAGTGAGCGTGAAATCGACATACTCCTTTAGCCATTTATACGAGATATTCATTTTTAATCTTTCGTTTCGTCAAAAACCGAGCACAAAGTTATAAAAAATCATATTGATACGCAAGAACAATATAAAAAAGGTGGAAGCCAACGCCTGTTCGCCGCGCCCAATAAGCCCGATGGGCCCGCCTACACCCTGCGATGAGCCGTTTAGTCCGTCGGCGAACAGTTTGCCAGCAACCTTCGGACACGGAGCCACACGAGAAATGGTAGGGGCGGTGCCTGTGTGCCCGCCCGAACGTCCGCGCAGCGGCGTTTCCATACGCAAAGGACACATCCCAAGCCGTAAAGGAGGCGTCTCCCTGCGTAGAGATGTTTGTGCATTGCGTATGATGCACACCTGCTACCGATGGATGCGCCCTTGTGGGGCGACACGGGCGGGCACACAGGCGCGCCCCTACCAACCTCCATCAAACCCCTCTCGCCACGCAACCTTCCTCGTTTTTGTCCATCGGCGAACTGTTCGCCGGCAACCTTTTTTCGATTTAGTCCATCGGCGAACTGTTCGCCGGCAACCTTTTCTTGTTTTAGTCCGTCGGCAGAGCCTCTTCCAGCGACCTTTTCTTGTTTTAGTCCATCGGCGGAGCCTCTTCCGGCAATCATTTCTTGTTTTAGTCCATCGGCGGAGCCTCTTCCGGCGACCTTTTCTTGTTTTAGTCCGTCGGCGGAGCCTCTTCCGGCAATCATTTCTTGTTTTAGTCCGTCGGCGGAGCCTCTTCCGGCAACCTTTTCTTGTTTTAGTCCGTCGGCGGAGCCTCTTCCGGCGACCTTTTTCGATTTAGTCCATCGGCGAACTGTTCGCCAGCAACCTTTTCTCGTTTTAGTCCATCGGCGGAGCACCTCGCCAGGCATCGCCCCATCGTTAGCCCGTATCGCCCTGCAAGAGCGCATTGGACAATAAATCTTATCTGTAAATCGGTATGTGCGATCTGATGTCAGGCGGGTACAGTTCAATGGAATTGGTTATTGGGGTTATGAATGGTCTTTGATTTCGTCGCGCAAAATGGGCAACGAGATGTGGTATTTGATGGCTAAGAAACGGATGCAGCAGATGGCTAAGAAGGTGACGATGGAGGTGAGCCCCACATTGATCTCGAGCTTGAAGAGCAGCCAATAGAGCAGGCCGCCGGCTACACTGGCCATGGCGTAGATGTCTTTTTGAAAAATGACGGGCTCTTGGTTGAGCAACACATCGCGGATGATGCCGCCGGCAACTCCAGTGATGCAGCCCATGATGATGGCCACCCAAAACGGGTGATCGTATTGCAGGGTTTTTTGCAATCCTGCAATGGTGAAGAGGCTAAGCCAAAGGTGTCGAAAGTGAGCCAGGCGTTCTCCCAGCGAATGAGCGACTTGGCAAAAACTATCACCACTAACATGGCGATGATGGTGCAGATGATGTAGATGGTAGAGGTCATCCAAAAGGGGATGGCTCCCAACATCACATCGCGAATGGTTCCGCCACCAATGGCTACAGCAAAACCGCAGACGAAGCCTCCGAACCAATCGAAATGCTTGGCAGCGGCCATGCGGATGCCTGAGATGGCAAAGGCAAACGTACCTATGAACTCGATGATTTGTTGCACTGTGTGTGCCAATTCTAAATTTGCAGCCAACATGTTTTGTGAGCTTAGGGATTGACAACATTCTGCGGTGCACCGGCCAGAAAGGCTTTGATATTCTCGATGCAAATGTCGAGCAAACGTTGGCGTGCGGCTTTCGTGGCCCATGCAATATGGGGTGTGATATAGGCATTTGGCGCGTGGAGCAACGGATTTTCGGAAGCAGGGGGTTCGATTGTCATCACATCGGCGCCATAGCCACCCAACTGTCCGGTAGCCAAGGCTTCGGCTACAGCTTGTTCATCGATCAAACCGCCACGGCTGGTGTTGATGAGCAGTGCGCCAGGCTTCATTCTCTTCAGGGTATCGCCATTCACCATCATTTGTGTGCCGGCAGTCAAAGGGGCATGCAAGGTAAGGATGTCGCTCGCCGCGAGCAGACCTTCCCAAGTGGTTTTCTGAATGCCTTCGGGCAAATCGGCAGCGTTGCGGCTGGTGAGCGCAAACACATCCATCCCAAATTGGTGGGCTATCTGTGCCACTTTGCAGCCGATATTGCCCAGCCCGACGATGCCGAGTGTTTTACCATGTAGCTCTATCAAGGGGGTATCCCAATAGCAGAAGTCAGCATTTTTGCTCCATCGCCCTTCGCGATTGCGTTGCGCATAGTGAGCCACCTGGTTGGTGAGATTGAGAATGTGGGCAAAGGTCATCTGCGCCACGCTGTCGGTGCTGTAGGCAGGAATATTGGTTACGACAATACCCTGTGCTTTAGCCGCCTCAATGTTGACCGTGTTATAGCCCGTCGCCATCACACCGATATAGCGCAATCGGGGCAACTGCGCCAGGATAGCGGCCGTGAGATTGATTTTGTTGATGAGCAGTATTTCGGCATCCTGTGCACGCGAAACAACATCTTGTTCGGCTGTTCGTTCATAAACAACAAGCTCACCATAAGCTTTTAAGGCCTCTAAGCTGAGGTCGCCCGGATTGACGGCATAACCGTCTAATTCTACAATTTTCATGATTCAATATCTTTTAATCAGGTTTTAAATCGGTCACCCCAATTTTTCACCATTTGTTGATTTAATTTTTCTTCAGCCGCGTTGTGCTGCCCTATCCATAAACGCGTGCCCTGTAGTGCCTCTGGCAAATACTGTTGCGGCGTGAAGTTGTCCGGATAGTCGTGTGGATAGGAATAACCATCATGATAGCCCAACTCGGCCATCAGCTTGGTGGGTGCATTACGCAGATGCAAAGGCACAGGGAGATTTCCAGTCTCACGCACCTTTGCTAAAGCCGCATCGATAGCCAAATAAGCCGAATTGCTCTTGGCACTTGTGGCTAAATAGGTGGTTACCTCAGATAAGATGATACGTGCTTCGGGCCATCCTATCTTCATGACGGCATCGAAAGCTGTGTTGGCCAACAACAAGGCGTTGGGATTGGCCAAACCAATATCTTCTGCGGCACTAATCATTAAGCGGCGTGCGATGAATTGTGGCGACTCGCCTCCTTCAATCATGCGTGCCAGCCAATAAAGCGCAGCATCAGGATCGCTTCCTCGAATGCTCTTGATGAAAGCTGAGATGATGTCATAGTGCAATTCACCCTCTTTGTCATAGGCCATGGGATTGGTTTGGAGACGCTCTTCAACCAGTGCATTCGTCACAACAACATCCTTTCCCGAAACCTCGACGACTAACTCTAAAATATTTAAAAGTTTACGAGCGTCTCCCCCACTATACCGCAAAAGTGCTTCCGTTTCTTGCAACACGATGTGTTTTTTCCGCAACTCCACATCGGTATTGATAGCACGTTTCGCCAACAGCAGCAAGTCATCCTTGGTCAAAGCCTTTAATACATAAAGTTGGCATCGTGACAACAGTGGACGAATAACTTCAAACGAAGGATTCTCTGTCGTGGCACCTATCAACGTGACAACGCCACGTTCCACAGCCCCGAGCAAAGAGTCTTGCTGCGATTTACTGAAACGATGAATCTCGTCAATAAACAATATCGGGGAGGTGGTGTTGAAAAAACGATTATTCTTTGCTTTATCAATTACTTCACGAACCTCCTTTACACCACTCGTGACCGCACTCAACGTGTAGAAGGGTATCTCCAACTTGTTAGCGACGATTTGTGCTAATGTCGTCTTTCCAACCCCTGGAGGACCCCATAAAATAAAAGAAGAAATATGTTTTGCTTCTATCATTTTACGCAAGACAGCACCTTTTCCTATTAAATGTTGCTGTCCCACATAATCATCAAGCGTTCGAGGACGCATTCTTTCTGCTAATGGCTCGCTCATAATTTGGTGCAAAAATAAAGAAATCGCGTGATACCGCAAAAAAAATATCAATTAAAAGTTTGTGCATGTGGGGCAAAGTATATACTTTTGCAGCAAAGAAAATAGTATTTATGAAGCAACAAAAATCTCTTACTTTAAGGACTCTTACAAAGAGTAATATTTGGGATATTCAAGAAAATGATGTGTTCCGTCTCTTAGACACCGCTGAAAGAGAAAGCGACTTGAAAGAAAACATGCGCCACTATGTGGATATTGTCAAAAGTGCTTTCGATATTGAAGAGGTAAAAATCGATAAACCGGAAGTGATTGCTAAGTTTGAAGAGCGAGGCTTTAAGGTGGGCTTTGTGAGACTGGATGATAGTGCTAAAATAAAATGGGCCATTAAAAAGAAACCGATTCTGCGTGTAACCGATCTCACGTATGAGAATATACGCCACATTTCAGCCACAAAGCTGTTAGAAGTGTTAGACCGTAACTTTGGAAGTGGCTGGGAAGGTGTACCTCAAAGCATCCAAGATATTATAGAACGTGGGTTTGATATTAGTACGACAACGCTGCCTAAAGATCGTCTACATAAGCCAGGTGGCATGTATGAAAAGAAAATTAAGGATGGCTATGAGGTTTTAGAAGTAGAGAAAGGAACTTGGGTAGAAGCTATCTTTGCAAAGGAAAAACCTGAAGTACAGACCATAAAAGAAGTATCAGATGATGACGATGATGACAACATCGAAGACGAAGAAGACTTTAATCCTGATGCAGAAGAAGAGATTACCCTTGATGAAGAGTTAGAAAACGATGAAGAAGAGGGAGACGATTCTTATGATGATGACAAATTAATCGAAGAGAGTTATCGAACTACTTATGATGAAGATCCAGATAATTTAGATGTTGAGGCTTCCTCTATGAGTGAAGAAGAGGATTTTTAAAATAAAAATATTGGGTATGGCGGAAGTTTCCACATGCCCAATGTTTGTTTTTAATCATCTTACAACATGTAAATACACCACTACTACCCTATCTTGAAAATATACCATTCATAAAGCGACGTATACCCTAATCCCATTTAAAACATGTATTTTACAAAATGGTTTCTTGTCTATTAGCTTTTTTTCATGTAACTTTGCGCACGAAATATGAATTCATTAAAAAATTACTCGCAATTTCTTTGTTGTATGCGCTTCCTGGAGGAGTCTTTGCACAGCATACAACAGTTGTTTCTGACTATAGAAGCAGAACGTTTGTGGATCGCTATACAGATAGTTTGCGCATGGCACAGCAGGCGCTCGGAATGGATAACACAAGTTATCACAATGATTCTGTAAAATCATTCATTCCAAAAGCTAAATACGCACCTTTGTTTTTGCCAACTACTTATTATCAGAAGATTGGTGAACGGAGCATTGAAGCAAAAGACTTTTCACAAGATCTGGCGATAAATGCACTTGTTCGTGCATTGCTCTATGTATATTTATATCGCCCTGATTTAGTTCAGACAACCGATGAAAGTCTCCATAAGATTGGTCCTTCAAAGGGTATTGATAAACCACTTGTTGCCGCAGACAAACAATTACCCATAGAAAAGGTTTCAAAAATAGAAGAACCTACACTTGAAGCGCCTGATATCAAGGTTTACAAACCGAATTTTTGGACTTATCATGGCGATTTTTACCTACAATTTATCCAAAACTATGTTTCAGATAACTGGTATAAAGGCGGCGAGAGCAACTACAGTGCTGTTGGAGCTATCACATTAGGTGCCAATTATAATAACAAGCAAAAAGTGAAATGGGATAATAAGTTAGAGATGAAATTAGGTTTACAGACTTCCCAAACCGACAATTTGCATAAATTAAAAACAAGTGAAGACTTGCTGCGCTATACCGGAAAATTAGGCTTTCAAGCTACGAAAAAGTGGTATTATACCTTACAGCTCATAGCCAATACTCAGTTCCTTCGTGGCTATAAAAATAATGACCCGTTTGTGTACAGTGCCTTTGCCAATCCGCTCAACGTAAATCTTTCTCTTGGTATGGACTATAATGTTGAGTGGTTTAATAAACGTTTGGTTGGTTCTGTTCACATGGCGCCTTTTGCCTATAACTTTAAATATGTAAGCCGTTTGTCATTAAGCGAACGTAATGGCCTGGATATAGGGCATCATACGTTGCATAGTTTAGGTTCTGAATGTACGGTTGACTTGCAATGGAACTTTAACGACATGGTGAAATGGCGGACGCGTCTTTATGGTTATACAACCTATCGGCGCAGTGAGATCGAATGGGAAAACACATTCATATTGCAATTTAGCCGCTATCTCAGCAGCAATATTTTCATTTATCCCCGTTTTGATGATGGTGGATTGAGAGATGGTAAGTTCGGCTATTGGCAAATAAAAGAATATGCGAGCTTTGGTATAGCTTACTCGTTCTGATAATCGTTTCGTGTTTAAGAAGAGAAAATCATTTTGCAAATTAATTTAAAGTAATTATATAAAGTGGCTGAAACAAAATATATTTTCGTAACGGGTGGCGTTGTCTCTTCCTTAGGAAAAGGAATTATTAGCGCCTCAATAGGTAAACTTCTACAATCAAGAGGTTACAATATTACGATACAGAAGTTTGATCCCTATATCAATATCGACCCGGGAACACTCAACCCTTACGAACATGGTGAATGTTATGTGACGGTTGATGGAATGGAGACCGATTTAGATTTAGGACACTATGAACGATTTACGGGCATCCAAACTACAAAGGCCAATAGCATGACAACGGGGAGGATTTATAAATCGGTCATCGATAAAGAGCGCAGAGGGGATTATTTAGGAAAGACCATTCAGGTTGTTCCACATATCACTGATGAGATTAAGCGCAACATTAAGCTCTTAGGGCAGAAATATCACTATGATTTTGTCATCACAGAGATTGGTGGAACGATTGGAGATATTGAAAGCGCCCCCTTCATGGAAGCTATACGTCAGCTTAAATGGGAATTAGGTAAGCGTGCCGTTAATATCCATCTCACCTATGTTCCCTATTTGAAAGCAGCCGGAGAATTGAAGACAAAGCCCACTCAACACAGTGTAAAGGAATTGCAAAGCATAGGAATTCAGCCCGACATTCTCGTTTTACGAACCGAGAAGCACTTAAGCAATGATGTCAGAAAGAAGGTAGCTGCATTTTGTAATGTTGATTTAGACTGTGTTGTTCAATGCGAAGACCTACCTTCAATTTATGAAGTACCCATTGACATGCAACAGCAACGATTGGATGAGGCTATCCTAAGAAAGACGGGAGAACCTATTGGTGCGACACCGGAATTAGGTCCTTGGAGAGAATTTATCAATCGTCGTAAGAAGGCAAAAGACAGTGTCAACATTGGACTTGTTGGAAAATATGATTTGCAAGATGCTTACAAGAGCATTCGTGAAAGTCTCTCTCATGCAGGAACGTACAACGATTACAAGGTAAATATTAATTTCCTTAATTCAGAAGAGATAACCGAAGCCAACGTAGCAGAGAAGTTAGCACACCAAGATGGGATTGTGATTTGCCCAGGATTCGGTCAGCGTGGTATTGAAGGAAAGATTATCGCAGCCCACTATACACGCACACATGATATTCCAACCTTTGGAATCTGTTTAGGCATGCAAATGATGGTAATAGAATTTGCACGCAATGTTTTAGGGTATGCTGATGCCAATAGTCGCGAGATGGACGAGAAGACACCTCATAATGTTATTGATATCATGGAAGAACAAAAGAACATTTCCAATATGGGTGGCACGATGCGGCTTGGTGCATACGAGTGTGTTCTGAAACAAGGCAGTCGCGTTTTTGACATCTATAAAAAGGAGAATATTCAAGAACGCCATAGACATCGTTATGAGTTTAACAATGAATTTCAAACAGAATTTGAGAAACATGGTATGATGTGTGTGGGAAAGAACCCTGAGAGCGATTTGGTAGAGATAGTCGAAATACCTGGATTGAAATGGTATATAGGCACACAATACCATCCAGAATATCAATCAACCGTTTTGAAACCCCACCCCTTGTTCCTTGATTTTATTAAGAAAGCAATAGAAAATAAAAAGAAATAATGGATAAAAATAACATCATTGGATTTTTGCTAATAGCAGTGGTCCTCATAGGATTTAGTTGGTACAACCAACCTTCTGCAGAAGAACAGCGTGCGGCTTTCGTACAAGATTCTATAGCACAAGCAAAAAAAGAATTAGCAGCTAAACAGGCGGTTAATCTGAATAAGGTAGACTCTGCGAAGTTACGTGCTAACGCTGACACTACGTTACCTTTTCATCAAGCCATGAAAGGTATTGCACAAGATATCACATTAAAAAACAATAAGGTTGAGCTTACTTTGAGTTCAAAGGGTGCTATCGTAAAAAAGGCTGTGATAAAAGGCTATGTCGGACATGATTTGCAACATCAAAACCATACGGATGACAAAAATTATGTAACATTGTTTGACGCTACCAGTCAAAGTCTCAATTATAGTTTGGCCACGAAAGAGGCTAACATAAATACGGCCGACCTTTACTTTGAGCCTTCATCCTATAATGATTCAACCGTGACATTTACGGCTACATCTAAAGCAGGGCAAACCATCACCATGCAATATCGTTTAGGACGCGACTATTTATTACACATGAACTTCAGTGTTAAAGGCATGGATGGCAACTTTGCTCCTAATGCGCAAACACTATATGTTGATTGGAAAGACAGGATTTTTCAACAAGAGAAAGGGTTTTCGTTTGAGAATCGCTATGCCACACTCACCTATCATGCCACAAAAGGAGGTACGGATTATTTAAGTGAGGGCAAAGAAGAAGTTGACAAGGCTATTGAGGAACTTATTGACTGGGTAGCCTTTAAAAACCAGTTCTTCAGTGCAGTGATGATTGCGAAGAATGGATTCGAATCGAATGCATCCATGACATCAATTCCTGAAGAAAAAGGAACGGGGTATCTTAAGCAATATGGTGCAAAACTAAAAACAAAACTCGACCCTTCAGGCCGTATTCCTTCAGAGTTTGAATTCTATTATGGGCCGAATGATTTCCGCATTCTACAACGCGTAGAGAAAGAAAGCAAATTCGGCAAGGAATTACAATTACAACGTTTGGTTTATTTAGGTTGGCCTCTATTCCGCATCATCAACCGTTGGTTTACGCTTTATGTCTTCGACTTCTTGACAGGCTTAAATATCAACATGGGAATCGTTTTAATTCTCATTACATTGCTATTAAAACTCATCACCTATCCTATGGTGAAGAAAAGCTACATGAGCAGTGCAAAGATGCGCGTGCTGAAGCCGAAATTAGATGAGGCTACTAAGCAATTTGATAAGCCAGAGGATCAGATGCAAAAACAACAAGCCATGATGGCTGAGTATTCAAAATATGGAGTCAGCCCCTATCGGGATGCCTGCCGATGCTTATTCAAATGCCCATTTGGATTGCAATGTTTAATTTTGTTCCCAATGCCATTCAATTGCGTGGTGAACACTTCTTGTGGATAAAAGATTTGAGCACCTATGACCCTATCTACGAGTGGGGACATCATATTTGGCTGATTGGCGACCATATTAGTTTGACTTGCATCTTGTTCTGTGTTGCCAATGTGCTTTATACAATCATGACCATGCGCCAGCAAAAGGATCAAATGGTTGGGCAGCAGGCAGAGCAAATGAAAATGATGCAATATATGATGTTTGCTATGCCCATCATGTTTTTCTTCATGTTCAACGATTACAGTGCCGGATTAAACTTCTATTATTTCATTAGTTTGTTCTTCAGTGCAGCCATCATGTGGGTACTTCGCAAGACAACAAACGACGAGAAGTTGCTCGCTATGCTTGAAAATCGTTACAAAGAAAACAAGAGCAATCCAAAGAAAATGACAGGCTTGGCCGCACGTTTGCAAGCCATTCAGGAAATGCAGCAAAAGCAATTAGAAGAAACGCGGCGCAAGCAAAGTGAACTGAATAAAAAGAAAGGAAAGTAATTCATCATACATTGCCATAGATTCTATAAGAGATTGTGGAGAAATATGCACCACATTGCAACATATTATCGCATAAAAAGGTCTCAGCTTCCCAACTCTTGTAGCATCTATTGCTTTTTATCAACATCCCCATGAACAAAATTTTAAACTGGGTGCTTGCAGCAATCACACTGTCAACACCACTATCAATGAACGCAAAGATGAATCAGGCTGCAGCTACAGCACAGACACAACAACGCAATATGACTGCTGAGGACTTATGGCGTTTGGGGCGTATGGGTGCTTCGGCGACTTCACCCGATGGAAAATATGTTGTTTATCAAGTGTCCTACTATAGCGTTCCCAACAACAACAGCCAAACTAAATTGTTTATTCAGGAACTCAATGGGAAGAATAAACGGTTGCTCACGAAGGATGACCAACGTGAAAGCGATGCTGCTTGGTTGGGAAATAAAATTGTTTTCCTACGCGGTGGCGAGATATGGTCAATGGATATAACAGGTGAACAGCGTCAGCAACTTTCTCACACCGACGGGAAAGTGGAAGGATTTGCTTTCTCGCCCGATGGGAAAAAAGTTGTTATGCTGCAAAGCCTTCCCTATCACGGTACGATTAAACAAACACCAACAGACCTCCCCAAAGCCACAGGCATGCTCATCACCGATATGAACTACCGCCATTGGGACCATTATGTCATCGAAATCATGCACCCATTTATTGCAGATGTTACGGGAAATAGCATCACAACCGGTACAGACATCATGGCTGGTGAGCCTTTTGAGGCCCCCGTTGCACCCTTTGGCGGCATAGAACAAATTGCTTGGAGCCCCGATTCTAAGTTTATTGCCTACACCAGCCGCAAGAAAGAGGGCGTGCAATATGCCATCTCCACCGATACAGATATTTATTTGTACGAAGTAAGATCGGGCAAAACCACCAACTTGTGTAAGCCCGAAGGCTATGTTGCTCCACAGGTTGATGCGACAAAATCGCTTAAACATCAGCAGGTCAACCAGCAACAAGGCGATATGCAAGTGGGCTATGATACCAATCCTAAGTTTTCGCCCGATGGCAAATACATTGCTTGGCAGAGCATGGCGCATGATGGTTATGAGAGCGATTTAAATCGTTTGTGCATCATGGATTGCGCTACAGGCAAGAAACAATACATCGTCAATCAGCAGAATTTCGATAGCAATGTCGACGAATATGTTTGGGCTAACGACAGTAAGAGCCTTTATTTCTTGGGTTGCTGGCACGCTTGCGTCAACGCTTATCAAGTTTTGCTTAATGGGAAAGTGACCCAACTGAGTGACGGCTGGTATGACTTTGCTCGCCTATCAACGATTGCCAACAGCAACAATTTGTTGGTGTCGCGCCATTCGATGCTGCAACCCGACGACTTATATTTACTCTCTCCTGCCAAGGCCGAGAAGAAAAGCAAGCTCACCCAAATCACATTCGAGAATCAGGCGCTGTTAAGTCAGTTGGCCACTCCCAAATTGCAGCAGCGTTGGGTCAACACTACTGATGGCAAACAAGAGTTGGTTTGGATTATCTTGCCACCCAACTTCGATGCTACGAAGAAATATCCCACTTTGCTCTTCTGTGAAGGTGGACCACAAAGCCCCGTGAGCCAGTTTTGGAGCTATCGTTGGAATTTCTTCCTCATGGCTTCAAAAGGCTATGTAATCGTTGCGCCCAATCGGCGTGGTTTGCCTGGTTTTGGCCATGAATGGAATGAGGCTGTGAGCGGCGATTGGACGGGACAATGTATGGACGACTATCTCAGCGCCATTGACGATGCGGCCAACAACCTGCCCTTTGTCGACAAAGAGCGCTTAGGCTGCGTTGGAGCCAGCTTTGGTGGTTTCTCGGTTTATTATCTTGCAGGGCATCACAACAAACGTTTCAAAGCATTCATTGCCCACGACGGCGCATTCAACCTCGAAAGCATGTACACCGACACGGAAGAGGTTTGGTTCTCCAACTGGGAGTATGACGATGCCTATTGGAATGCTGATGCCACAGAAGCGGCAAAGAAGACCTATGCCAACAGCCCCCACAAGTTTGTTGACAAGTGGGATACCCCCATCCTGATTATCCACGGCGAGAAAGACTATCGCATCAATGCCAACCAAGGCATGGGTGCATTTAACGCAGCACGTTTGCGCGGCATCCCAGCCGAAATGTTGCTCTTCCCCGATGAAAACCATTGGGTGTTAAAGCCTCAGAATGGCATTCTTTGGCAACGCACCTATTTCGATTGGTTGGACAGATGGCTAACCACAAACAAGTAAATCAAAACAACACAAAAATATGACAGAATTAATTCAAAAAAAGCTCAGCGACAGCACTGGCGCGCGTTGGACAGCACTGCTCATCGTGGCCTTCACGATGATGATGGGTTACTTTATAACCGATGTCATGTCGCCGCTCGAGGTGTTGCTCGAAACGCCAAAAGCCCTGGGCGGCTTGGGCTGGACGGCCGGCGATTATGGCATTTTTGCCGGTAGCTATGGTTTCATCAACGTGTTCCTCTTAATGCTCTTCTTCGGCGGAATTATCCTCGACAAGATGGGCATCCGATTCACTGGCACCATGGCTTGCAGCCTCATGGTTATTGGGGTGTTGATTAAATATGTCGGCGTTTCGGTCGATTTTGGCGATAGCAGTTCACCCTTGGCACATTCGCTTTGCCCATGTCGGCCGCCGTGGCCTGCTTAGGCTTTGCCATTTTCGGAGTAGGATGCGAAATATGCGGCATCACCGTGTCCAAAGTCATCACCAAATGGTTCACCGGTCACGAGCTGGCATTGGCCATGGGCGTGCAAGTGGGCTTAGCCCGTTTGGGCACTTTTGCAGCCATGAGCTTCTCCTTGCCCGTGGCACGCGCCTTTGGCAACCGCGTGAGTGCCCCCGTCTTGTTGGGTGCCGTGCTGCTCATCGTGGGGCTTTTGGCGTTTATTGTCTACACCGTGATGGACAAAAAGCTCGACGCTTCGGCCGCTGCTATAGATGCCGAGACGCAGCACAACGCTGACGACGAAGGGTTCCACTTTGCCGATTTGAAGTTTATATTCACTAACCCCGGGTTCTGGTGCATTGCATTGCTCTGCCTGATGTTTTATGGAGGCGTGTTCCCCTTCTTGAAATTTGCAACCAAGCTCATGGTAGCCAACTATCATGTGCCCGCACAGTTTGCAGGCACATTGCCTGGCCTGCTCCCCTTAGGCACTATTGCCCTCACGCCCATTTTCGGCATCATCTACGACAAAATCGGAAAAGGCGTAACCCTCATGCTCATCGGCAGCACCATGCTGGCTTTGGTTCACTGCATTTTCATGCTCCATCTGCTGCCCGTCGGTTGGTTTGCCGTGGTGATGATGATTATTTTGGGCGTAGCCTTTTCGCTGGTGCCCTCAGCCATGTGGCCCAGCGTGCCCAAAATCATTCCGCTGAAACTCTTAGGTTCGGCCTATGCCATCATCTTCTTCATTCAGAACATCGGTTTGAGCCTTTTCCCCGTAGCCATTGGCAAGCTCAACGAGGCCGACCCCACGTTTAGCCGCATGGAGATGCTGTTCATGAGCTGCGGCATCATGGCCATCCTGCTGGCGTTTGCCCTGCTGGCGTTCGACAAGAAGAAACACTACGGACTGCAAGAGGCCAACATCAAGAAATAAGTGTGCCATCGCACCGCACAACAAGCGGGAGTGTTCCAGCCGGAATGCTCCCGTTTTCGTTTTCAGTAGAACATCCCCGGGGACTAATGTGTTTCTGTTCGAAAATTGATTAGCCCCCCGGGGACTAACGTGTTTCAGTTTAGAAATTGAAAAATCCCCCCGGGGACTAACGTGTTTCAGTTTGGAAATTGAAAAATCCCCCCGGGACTAACGTGTTTCAGTTTGGAAATTGAAAAATCCCCC